>NZ_JBAKHU010000108.1:0-13281 GCF_036906895.1 Micromonospora sp. CPCC 206060
CACGGACGAACCACCTGAAACGACCACTACGCACAGTTGCAGACCGTTACTCGGAAACCTTCATTGTGGTCGGCGCTCAGCTGGTCGGCGACCACATCCCCCGGTTGGTCGAGATGGTGTCGCCTCGACCTGGCCTGGGCAGCCGCCGTTACGCGGCCGGCCCTTCGACGTACCGGTGCGGGCGACCGGTGTCAGGATCTGCGGTTGTGGCCCGGTCGACGCCGCCACACCGATGATCGAACGCCCAGCGCACCGACCCGGCGACGGCTTCGCCGACTCGCCGCGGTCGCCGCCACTTCCGCTGCGGCCTCGCCACCGCCGTGCAGGTGGGTTGGCCCCGGCAAGGCCCACGCGCGGAACCTCGGCATCCCGCCCCATGGCGTGCCCCACCTCGCCGGACACCCCACCGTCGACGGCCTCGAACACGCGACGGGCAGGTACTCGGCGGCGCCGATCCGGAAGTCGGCGACCGGGTAGACGACGCTGACGTGCTCACGGACGACGCTGCCTGTACCGCCACCCCGAACCTCTGTACGGACAGCGACGACCGCATAGGCAACGGGGTGACTACGCGCACGATTCGCGGAAGAGCCTGCATGATCTTGGAGCTGGTCCCAGTAGTTGAATAGGGCCTCGTCGGCGAGCCGGGTTGTCGGTACAGATCTTGAATGGCCAGCTTGGTCCACTGTGATGCGTGATCTCGCCGGTCCCGCCCGGTGGTATGAGGTATCCCGATGGTGGTGGCCTGTCGGCGCGGGGGCGGGCCATGCGTGAGGCGGTGCGGCGGCAGGCGGCCGGGTGGTTCGCCGAAGGGGTGTCGGTGCCGGAGATCGCGGCGCGGTTGCGGGTGTCGCAGACCGCGGTGTACGGCTGGCGGCAGCAGTGGCGGGCCGGAGGCGAGGACGCCCTCGCGTCGAAAGGACCGGGTGGTTCCCGATGCCGCCTCGACGAGCCCCGGCTGCGACGTCTGGCCGGGGCCCTGGATGAAGGGCCGGCCGCCCACGGCTTCGGTGACGATCAACGCTGGACCCTGGCGCGGGTGTCGGACCTGATCGCTCGGATGTTCCACACCCGGTACACGCTGCGCGGCACGTCGTATCTGCTGCACTGTATCGGCTGGTCGGTGCAGGTCCCGAAGCATCGGCCGGTCGAACGCGACGAGGGCACGGTGATGACGTGGCGGCGGGAGGTCGTCGGGCCGGGAGTTTCCCATCGCGGTGGGGATGCGCTGGTTGCGGGGCACGGCGAGGACATAACCGATCCGCCGTTGCTGCAGCCAGGTGCGGAACTTCGAGTCCTGGCCTCAATGAACGGCAGCTCCGGTGGAAGCTACGGCGTGGACGGGGCCGGCAGCGTGGGCCGGTCTACGGCGCCTCAATGAACGGCAGCTCGGTCATCAACGGCGACCGGTTTTGAGTAGTTCACCGAGCATGGCACGGCGTTCGGGTGCGCTGTCGCTGCCGAAACGGTGCACCGGGAAGCGTACGACGGCAGTGACGCCGCGGCTCGCCAGCCATCGGCGTGCTGCCTCGCCGTGAGACGTGTCGTCGGCAGCCGAAGCCCGGCCAACGGCGTCCGATGCCGGCTCAACGAAGTTGATGGGGGCCGGCTGATGTCGTCGGCTTGTCCAGGATGGACCCTGGCGTGAGGGTGCCCGTGGCTCCTGGTTGATCATCTTGTTGTCGAAGCAAGTTTGATCACATCAGAGACTCTGTTGGTTAACTCGCTGTGATCTTGGTTGTCTGGCAGAGGTTCTTGAAGGGTGTTCGTGGTCTGGTGGGGGCTGGCTGGCTGTCGCGGGTGGCTTGGGAGATGGTGCCTTCGATCCCGGCTCGGGTGTTGTATCGCTGCTGCCAGTCGGGGTCGTGCTGGGCAGCGCGGTTGGCGAGTTGGGTCTCGTAGAGGTCGCGGGCGGGGATGACGATCTGCCGGCCGGTGGTGGTGCTGGTCGTGCAGTGGGTGCGCATCGGGCAGGGCTGGCAGTCGGTTTCGGCGAACGCGATCGCGGTGCCGGGACCGCTGTTGTGGGCGCGGGGCCGCCAGTGGGTGCTGGTCTTGCCGGCGGGACACCGCGCGGTGCGGGTGTCGAAGTCGAGGTGGAAGCTGTCGCGGTCGAATCCTTGGCCGGCCCGGGCCTGCCAGGATGTGTCGCGCGTGAGTGGGCCGATGATCTGGGTGCGCTGAGTGGCCGCGCGGGCAATGGTGTCGGCGGTGACGTAGCCCTCGTCCAGGTAGTGCTCGGCCGGGGTGAGTCCGAGGGCGTCCAGGCTGCTGTTGATCGTGGGCAGGGTGGCGTTGTCGGCGTCGGTGGCCGGGGTCGTCTCCATCCCGATGATCAAGTTTGGGGTGGTGGTGTCGCAGGTCTCGGTCAGATGGGCCTTGTAGCCCTGCCAGGTGGTATCCCGTTTACGGCTCCATCGCGAGTCGAGGTCGAAAGGGGATTCCAGGAAGTCCGCTCCTTCCCGGATCCGGCCGTGGCCCGGCCTGACCAGCACGGTCAGATCCGCGAGATGATCTCTCCGACGCTCGGGTTGATCAAAGCGCTGCCGTCCGGCAGGATGACCGTGGGGATCAGCCACGCCCCCCCGTTGAGCGCGGCGATCCGTTCGGTGGCGTCGGGCGCCGTGTCCACGTCGATTTCCCGGTACGAGACTCCGGCCCGGCCCAGTTGTGCCTTGAGTCGGTGGCAATGACCGCACCAGGGCGCACTGTAGAGAGTGATCACGTCGTCGCTCGCCTCGTTCATCTCGCCTCCTGGGTCAGTAGGGTGGCGGGCAGATCGGCGCCGCCGAGAAACGCGTCGAGGTGTCGCATCCAAAGGGTGGGGTCAAGGCCACGCGCGGCCAACCACTCCTCGTTGTAGAGCGTGCCGGCATCTGTCCCCGCTGTCGCAGATCAGTGTCACAACGCTGCCCTGCTGGCCGCGCTGGCGCATCCGCGCGACCACGGCGAAGGCCCCGATCAGGTTCGCGCCGGTTGAGTCGCCCACCCGCCGACCAGCAGCGACTCCAGCAGGCGTAGGGCAGCAACTGAGGCCTCGTCCGGAACCCGCAGCATCGCATCGACCAGCGACGAGAGAAAGGACTCCTCCCGGGTGGGACGGCCGATGCCTTCGATAACCGAGCCCGTACCGGCCGCGGCGCCGGGTCGCTGCGCCCAGGCATCGAGAAAGGCGGACCCGGGAGGGTCCACCACGCAGAGCCGGGTCTGGCGCCGGGTCCAGCGCAGGTACAACGGAATCAGGCGCGTGTCGGTGGAGCGGGTCGCCTCGGCCGCCAGGAGATCGAGCGCGTTCGCCACCCAGTCGCGGGTCTCGGACCCAGTGGCGGCAGGGGATACCCACAGCGATCGGACGGTCACGTTCAATGCCTTTCTGACGGTACTACTTGACCACGGTCGAATCGTGTGGCTAGCGTGACGCACCGGATGGCAATAATCAATAGACGGCACCGGGTGCCGGCACCACACTGATCGCCATCCTCAACCAGGGAGGGATGGCGCACCGATCATGGCTGATCTCACAAAAGCGCAGTTCACGCGCAGGTCACTGCTCAGATCCATCGCCGCCGCCGGTGGTCTGGCCACAGTGCCGGGGCTGCTTGCCGCGTGCACCGGGACCGACTCCTCCTCGAAGACTGCACAGAGCCTCGACACGCTGACGGTGGCCCTGCCCTCCTCCATCAGTTCGGTGGACGCGAGCAAGGAGGCCGGCATCATGAACTACGTCGTCGCCCTCTTGTGCCAGGAGGCCCTCGTGGGCGTCGGCGCGGTCGGCAATCTGGTGCCGGCGCTGGCCACCTCGTGGAGCCGTCCCGACGCCACCACGTACGTCTACAAGTTGCGCCAAGGGGTCACCTTCACCGATGGCTCTGCGATGACCGTCGACGATGTGGTCGCTAGCCTCCAGCACCATGCCAAGCCCGGCTCCACCTCGGCCTTCGCCTACGCGTACGCGGACGTTGCCAGCATCACCGCGACCGCCGCCGACGAGATCACCATCAAGTTGACCAAGCCCAGTTCCTCCTTCTCCTGGACGCCGTCGCCGGGCACCCTCCTCATCACGAGCAAGGCATTTTTGGAGAAGAACGGCGCACAGATCGGTACGCCCGAGGTCAAGATCCTGGGCACCGGCCCTTATCGGGTTACCGAGTTCGTCGCCGACTCGCACGTCACCCTGACCCGCAACGAGAAGTGGTGGGGCGGGCAGGTGCCGATCCGCGAGGTCCGGCTGAACTTCATCACCGACGAATCCACCCGGCTACTGGCGATGCGGCAGAACTCGATCGACATGGCCCTAAACGTGCCGCTGGACCAGCTCGACCAGTGGAGGACGCTCTCCGGTGTGCAGGTGGAGGTAGCCACCGACCGGTCTCTGGTAACCCTCGCCTTCAACATCGCGAAGAAGCCCTGGGACGACATCCACGTCCGCAAGGCGGTCGCGCACGCCATAGACCGGGCGGGCATCGTCAAGAGCATCCTGCGCGGGCACGGCACCGTGGCGAAGACCTTGCCCTCCGACGCGCAGTGGGGTGGATTGCTCAGCTCGGACGAGGTGGCTGCGCTCTACGCGGCGATCCCGCAGTACGAGTTCGACCTGGACCAGGCCCGAGCGGAGTTGGCGCAGTCGTCGGTGCCGCAGGGCTTCACCGACGAGTTGCACTTTCCCAACAGCGGACCCCAACTCGGCAAGGCCGCCCTGACCCTGGCGGAGAACCTCAAGCCCCTGGGGATCAACTTGACTGTCAAGGAGATAACGCTGGAGGCGTGGATCGCTGAACTGGGCAGGCACGCCTCCGGTATCTACCTGGGGTGGTACTTCGCCACCACCGGGGATCCCAGTGAATACACCCAGCTGCTGCTCAACAGCGCATACGCGGGTGAGAACGGCACGAACATCGCCCAGTACCGCAATGCCGAGGTCACCGCTCTGCTGGACCAGGAGCAGACCAGCACGGACAACGCGGTCCGGGGCAAGCTGCTCGGTCAGGCTCTGACCATGGCCGCCTCGGACGTGGCCTACCAGCCGCTGTGGTGGGGTGAGGCAGCCACCGCCTTCGGCGCAAAGGCTGGCGCACGCGACTACGGGCCTTACTTCTTCGTCGGACCGTGGGCGACGCAGGTCAGTGCCCGGTGATGAGCGAGGCACTGCGCGCGCACAACGCGCTGGCGCGGATGAGGATGCTCGGCGACATTGCGCTGGCACCAGACGGGTCGGCGGTGGCCTTCACCGCCGCCGACCACGACGGCGCCGGCTCACCTGTGGTGAATCTGCTCGACTTGGCCATGGGCACAGCCGAGCCACGCTCACTGCTGCCCACCGGGGTGGACACGGGCACCGCCCACGGCTTGCCGCGCTGGCTGCCCGACTCGCGCCACCTGCTGCTGGCCGCCGCCGGGCCGGGCGGCGAACTGGACCGGGTGATGCTGACGGACACCATGTACGGCGAGATCACCTGGTCGATCGAGGTGTCCGGGGCGGTGGAGGACGCACAAATCGACGCCGGTGAGATCCTCTGTCGGGTGGCCGACCCGGGCAGCGAGCGCGACGGAATGCACCTGGGACTGCGCACCGCCGACCACGGTGACCCATTCGTCCGCTCGCCCGGCAGCCGCCGACGCCGGCTTGTGCGCGCCAGGGTCGGGCACACCGACATCCGTACTATTGATCTTGGCGAGCTGACCGTCTGGGACTGCGACTGGGACGGCGATGGGCTCGCCGTCGCCGTCGTCTCTGCTGACGAGTCACCGGCCGGCTTCTACCGGCCCTCGCTGGTCGCGATCGACCTGGACAGTGGGCACGTGCGACACCTCTACTCGACGCCCTGGCAGCTCAGCCGGGTCCGGCTGGCACCCGATCGGGCCAGCGCCGTGGTCATCGAGGGCCTCTCGATCGTCTCCGGGCAGGTCCTGCGCGTGGACCTGCACTCCGGCTCGGTGCGGGGGCTAGGGACGATTGACGACGTCACCGACCTGGGCTGGCTCGACGGCGATCGGCTGTGGTTCGTCGGCTGGAGTGGTCTCGGCTGCCAGGGCGGCGTGCTGCACCTCGACGGCAGGCTCGCCAGCCACTGGGTCTCCTCCGGTACGTTTGGTGGTCGAGACGGCCAGCCGTCGCTCTCGGTCAACCAAGCCGGCACCATGGCGGCGACCGTCTGGGAGACGCCGGGACAGCCGCCCGAGGTGGCCGTGGCATCGCTGACGGAGGGCGACTGGCAAGTGCGGACCCGGCTTAACCAACGCGCGGCAACACTCGACCGCCAACTCCGGCACCAGGAGCTGTACTGGTCCGCCCCGGACGGCACCGAGATCCGGGGTCTCCTCCTGCGCCCCACCGGCGACGGACCGTTCCCTCTGGTCGTCATCGCGCATGGTGGACCGACCTGGCTGTGGTCAAGCGCATTCGCACCTGGCGAGTCCAACCAGCTCGCACTGCCGCTCGCCATCGCCGGGGCGGCGGTGCTCCTGCCCAACCCCCGCGGCAGCAGCGGCCGGGGGCAGGAGTACGCCCGGATGGTCATCGGTCACGTCGGCGACGAGGATCTTGACGATGTGCTGTCCGGTGTCGACCAGTTGGTGGCCGACGGCATCGCCGACGCGGACCGGCTGGCCATCATGGGATTGAGCTACGGCGGATACCTGACCGCGCAGGCACTGACCCGGACCACCCGATTCCGCGCTGCAGTCGTGATGTCGGGCGTGTCCGACTGGCTGAGCTTTCACACCACCAGCAACCTGGGCGGCGGATACGATCACCTCTACCACGTCTCGTCCGACCCCGCGACCAGCGTGGGCCGGGAGTTCCTCGCCGCCCGCTCGCCCGTTTACCACGCCGCCGCGGTGACCACCCCGACACTGATCCTTCATGGCCAGGATGACCGGGTTACCCCCGTAGGCCAGGCAGAACAGCTCTACCACGCCTGGTCGCGCGCTGGCGTGCCGGTCGAGCTGGTCATCTACCCGCGCGAGGGACACGAACTCGTCGAGCCGGCGCATCGGGCCGACGCGGCCGAACGCGTGCTGGACTGGCTGAACCGGTTCGGAGTCATCAAGTGAGCGGGCGGGCCTGGGCGCTGTTCCTGGCGCGGCGGCTGATCGGCACGCTGGTCGTGGTGGTCATTCTCTCGGCCGGGGTGTTCACACTGCTTTACCTCGCGCCAGGATCTGTCGAGCAGACACTGCTGGGCACCCGGCCGGCCTCGCCGGAGAGCATCGCCGCGATCCGTGTCCGTTACCATCTCGACGAGTCGTTGCCAATGCAGTATCTGCGCTGGTTGAACGGCGTGTTCCACGGCAACTTCGGCACATCTATCCGGGCCGGCGGATCGGTCACCGACATGATCGCGGCGCGGCTGCCGCTGACCCTCGCCCTGGCTGGGTACGGCACACTGCTTGCCATCGTCACGGGCCTGCCCCTCGGGATCATCGGGGCACTACGCCGGGGCCGGTCCCTCGACCGTGGCGTCGTCGCCATCAGCATCGCTGGCATGAGCGCGCCGCCGTTCGCAGTCGGGCTGGTGCTGCTGCTCATCTTCGCGGTCGGCTTGGATTGGTTCCCCGCCTACGGCACCGGCACCGGCTTCGCCGACCAACTGGCGCACCTGACCCTGCCCGCCGCCGCCATCGCGATTGGCGCCGCCGGGCTGCTGGTCCGCTTCACTCGCACCGCACTGGTCGGCCAGCTCGACCAGGACTACGTGGTGTTCGCCCGCGCCCGCGGCCTCTCCCGCCGCATGGTCCTCGGTTACGCGATGCGCAACTCGCTGATACCGATCCTGACCGCGAGCGGCCTCATCCTGACCACCACCCTCGTCGGCACGGTGCTGGTGGAGGTGGCCTTCGCGCTGCCCGGGCTCGGGTCCCTGCTCGTCGACTCAGTGACCTTCAAGGATGTGCCCGTGGTGCAGGCACTGTCATTGCTGCTCACGCTGCTGATCGCATCGATCAACCTGCTGGTCGATGTCGCGTACGCGGTGGTGGATCCCAGGATCCGGTTCGGGGCGCAGCCGTCATGACCACGACTACCGCCTCCCGCCGGTCACTCACCCGGCACCTTCCCATCCGGCTGCGCGGGCAGCGTGGCCCTGGCCTGGCCGTGTGGCTCGCTGCCGCCGTGGTGGCCCTGGCCAGTGTCGCCGCGCTCTGCGCCTCGCTGTTGGTGCCGGACGCCACCCACCAGGATCTGCTGGTGGGCATCACCGGGCCCGGGCCGGGGCACCCGCTCGGCACCGACGATCTCGGCCGGGACGTGCTGCAACTGCTGATCGCGGGCGCCCGGACCGCGGTCTGCGGCGCGTTCCTCGTCGCGACCGGGTCGATGTTGCTCGGTAACCTCATCGGCCTGCCGGCCGGGTACCTCGGCGGCTGGGTCGACATCGTCGCCATGAGGTGGGCGGATCTGATGTTCTCGCTGCCGTCGCTGCTCGTCGCGATCGTGGTATCAGGCGTGCTCGGCGGCGGCTATGCGCTTTCGGTAGCCATCCTGGTGGTTCTCTTCGCCCCGGGCGACACCCGCGTGATCCGCGGCGCGGTGTTGGAGCAGCGCACCCGCCCGTACGTGGAGGCGAGCCGACTGAAGAACCTGCCAACCTGGCGCATCATGACCCACCATGTCTGGCCGAACGTCGCGCCGGTCGCGGTGGCGAACGCGTTCCTGAACTTCGCGTATGCGCTGGTCGCCCTCGCCTCGCTGTCGTTCCTTGGGCTTGGTGTGGAACCCGGGTCACCGGACTGGGGCAGGACCCTCTCGGACAACCGCACCCAGCTCTTCACGAACCCGTGGGCGGCGCTCGCCCCTGGACTCGCGATCATCTTGACCGCGGCAGCGGTCAACATCCTCGGCGACTGGCTCTACGAACGCTTCGACGCCCGGGGGACCACGCGATGAGCCTGACCAACCGCGCCACACCGATCCCGGATGCCGGTCCACGCATCCGGGTGCACGGCCTGACCGTGACCCAGGACGATCCGGTACGACCGCGCACGCTTCTCTCCGATGTCTCGTTCACCGTCGATGGCGGGCAGTCACTCGCGGTCGTGGGTGAGTCCGGTTCCGGCAAATCGCTGACGGTGCGCGCTGCACTCGGACTACTCCCTCCAGGCCTGACCGCCTTCGGTGAGGTGGTCATCGACGGGCACCGGGTTGACAACGATCCGCGCACCCGCCGCGCCCAGCGTGGACGTGTGGTTTCGCTGCTCATGCAGGACCCGTTCACCCTGCTTAACCCCTTGCGACAGGTCGGCAAGCAGATCGCCGACGGCCTGATGCACTCTTCCGCCGCCCGCCGCTCCGCTGCCGGCCGCGCCCAGGAGGTGGCGCGCCGCTTGGCCGAGGTGGGCCTGCCGGCCGAGATCGGTCAGCGCTACCCGTTCCAACTCTCCGGCGGGATGAGGCAGCGGGTGGGCGTCGCGGCCGCGTTGGCCGGGGATCCGCGTGTGCTTATCACCGATGAACCTACGACCGCGCTCGACGTGACCACGCAGCGTGAGGTCCTCGCCCTCATCAGGAGCATCCAGCGCGAGCGTGGGATGGCCTTCGTGCTGATCACCCACGATCTGCGCGTGGCGTTCTCGATGTGCGACCAGATCCTCGTGCTCTATGCGGGGCGGGTGATGGAGACCGGGGCAACCGCGGCAGTGCGGGAGCGGCAGTTGCACCCTTACACACACGGATTGCTGCGCGCCGAGCCCCCGGTTGACCGGCGTCTTGCGGTCATCCCGACCATCCCCGGCTCGGTGCCGGCGCATGACGACGTCATCGACTGCTGCGCCTTCGGTGAGCGCTGTGCGCTGGCACAGGAGCGCTGCCAGGCAGGGCGTCCGGTGCCGGTGCCGGTTTCGCCCGGCCGCAGCTCCGCCTGCATACGCGTGGCCGACCTGCCCGAGACGGACTCCACACCGGCGGACCCGACGCCGGTGGCCGCGACCATCGCCAAGCCCGGCGGCGTCATCCGGCCAAGGCCCGCCCTTGTGCAGGTGACCGCGCTACGCAAGGCATTTTCTGGCACACAGCACCCCGCGCTCGACGGCGTTGACCTGACGGTGGGGCCCGGTGAGGCAGTCGCCATCGTGGGCGAGTCCGGCTCAGGCAAAACCACGCTGGCACGCTGCCTGGTGGGGCTGGAACGCCCTGACGCGGGGCAGATCAACATCGGCGGCATTGACTGCGCGGACTATGCCCGGCTGTCCCGCAACGACCGCATCCGGGTGCGCCGGCTGACCCAGATGGTCTTCCAGGATCCATACTCCACTCTCAATCCGGTGCTCACCATCGGCGCGACGCTGCGCGAGGCGTTGCGGTGCGACGGCCTGCCGGCCGACCGGCAAGCGGTCGCGGACCTGCTCGCCACGGTAGGGCTACCAGCGGAAATGGCGCGGATGCGCCCGGCAGGGCTCTCCGGCGGCGAGCGCCAGCGCGTCGCCATCGCCCGAGCCATCGCCGGCCGACCCCGCCTGCTCATCTGCGACGAGCCGGTCTCAGCGCTGGACGTCTCCGTCCAAGCCCAGGTGCTCACGCTGCTGGGCGAGGTCCGCGAGCGGTTCGCCATGGCGATGCTGTTCATCACGCACGACCTCGCGGTTGTCCGGCAGGTCGCCGACCACGTATACGTGCTGCGGGCGGGCGAGTGTGTCGAGTCCGGACCAACCGGCGATGTGCTGGATCACGCACACCATCCCTACACCCGCAAACTGCTGCTCAGCGTGCCCAATCCGGACCGGGATTGGCTCTGAGTCAACTGTCGAACGAGATTAGGGTGAGGATCCTGGCTGGCTTGTCCGCCGTGATATAGACGTGCTCCGCCTCCGCCGCGAACCGGATTGCGTCCCCCGCCTCCAACCGCACCGACCAGCCGTTGGAGGCCACGGTGACCAGCCCCTCCACCACATAGGCGTGCTCCATCGAGCCTACGCCGTGCGCGCTCTTCACGCTGTGAGCATCCGCTGGGATGAGACCCTCGGAGAGCTCGAAACGGCGGCGCTCGGCACCGGCGAAGAGCGTGCGTACGGACGTCTCACCCACCATCAGCGGCTCAGACTCGCCACTCCGTAGTACCTCGGGGCCGAGCAGTGGGCTGCGGGTGAGTTCGGTGAAGCTGAGATCGACCGCATCAGCGATCCTGGCGAGGATATCGACGGTCGGATTTGCCACGCCGCGCTCGATCTGCGAGAGCAATGCCTTGCTCACCCCAGTCCGTTCGGCGAGCTCCCGCAGGCTCATGCCATTGGCGAGCCGCTTTCGGCGCAGATTGCCAGATATCGCCACCCGAACGGCCGCCGCGATCTCCGGCACCTCGCTAGCGCCCCCCTCCCGCTGCAAGACAATCCCTCCGCTCCGCGCTGACTAGCCCGCTCACCCGTGAGCATAGGTCAGCTGTGCCTGCCCCGGCTTTCCGGACCCGGTTGGGATCTGTAGGGACGCTGGGAACCTCACAGACCTTCACCAAGGGTGAAAGCCCTCTGTGGGGGTGAACGTGTCCGAGGATCTCACCCCCGGGCCCTCACAGAACCGTACGTAACGTTGGATCAGCTACTTTGGGCGCTTGGGAGACCCTGTTGGCGATTCGGTGATCTGATGGGCGTGTTGACCGCGGACTGGCTGTCTTGGCTGGGATGATCTTGTTGCGGTCGGTTTTTTCCCTTGTCCCGGCCGTAGGATCGGGTGCTTGATGTCGCTGCAGCCTCGCCCGTGGCCGGAACCGGC
Source organism: Micromonospora sp. CPCC 206060 (assembly GCF_036906895.1). Taxonomy (NCBI): domain Bacteria; kingdom Bacillati; phylum Actinomycetota; class Actinomycetes; order Micromonosporales; family Micromonosporaceae; genus Micromonospora; species Micromonospora sp. CPCC 206060. Next base: position 11,699 of record NZ_JBAKHU010000108.1, read on the forward strand.
CGACGAGATCGCCGCGGTACGCGCGATGTATGCGGGCCGGCGGGCGCCGTTGCCGGTGGTGATCCGCGACGAGTTGGGTGAGTTGTTCGCCGACGAGCAGTTCGTGGCGGCGTTCGCGGATCGGGGCACGCCGGCTTGGTCGCCGGGGCGGTTGGCGTTGGTGACCGCGTTGCAGATGGTGGAGAACCTGACCGATCGGCAGGCCGCGGAGGCGGTCCGGGACAAGATTTCGTGGAAGTACGCGCTGGGCCTCGGGTTGACCGATACGGGTTTCGACTTCTCGGTGCTGTCGGAGTTCCGCACGCGGGTGGCCGGCAACGGGCTGGAAGCGGTCGCGTTGGATCTGCTGGTCGCCGCGTTGGTCGACAAGGGACTGGTCAAGGCGCGGGGCAAGGCGCGTACGGATTCCACGCATGTGCTGGCCGCGGTGCGTGATCTCAACCGCCTCGAGCTGGCTGGGGAGGCGGTGCGCGCGGCGCTGGAGGCTCTCGCGGCGGCGGCGCCGCAGTGGCTGGCCGAGGCCCTGGACGTGTCGGGGTGGGCGGCCGGCTACGAGGCCCGGATCGATTCGTGGCGGCTGCCGACCTCGAAGACCAAACGCACGCAACTGGCTGCCGCCTACGGCGCTGACGGGTTCACCCTGTTGGAGGCCGTGTACGCCCCCGATTCCCCACCGTGGCTGGCTGACCTGCCCGCGGTGGAGGCGCTGCGGCGCATTCTGGCGCAGAACTACGTGGTCGTGACCGACCGCAGTGGACGGGAGGTGGTCACCATGCGGGACGCCGATACTCACGGTCTCCCGCCCGGCAGATGCCGAATCACCTCCCCGTACGACACCGACGCCCGCTACGGCGGCAAGCGGGACCTGGTCTGGAACGGCTACAAGCTGCACATCACCGAAACCTGCGACGCCGAACCCGCCGACGCCGACGCCGATGACGATGTTCCGTCCGCGCCGCCGAACCTGATCACGAACGTGTCCAGCACCGACGCCAGCGTGCCGGAAGTGGCCATGACCGAACCGATCCACCACGAGCTGGCCCGCCGCGGGCTGCTACCCGCCGAACACTACGTGGACTCCGGCTACCCGTCGGCTGACTTGCTGGTGGCCAGCCAGGCCGAGCACGGCATCGCCCTGGTCACCCCGATGCTGGCCGACACCTCACCACAGGCCCGCGCCGGCACGGGCTACGACCGCACCGCGTTCACCACCGACTGGGACGCCTACAAGGTCACCTGTCCACAGGGCGCGACCAGCACCTCGTGGGCGCCGACGGTCCAACGCGGCACCGAGGTGATCGTCGTACGGTTCGACCGGCGAACCTGCCAACCCTGCCCGGTCAAAGGGAAGTGCACGACCGCCACCCGCACCGGCCGGCAGTTAACCCTTCGCCCCCGACCGGTGCAAGAAGCCCTCGACACGGCCCGAGCCGAGCAGACCACCACGGCCTGGCGAGCCAAGTACGCCCGCCGAGCCGGCGCCGAATCCACCATCGCCCAATCGCTCAAGGTCACCGACATGTGGTTCCCCTCGTAACGTGGAGGCCAGGACTTGAGGGATAGAGGCTCATGGCTGAAACGAG
>NZ_JBAKHU010000109.1:0-13092 GCF_036906895.1 Micromonospora sp. CPCC 206060
ACAACAGCCTGCGCGCCATCGGCGAACGCGGGAACTCACTGCTCAAGACCACTTTCAAGGCGCTTCGCAACGTCAGCCTCGACCCGTGGCGAATCGGGAAGATCGTGGCAGCGGCCCTCGCGCTGCTGCACTTCGACCACGCCCGAACCACATGATTACCACCCGTGATCAAACCCTTGCGCGGAAAGGCTCAGTGGTAGATCCATGACTGTTCCTACCAGCCGACAGAGCCGGGGTTCGATGGGTGAGCACCGCCTCGACGGCGCCTGCGGACTCCAGCTGGGACAACAGCGACCAGTCAGGCAAAAGGGTGCGGGTCGAAGCTGATGCCGCCCCGTTCGGCCATCCTGAGCACCCGGTCGCCGTAGCGCGGGGGTCTGCGCACGTACAAGGTGTAGCGCGACGCCTGGAACCGTAGGTCCATGTCGCGCCCCTCCAGGTGCCAGCAATGGTCCTGCGCGCGCCCGGTTGCCTCCTCCTGACGCAGGCTCTTCAGCTCCAGCGGCAGGCACACGGAACGCAGGCTGCCGACGATGTCCCAGACGTTGTCGAAAATCAGCGTGGCCGGCGCCACCCAGTACCGAACATCCCGCAAGGGTCCGAACTCGACCCGGCGCACGATGTAGTCGAGGTCGAGATGCAGCAGCAGGTCTGACGGTGCGGTGGGGTCGAGGTCGTCGTGCTCCCGGTACCCCTCCGGGGTCATGTCGTCCCAGGGTGGACCCTCGTAGGCGGTGACGGCGAACGCGTGAATCCGGCAGAAATCCCACGGCATCTCCACCAGTTCCTCATCCGTCAAGGTGGCCTTCCAGAGACCGGACTCAGGATGCACAACTGTCTTCATAAAACGATTATCACCAAGCACATCGACAGCACCAGATGTCAGACATGGGCATTACCCACGACTTGAACAATTCGTCGTCCAACACCGAGCAGTCCGCCTGGATGTCACACCAGACTCGGCGCAGACCGAGCCAGCCGTCACTCACGCGGCGTGACGGTACCGCACAGGCCAAGATCAGGTACGCGCATCTGCCGCTGAGAACGCGCGAGCCGCTCGCGGCCCTCGACCACTGTGCGCGGCGGGGTGCCGTGGGCGGCAAGCAGCGCTGATGGTGGCTCAGGTCCAGACTGCCCTGGTCGGCGGCGGCCCGCCGACCAGGGCCACCGGTCAGCGGCGACCGGTGGCCAGGGCGACCAGGTACTGTCCGCCGCCCGCCTCGACACTCGCGGTCACCGGCAGTCCGGGCACCAGCCGGGAGAACCGGTCGACCAGCCAGTCCGCCGCCTCCTGGGCGTCCTTCCTGCTCGGACAGCGGGCGACCAACTCGCGGCCACCCTTGCGTTCGAGCCGCTCGGCGACGGTGATCAGCGGCGCGGGCTCCACCACATGCAGACGGTCCGGCCAGGCGATGACCACCTTGACAGCGCCCTTGCGGCTGTTGCAGGCACGGTGCGCAAGTCGCTCGGCGAGCTTGGCCTTCTTGTCGGCGGTGCGACTGTCGACGCTGGGACCACGCGCGTCGTTCACTGACATGTCGGCGTCGACCCGCTCGTCGCACACCCAGCATCGCCAGCCGTCACGCCTCGCGACGTCTTCGAGGAGACTCATCCGAGCAACCTAGCTTGTCAGCCCTCCGGAGTCAGACGCCGTGATCCTTCACCGCACCGACCGCTCATCACGGGACGCAAACCGCTGGCCACCGGCGGCGGCACGCGGTCGTGGCGATGAGGAGTCATCAGATGCCTTCCGTGGATACCCCCGCCTTCAGGCGGGGGAGGAAACGGATTGCCTGCGGAGCAGGACAGGGAAAGCCGGTTCGCCGCCAAGGCGAACAGGCGTCAGGTGTCTGCGGCGCGCGACTGAACATGTGTGCTGATCTCCGTGCGCCCGGCCGGTGACAACCAAGCCGGTCGGGCCTACCGCCGGACTGGCGGGAAGTGACGTCTGTGGAGACTGTGTAAGACCGATGGGCGGTACACCGTCCCTCGCCGGTATTCCGGATCGACTGCGGTCGGTGAGCAGAAAGCTCAACCCGCGAGGGTTGAATCCCCCTGCTTCAGCTGGGGGAGATGTCAACCGGATGAGTGTCGGGCCTGCTCCAGGTTCGACCGGTGAGGGCCGCAGAGCCAGTCCTGAGCCAGACGCGCGTCGACCGGTTCCTCTCCTCGCCGCAGCGCGTCGATGTACGCACGATCGGCGGCGAGGCGGGCCGCCACCTCGGGACCCACGGCAACGTTCCCGTGGCCGGGCACCAGGACGTCAACGTGGCTGGCAGCCTCACCCAGCCGGTCGAGCGCCCTCTCGTAGGCGCCTACCTGATCGGGGCGGCGAGGGTCTAGGAGCGGGATCAGGACGTCGGAGAGCATGTCGCCGGCGAGCAGGACGCCCCGGTCGGCGAGGAGGACCGCGGCGTGGCCGATGGCGTGCGCCTGATGCTCGATGATCTCGCCCGGCACGGGTCCCCCGTCCGTAGGCAGCGGGGAGAGGAGCCCGACAAGATCGAGCGGGATGCCCGACGCGCTCTCCGCCGCCATTGCCTGCGCCCGCTCCCGGGCGTGACTGGCAGCGTGGGCGCAGGCGGGGGTCGCGTAGCGCGGCACGTCGCCGAACCGGGTATGCCAGAGCAGATGGTCCCAGTGGGGATGGGTGGAGAATCCGGCGGCCACCGGAATGCCGAGCCGGTGCACGTCGTCGGCGAGCTGGTTCAGATCGGCACCGTCAATGCCGGGATCGACCAGAATCAGCCCGTCCTCGCCGCGTACCACGACGGCGTTGCTCCAGACCCACTCGCTCTGCCGGACCCAGACGCCGTCGGCCACCTGACTCAGCACTGGATCACTGTGTCAGGTGTCGCCGTCCCGTGCGAGTCGCGACGCCCTTCCGGTCCGGGTTCGGGACCGGCAGGCGTCCGCGAAACGCTCTCGCATGCCGCCGATCGACCATCACGGAGCTGCGGTGTCGCCCGGCGTACGATCGCGCCGGTAAGCGGACGCTGCTGGTGTGAACACATTCCCTTGCGCCCGTCAGCGACGGCGGAGCGGTTCAGTCCCACCAGAAGGACCACCAGGCCCGGTTGGTGAGGCTCTCGGCGTAACGCGTGAGCGTGTCCGTGCTGGACTGCCACACGTTGTCGGGGCAGAACGCGAAGTGTTCCGCGGCGACATGCAGCGCGTGTTCCGCGTCGGTGGGCGGCGCGGCAACGCTGAGGTAGAGCTCGGCTGGTCCGAGTCCGACGACTCGGGCACCGAACCGCTCTTCCCAGCTACGCAGTACCGCGCTGAACTTCGCGGTGTCATCGGATTCCTTCCGTGGATACTCCGGCCTTCAGGCCGGAGAGGAAACGGAACCCCTGCGGAGCAGGTCAGGGATAGCCGATCGGCCGTCAAGGCCGATAGGCGTCTGCCCGCAGACTCCCACAGGATCGGTTCCAAACAAGTGCACTACCTGGTTCGCTGTGCGCTTCTGTCGCGAGGATGGCGCCGTGGTGTATTCGCCGGCCGGCTGGCCGCTGTGCGGGGCGGGGCACGCGGTGGGTAGGCGTGGAGTCTCGGACGCCGGCAAAAAATCTCTCGGTGGGATGTCGAGAACGTGGGTGCGGCTCCGTCCCCGGTGCGAACTCGGCCACAATGGGCCATACCGCGCTGAGGAGAACATGATGGCCAAGTACCTGCTGCTCAAGCACTACCGGGGCGCGCCGGCGCCGGTCAACAACGTGCCGATGGACCAGTGGGCGCCGGAAGAGGTTTCGGCCCACATGCAGTACATGCGTGACTTCGCCGCCCGGCTGGAGGGCACCGGTGAGTTCGTCGACGCCCAGGCGCTCTCCCCGCAGGGCACGTTCGTCCGCTACGACGGCGAGGGGCGTCCGCCGGTCACCGACGGTCCGTTCGCGGAGACCAAGGATCTGATCGCCGGTTGGATGGTGATCGACGTCGAGACCTACGAGCGGGCGCTCGAGCTGGCCGGCGAGTTGTCGGCAGCGCCGGGTGCGGGTGGGAAGCCGATCCACGAGTGGCTTGAGGTGCGCCCGTTCTACGGCGAGCAGCCCACGGCCACCGGGTGAACGAGTCGCTGCTGCGGGAGTTGGTGCCCGCGGTGACGGTGTTCTCGTCCGTCGCGGAGCTGACTTCGCGGCGGCCGAGGACGCCGTGCAGGACGCCCTGGTCGAGGCGGTGCGCGGGTGGCCGGACGGCCCGCCGCAGGACCCCAAGGGCTGGCTGGTCACGGTGGCCTGGCGTAGGTTCCTCGACGCCGTCCGGGCCGACACCTCCCGCCGGCGGCGGGAGGAGCTGGTCGAGGCCGAGCCCGTGCCCGGCCCGTGCGCCGCGGTGGACGACACACTCCAGCTGTACTTCCTGTGCGCGCACCCGTCCCTGACACCGGCCTCGGCCGTCGCGCTCACGCTGCGCGCGGTCGGCGGTCTGACCACGCGGCAGATCGCGCGGGCCTACCTGGTGCCGGAGGCGACCATGGCCCAGCGGATCAGCAGGGCCAAACTCGATCCTGCCCTGCCCCGGTACACCGCCGCTGCGGCGTACCTGCACGAGCGTGACGGTGACCCGGTGACCGCAGCGCGGCTCTACGCCCAGGCCGCCCGGTCGGCGCCCACCATCCCCGAACGCGACCATCTCACGCGGCAGGCCGCCCGCCTCAACGTGCAACTGCGCGGTTGAGCGGCGGCCCGACGCAAGGAGCAGGTGCTGGGCTCGGATGCCGGCTCTTCACCGGTCGGTGGCGGGCAACGCGCTGCCGGACCCCGGTCCTGACGGGTCAGGCGCGGAGGTGGGTGAGGACGGCGAGGACCCGACGGTGGTGGGTGGTGGCGTCGGCGGGAAGGTCGAGCTTGGTGAAGATGTTGCGGACGTGCTTCTCGACCGCGCCGTCGGTGACCACCAGTGCCTGGGCGATGGCGGTGTTCGAGCGCCCTTCGGCCATCAGGGCGAGCACCTCCCGTTCGCGTGGGGTCAGGGCGGCCAGTGGGTCGTCGCGCCGACGCCGGACCAGGAGTTGACCGATGACCTCGGGGTCGAGCACCGTACCGCCCGCCGCCACCCGGCCCAGTGCGTCCAGGAACTCGTCGATCGCGGCCACCCGGTCCTTGAGCAGGTACCCGATGCCGCCTCCGCCGGGCACGCCGGTGGTGGCGAGCAGGTCGTCGGCGTACGACACCTCGACGTACTGGGAGAGCACCAGGATGGGGGTACGCGGTACCCGACGGCGGGCCTCCACCGCCGCCCGCAGCCCTTCGTCGGTGTGTGAGGGCGGCATCCGCACGTCCACCACCGACACGTCCGGCCGATGGGTCACCACCGCTTCGACCAGGGCGTCCCCGTCGCCGACGGCCGCCACCACGTCGTGCCCGGACTCGGTCAGCAGCCGGATCAGCCCTTCCCGGAGCAGTACGGCGTCGTCGGCGATAACCACCCGCATGGTTCCGGTGTCTACCACCTCGCCACCCGGCCGGGGTGGCCGGGGCGACCGGCAGGCGGCATCAGGTCGTGGCTCACCGGGGAAGGTCGGCGCGGATCTCGGTCGGGCCGCCGACCGGGCTGACCACGTGGAGCGTGCCACCGGCGGCGCGTACCCGGTCGCCGATCCCGCTCAGGCCGTGTCCCTTGGCCAGGTGGGCGCCGCCCACGCCGTCGTCGCGTACCGCGATCTCCAGCCGGTCGGTCCCGCCAGTCACCTCGACCTGGCAGGCGGCGGCTCCGCTGTGTTTGGCGACGTTGGTCAACGCCTCGGCCACCACGAAGTAGGCGGTGCTCTCGGTCGCCGGGTCCAGCCGGCCGGCGGGCGTACCCAGGTCGCTGTCGACGACCAGTTCGGTGGGGACCAGGGCGCGTGCGGCGAGGGCGGCCAGGGCGCTGGGCAGGCCCCGGTCGACCAGGATCGGCGGGGCGATGCCCCGGGACAGGGCGCGTAGTTCGGTCAGGGTCTCCCGGGTCTGGCTGACCGCCTCGTCCAGGGTCTGTCGGGCGGCCACCGGATCGTTGGCGAGCTGCTGCCGGGCCCGGCTGAGGTCCAGGGCGAGGCGGACCAGCCGCTGCTGTGGGCCGTCGTGGATGTCGCGTTCCAGCCGGCGGAGGGCGGACGCCTCGGCGGAGACGGCGGCCCGCTTCTGCTCCTCCAGGGCGCCGATCCGGTGGCGCATCTCGGCCACCGCGGTCAGCAGGGATCGGGTCAGGCCGGCATCGAACCAGGCGCAGGCCCGGGCCACCAGCGGAAGGGTGAGCAGGCAGAACAGGCCCATCGCGGTGTACAGGCCGACGCGCGCGGCCGTCTCGTCGCCCATCCCGAGGAGCTGGTTCAGGTCCTGGTTGTCGGGTCCGCGTGGAATGGCCCAGTCGTACGCGCCGTAGAGCGTGCCGCCCACGGCCACCGCCCACCAGACCACCAGCACCACGAAGGTCAGCAGCGCCAGCGGAAGCCGGATGAAGGCGTGCAACAGGTCGAGCCAGGACTGTAGGTCACGCATCGGCACCAGGACCCGCCGCCAGAAGCCCGCGCCTGGTCCGGGCGTCAGGTAGTCGGGGCGTACCCGGGGCTGGCGCAGCACGGTGGGCAGCCGCAGCCGTTCGATGTCGGCCAGCCCTCGGGCGGCGTACAGGGTGCCGGCCAGGACCGGCAGGCCGAGCGCGGTGACCAGCAGCCCGGCGGCGAGCGAGATCCCGGCCACCGCCAGGACGAAACCGATCAGTGCCAGCGGCAGGCCGGCGAGTACGTAGCCGGAGTCGTACAGGAACTGTCGGACGAGGCTGCGGTGGGGTGGGCTGGTGGAGGTCGGCGAGGTGGCCGGTGGTGCAGCGGTCATGCGCCCAGGCTATGGATCGGGTTTCGTTCGTCCCATCCTGCGCACCGGTCTCTTGAGGGTGGGGTTCTCCCTACCGTCCCACTCCCGACGGCCTGACGTCGACAACCGCCAGCGATCTCCGTCCAGGCGGTTTGCCGCAGATCGAGGGATCTGACCAGGTGACGATGCGGGAATCCCGGCTGGTCCCGGGGCTTTCCGCGGCGCCGGGCTCGACGCTGGGCGCGCCCGGCCGGCGGAGCTACCCTTGCGCGTCGACGTCACCCAGCGTGTGGTCACGCCGGTGGTCACGTGACACAACCTGCCCCGCCCACTCCCGTCGCACACCCCTCTCCCCCGGAGTTCCGGATGCACCGGTCGCTGTCCGACCTGACCGCGCGGATCGAACGCGCCCTCGACGAAAGGCTCGTCCCGGCCCTCTACCGGGACACCGCACCCGTACACGTCGAGGCGGCACACCTGCCGGGCGAGCCGGTGCCGGTGGGCGAAGGGCTGGCGATGGCGTACGGTCCCTTCGCGGTGGGCCAAGCGTGGGGACCTGCCTGGAGTACCACGTGGTTCCGGTTCACCGGTGAGGTGCCGGCCCGGATGCGCGGCGGCCGGGTGGAACTCCTCGTCGACCTGGGATTCGAGCGGGCCGGGCCGGGATTCCGGTCCGAGGGTCTGGCGTACACGGCCGACGGGACGCCGATCAAGGGCATCGAGCCCCGGACCGCGTACGTACCGGTCGCCCGGCCCGCCGCCGGTGGCGAGCGGGTCGAGGTGTACGTGGAGGCGGCTGCCAACCCCCGGTTCGACGGCAGCGTCTCCCCGCTCGGCGATCCGGACACGGTGCCCGACCGCCCGCTCTACCGGCTGGACCGGGCGGAACTCGCGGTGCTGGACGAAGGGGTACACGCCTTGGTCCTCGACGTCCAGGTCCTGCACCAGCTGGCGCTGCAACTGGCCGAGACGGACCCCCGGCGGCACGAGATCCGCCGCGCCCTGGAATTGATGCTCGACGAGCTCGACGTCGCCGACATCTCCGGCGGTGCCGCCGCCGCCCGGGCCCGACTGGCCGGGGTGCTCGCCTCCCCTGCCGTGCCGAGCGCTCACCGGGTCACCGCCGTCGGGCACGCCCACATCGACTCGGCCTGGCTCTGGCCGGTACGCGAAACCATCCGCAAGTGTTCCCGGACCTTCTCCAACGTGGTGGCCCTGGCGGACGAGTACCCGGAACTGGTGTTCGCCTGTTCCTCGGCGCAGCAGTACGCGTGGCTGCGGGAGCACCACCCGAAGGTGTACCGCCGGGTCGCGGAGAAGGTGGCCACCGGACAGTTCCTCCCGGTGGGCGGCATGTGGGTGGAATCTGACACGAACATGCCGGGCGGTGAGGCGATGGTGCGCCAGTTCACCCAGGGCAAACGGTTCTTCGCCGCCGAGTTCGGCGTCGAGCCTTGGGAGGTCTGGCTTCCCGACTCGTTCGGCTACTCGGCGGCTCTGCCGCAGCTCGCCCGGCTGGCCGGGTTCCGCTGGTTCCTGAGTCAGAAGATGTCCTGGAACCAGACCAACCGCTTTCCGCACCACACCTTCTGGTGGGAGGGCATCGACGGCAGTCGGATCTTCACCCACTTCCCGCCCGCCGACACGTACAGCGCGGAACTGTCCGGCAGGGAACTGGCGTACGGCGTGCACAACTTCGCCGAGCACGGACGGTCGACCGTGTCGTTGCTGCCGTTCGGCTACGGGGACGGCGGAGGCGGTCCGACCAGGGAGATGCTGGAGACGGCCCGGCGGGTGGCCGACCTCGAAGGCTCGCCCCGGGTCACCATCCGCACGCCTGGGGAGTTCTTCGCCGAGGCGGAACGGGAGTTCCCGGACGCCCCGGTGTGGAACGGCGAGATGTACCTGGAACACCACCGGGGCACCTACACCAGCCAGTCGGCGATGAAACGCGGTAACCGGCGCACCGAGCACCTGCTGCGGGAGGCCGAACTGTGGTCGACGACTGCGGCGCTGCGGACCGGCTTCGCCTACCCGTACGCCGAACTCGACGCCATCTGGCAGGAGACGCTGCTGCTCCAGTTCCACGACATCCTGCCCGGCAGCTCGATCGCCTGGGTGCACCGCGAGGCGCGGCAGACGTACGCGAAACTGGCGGACCGGCTGGAACGGGTGATCGACGCCGCGCTCACCGCCCTGGCCGGCACCGGGTCGACGCCGCTGACGGCGAACGCCGCGCCGCACGAACGGGACGGCGTGCCGGCGCTCGGGGTGTCAGTGGGTCGGGACAGCGCCGCGCCGGACGTGTCGGTCCGGTCCGGACCCGATGGCACGGTGCTGGACAACGGTCTGCTCCGGGTGTGTCTCGGCCCCGACGGGACGGTGACCGCGATCCGTGACCTGGTCGCCGACCGGGACGTGCTTCGGCCCGGCTCGGTGGCCAATCTCCTGCAACTGCATCCGGACACGCCCAACAGGTTCGACGCGTGGGACATCGACGCCTTCTACCGTCACCGGTGCCGTGACCTGACCGAGGTCACCGCGCTCGTGGTCGAGGCGGACGATCCCCGGCAGGCTCGGGTCCGGGTGACCCGCGACGACCGGAACTCGGCGTATGCGCAGACCGTGTCGCTCTCGGCCGGCGAGCGTGTACTGCGGTTCACCACCGAGGTGGACTGGCACGAGCAGGACACCCTGCTCAAGGTCGCCTTCCCGGTCGACGTCCAGGCCGCCCAGTCCAGCTCGGAGATCCAGTTCGGCCACGTCCAGCGGCCGACCCACACCAACACTTCCTGGGACGCGGCGAGGTTCGAGATCTGCGCGCACCGGTGGTTGCACGTCGGGGAGCCGGGGTATGGCGTGGCGCTGGTCAACGACGGCACGTACGGCCACGACGTGACCCGCCAACCTCCTGGTGACGTGCAGGGGGCGCAGCCGACCACGGTGCGGCTCTCTCTGTTGCGTGGTCCCCGCTACCCTGACCCGAACACCGACCAGGGTGCGCACCGTTTCGGGTACGCGCTGGTCTGCGGCGCGCAGATCGCCGACGCGGTACGCGAGGGTTACCGGGCGAACCTGCCGATCCGTCGGCGCCTGGGCGCGCGACCGGTCGCCCCGCTGATCGAGGTGACCAACCCGGCCGTCGTGGTGGAGGCCGTGAAGCTGGCCGACGACCGGTCCGGCGACGTGGTCGTCCGGCTCTACGAGGCGCTCGGTGGGCGGGCCCGTACCCGGCTCACCGCGTCGTTCGACCTGTCCGAGGTGCGGGTCTGTGACCTGCTGGAACGGGTCAGTGCCGAGATCGGCGCGCTCGCCCCGGTTTCGGTCGCGGGCAACACGCTGGATTTCGCCCTGGGGCCGTTCCAGGTCGTCACCCTCCGGCTTCGCCCGGCGCCCGCCCCGCGCCGTTGATCGGTGATGAACCTGGCGTCGTCGTCCGGCCGGAGCAGGAGCAGGACCCCAGGTTCGTGACCGGTGTACGTCTGGCGTGGTCAGGGCAGGGCGTTCAGGAACGGCTCATGGCTGTTCATGAATTCCCAGCCGTAGTACCGATCCCAGTTGATGGACCAGGTCATGAGGCCGCGCAGGTTCGGTGACGGGCCGCCACGCAGGGCGTACCCGCCGCAGGATGTGCCGCGGACCAGGCAGTTGAGGGCGGCCTGGACCGCCGGGGGCGAGGTGAAGCCGTTGCCGGCGCTGACCGCGGCGGGGGTGCCGAACGCGATCTGGTCCTGGCGGAGGGCGGGGAACGTGAAGCCGGCGCCCGCGACCGGGAAGCCGGCGACGAGCATGTCGGTCATGGCGATGTGGAAGTCCGCGCTGCCCATGGTGTGGTACTGGTTGTCCAGGCCCATGATGGGCCCGGAGTTGTAGTCCTGGACGTGCAGGACCGTGATGTCGTTACGCAGGGCGTGGATGACGGGCAGGTACGCCCCGGCCCGCCGGTCGCAGCCACCGCAGTTGCCGCCGTAGAACTGGTATCCGAGCTGGACGAAGAACGTCTCGGGGGCCATCGTCAGCACGAATCCGCTGCCGTAGCGGGCTTTCAGGGTCTTCAGGGCGGAGATGAGGTTGACGATGACCGGCGTGGTCGGGCTGGCGACGTTGTTGTCGCCCGCGTTGAGGATCAGTGAGTGGCCCTCGAAGTCCACGTCCAGGCCGTCGAGGCCGTAACGGTCGATGATGGCGCTCACCGAGCTGACGAACGTGTCCCGGGCGGCCGTGCTGTTCAGCTGCACCTGGCCGTTCTGACCGCCGATCGACAGCAGGATCTTCTTGCCCTGTGCCTGTTTGGCACGGATGGCGGCGGTGAAGTCGGCGTCGCTTTCCACGTTCGGGCATTCGGTCACGGGGCACCGGTTGAACCGGATGTCGCCGGAGGCCACCGATGTCGGTTCGCCGAAGGACAGGTTGATGATGTCCCACGCCGCTGGCACGTCGGCCAGCCGTGTGTAGCCGCTGCCGTTGGCGAAGCTCGCGTGCAGGTAGCCGATCAGCGCGTGCTTGGGCAGTCCGGTGTTGCCGCATCCCGCCGTGGTCCCGCTCACCGGGCTGCTCCTGGCCGACTCACCGTTGGCGTTGTACGCCGTGACGGTGTACGAGTGGGTCGCGCAGGCGGTCAGTCCGCTGACCGTCGCGGTGGTGCCGGTTCCCGTGGCGACCCGGGTCGTGCCTTCGTAGACGTGGTATCCGGACGCACCGCTGGATGCGGTCCACCGCAACGAGATCGACGTGTCCGTGGTGCCGGTGACGGTCAGGCCCACCGGAGTCGGGGGTGTCGTCGTGCAGCCGGTCGTGGTGATGGTGACCGTGCCGGACTTCGCCGACTCACCGGTGGCGTTGTACGCGGCCACGGCGTACGTGTGCGTCGCGCAGCGGGCCAGGCCGGTGATCGTGGCGTTCGTCGCGGTCGTGTCGGCCCGGACGGCGGCGCCTTCGTAGACGCGGTAGCCGGTCACGGTGCCGCTCGACGCACCCCAGGACAGCGCTACCGACGTGTCGGTGGTCGCGCCCACGGTCGGGGTGCCGGGTACGCCCGGCGGCGAGGCACCGCCCGGACCGTCGAGTGAGATGTCGTCGGCGAGGTACGCGCCCTGGCCGTACCAGCCGTGGGTGTAGACCTCGACGCTGGTCTGGTTGGCCGCCGTCGTGAAGTTCACGGTCAGCTGGGTGTAGTTAGCCGCGCTCGGTGTCCACGTCGACGCTCCGCCGGTGACGCCGAGGTACACGTAGTTGCCGCGGACCCACCCGGTGAGACGGTATGCCGTGTTGGGCAGCACAACGACGGTTTGGGCGCATCGGGCGGTGTCGGAGGCTGACGTCGCGCCCTGCAGCGCCTTCGTGCCGGTGTGCACGGGTGCGGTGACGACCGAGCCGAGGCTGCAGGTCCAGGGTGTGAGCGCGCCCGATTCGAAGCCCGGGTTGCCCAGCAGGTTGGCTGCGGCGGCGGGGGCGGCGCCGACGATCACGCCCGCCGCGACGGTCAGGGCCGTCGCCGACGCCGCAAGGAAATATCGAAGACTGTTCATCCAATTATTATTAGGAAAGTTTACTAATATTTCTACGGTTCCACCCATCGATCGCCAACAAACGACTTGATCAGCAGCTCCCTGAGCCGACCAGCATCTGGACACTCCCCTGCCCAGGACGTCGAGGCCCCATACAGCCCCCACAGAGCCGCCACCATCCCGGCTCACCGGAACTCGGACAAGCCCTGCCCCAGCCGGTGTCGGCGGTACTGCGGCTGGAGCTGGCCGAACGCGAGTCCGTTCTCGTCCAAGGCGTTGTACAGAGTCAACCAGCCGTCCGTAAAGCGCAGACCGACAGCGACGGCGCCATCCGCCGGGTCTCCGCCAGCCCATTCGAGAAGTTCGATCCCCTCAAGCCGCTGCCCACGCCGGGCAGCCAACACGGCGGGAACATCATCGCGCCAGACCAACCGGAAGCCGTCCGATGTCGGCCACACCGGTGGCCGGGTCACGTCCACCGAGTTCCAGGTGATCGACACGTCATCGAGCTTCTGGTGATTGACTTCCAGACGCTCCCCGGCGAAGTCGAACACCACCGGGCAGTCGGCAAACCACTCGTCGCGCCCGGTATCCCACACCACCCACGGACCCGTCAACTCACGGCCGACAAGCCCACCCAGGCGCTCTCCATGATGCTTCGCGACCTCGTCTTTCCCGGTCAACCAGCGCGGCTGATACCCGTCGATACCGAAGTCGAACACCGGCCAGGGTGTGTACAACTAACGGCTGATCGACCGATCAAGGGAGAGACGCCAGATGACGACCGAGAC
>NZ_JBAKHU010000110.1:0-13051 GCF_036906895.1 Micromonospora sp. CPCC 206060
CCTCGGTTCCTCGCGCGCCCGCGCGCAGGGCGCGACTCCAGAAACTCCAGAAACCCGGCCCCCGAAGTTTCCGGTTCCGGACGGACAGCGGGACACCCTCCGGGTAGCGGAGGGTTCCTCGTCTCGCTGGGGCACGCACCGGTCCGCTGAGGATTTCGGCAGCCCCGCTGAGGGTGGGGCCCGCGAGGTTGGCACGTCTTATGGGTTGGCACGTTTCCCGTCAGACCCGACACCCCACGCCCGTGTGGACGGCTTTTCGGCAGTCGGAATTTCCGCGGCGTACTTCGTGCTCAACCTCTACCAGCACGTCAACTCGCCCGAGGGCCGCCTCTACCTGTCTCGGCAGCTGTTCGAGGAGGCCGTGCACGTCCAGTTCTACCTAAACCTGCTCGACACCTATGTCGCGGACGAACAGGAGCGGTTCGCGGCCTTCGCCGCGATCGACAACATCCCCTCGATCGCCCGCAAGGCCGAGTTCTGCTTCCGGTGGATCGACTCGATCTTCGAGCTGCGCGAGCTCACCACCCGCGATGACCGGCGGGCGTTCCTACTCAACCTAATCTGCTTCGCCGCCTGCATCGAAGGGCTGTTCTTCTACGGCGCCTTCGCCTACGTCTACTACCTGCGCTCGCGCGGGCTGCTGCACGGGCTCGCCTCCGGCACCAACTGGGTGTTCCGCGACGAGAGCATGCACATGGCGTTCGCGTTCGACGTCGTCGACACCGTCCGGCGGGAGGAACCCGACCTGTTCGACGCACAGATGCAGCAGCAGGTCCACGACATGCTCGCCGAGGCCGTCGAGTGTGAGGTGCAGTTCGCCGCCGACCTGCTCGACCAAGGCGTCTCCGGCATGTCGCTCACCGACATGCGCGAATACCTGCAACACGTCGCTGACCGACGCCTCGCCGTGCTCGGCATCGACCCGATCTACGGCAGCCAGAACCCGTTCGCGTTCATGGAACTGCAGGACGTGCAGGAGCTGTCCAACTTCTTCGAGCGTCGCGTCGCCGCATACCAGGTCGGGGTCACCGGCTCGGTGAGCTTCGACGACGAGTTCTAAGATTGCCCGCAGTGCTGGTTCGCGCGGCCGCCAGGCCGCGCGTCGTAAGAGGGAACCCGGTGCAAAACCGGGACTGCCCCGCAGCGGTGAGTGGGAACGAAAGCCGTCATCAAGCACTGGGCGCGAGCCTGGGAAGCGACGGCCGGTAGGCGCGAGCACGACGCCCACGAGTCCGAAGACCTGCCCGCACCGCGCACGCGACCGCGTGCGCCGCCGACGGCCCCTCGGGAGGGCCGGGCGGAAAGGCCGGCGACGGCCCTTCCCCTGCCCTCCCGAGCCCGTCGGGCACCTCGAGGGAAGGGAACCCCCGTGACATTCGGCACCAGCACCGTGCTCGGCTACCCACGCATCGGCGGCAACCGCGAACTGAAGAAGGCCGTCGAGGAGTACTGGGCCGGGCGCATCGACGCCGCCGCCCTGGAAGCAACCGCGGCCAGCCTGCGCGCGCAGGTGTGGCAGACGCTGCGCGACGCCCGACTCGACGCCATCCCGTCCAACACGTTCTCCTACTACGACCACGTCCTCGACACCGCCATCGCCGTGGGCGCGGTTCCGGCCCGATTCCGCCGGCTCGGGCTGTCGGAGCTGGACACCTACTTTGCGATGGCCCGCGGCGCCGACACCGAACCCGCGCTCGAACTGACCAAGTGGTTCGCCACCAACTACCACTACCTGGTGCCGGAGATCGACGCCGACACCGGGTTCGCCGCGAACCCGGCCAAGGCGCTGCGCGAGTACGGCGAGGCCCGCACGCTCGGCCTCACCACCCGGCCGGTCCTTGTCGGCCCGGCCACCTTCCTACTGCTGGCCAAGGGCGTTGACCCGTTCGCCCGGCTCGACGACCTCGTCGACACCTACGCGGAGATCCTCAGCGAGCTCGCCCGCGCCGGCGTCGAATGGGTGCAGCTCGACGAACCCGCGTACGTCGCCGACCGCACGTCTGCCCAGATCGACGGCCTGCGCCGCGCCTACATCCGCCTCGGCGAGCTCGAGCAGCGTCCGCGGATCTTCGTCGCGACCTACTTCGGCGAGCTGAACGACGCGCTGCCCGCCCTGCTCGGCACGCCGGTCGAGGCGATCGGCTTGGACCTGGTTGCCGGGCCCGGCAACCTGCGGCGGCTCGCCGACGCCGGACCCCTTCGCGGCCGGACCATCGTCGCGGGCCTGGTCGACGGGCATAACATCTGGCGCACGAATCTGCGTGCGGCCGCCGTCACCGGAGCCACCGTCGCCGCCCTGGCCGACCACGTCGCCGTGTCGACGTCTTGCTCGCTGCTGCACGTCCCGGTCGATCTAACCGCGGAGACCCGCCTCGATCCGCAGCTGCGGCAGCGGCTGGCCTTCGCCCGGCAGAAGGTCGACGAGGTAGTGCTGCTCGGTGGCGCCCTGCGCGACGGCACCGGCGACCTGCCCGCGCCGCCCCCGTCCGCCCCGGCGGCGTGGCGACACGACGACGTCCGCGCCCGCCTGACCGCCCTGCGGCCTGCTGACCGGCGGCGCGGCGACTACGCCGACAGAGCAGCCCAGCAGCAGGAAAGACTGCGGCTGCCGGATCTGCCCACCACGACGATCGGGTCGTTCCCGCAGACCGCCGAGCTTCGACAGGCCCGCGCCGACCTGCGCGCCGGTGTGCTGGACGAAGCAGGGTACGCCGACCGGATGCGCGCCGAGATCGAGCACGTCATCCGGCTGCAGGAGCAGCTCGGCCTCGACGTGCTCGTGCACGGCGAACCGGAGCGCAACGATATGGTGCAGTACTTCGGTGAGCAGCTCGACGGGTTCGCCGCCACCGACAGCGGCTGGGTCCAGTCCTACGGCTCCCGCTGTGTGCGCCCGCCGATCATCTACGGTGACGTCGCGCGGAAGGCGCCGATGACGGTCGAGTGGTCGACATACGCGCAGTCGCTGACCAACCGGCCCGTCAAGGGCATGCTGACCGGCCCGGTGACGATCCTCGCCTGGTCGTTCGTGCGCACCGACCAGCCCTGCGCCGACACCGCCGACCAGGTCGCCCTGGCCCTGCGCGACGAGTGCCGCGACCTGGAAGCCGCCGGACTGCGCATCATCCAGGTGGACGAGCCGGCGCTGCGCGAGCTGCTGCCGCTGCGCCGCGAGCACCAGGAGGCATACCTGGACTGGGCGGTCAACGCTTTCCGGCTGGCCACCAGCGGAGTCTCCGACGCCACCCAGATTCATACCCACCTGTGCTACTCCGAGTTCGGCGACGTCATCACCGCCATCGACACCCTCGACGCGGACGTCACCAGCATCGAGGCGTCCCGCTCAAAAATGGAGATCCTCGCCGACCTGGCGGCGATCGGCTACGGCCGAGGCGTCGGCCCGGGCGTATGGGACATCCACTCGCCCCGGGTTCCCCCGCACGATGAGGTGGTCGCGGCGCTGCAGCAGGCTGTCGCAGCTGTCGCACCGCAGCGGCTGTGGGTCAATCCGGACTGTGGCTTGAAGACGCGCGGATATCCCGAGGTCAAGGCGTCGCTGCAGAACCTCGTCGCGGCAGCTGCCGCAATGCGAGACAACTGACTAACCCGTGCCGGCGGATCGCCGCGCACGGCCGGCACCACGCACTGACCGGCAGAGGGCAAGTAGCTTACTGCCGGTCAGTGCCTCTCATTGCGTATCAGCACCGGTCCGGCAGCAGCCGCCCGCCCAACCGCCCGATACACCGTCGAGCGGGCGACACCGAACAGCTCCGCCAGTTCGGCGTTGGTGTGCTCCCCAGCGGCGTGCAGCGCCACGAGGTGGGCCTCCTGCCGAGGGTTCAGCTTCGGCTGCTTACCACGCAGCCGGCCCTTCGCCTTAGCAACCTTCATGCCCTCACGAGTCCGCAGCCGGGCCAAGTCGGCCTCAAACTCGGCGACCATCGCCAAAGCCGTGAACAACAGCTTGCCGACGGGATCGGTCGGATCGTGCACCGAGCCGCCAAGGTTAAGCCGCACCCCGCGGGCGGTGAGTTCCTTGGCGATATCGTGCGCGTCGGCCACCGACCGGGCCAACCGGTCCAACTTCGTGACCACGAGGGTGTCCCCGGCCCGGCACGCGGCAAGGGCTTCGCGCAGCCCCGGCCGGGCCCGATTCGTTCCCGTTAGCCCCTTGTCGACGTATATCCGCTCCGCGCCTACGCCGAGCGCCGACAGTGCATCCAGCTGCGCGGTCAGGTCCTGCTCGTCGGTGGACACCCGCGCATATCCAATGAGGAGTCCCGTCACTGGCCAACTGTAGCGTTTAGCCCCCGCCCACCGGGCACATCATCGGGCGGGTCTTACGGGACAGGTCGACAAGCGCGCCCGTGAACGATCGAACCCCATTCCTCACTGCCCGGTGAAGGGTCCCCAAACGGGACACCAGCACGAACGCTCACCCATCACCGTCCGCAACAGTCACAAGATCAACTATTTGGCGGCTGGTGACACGTTCGTTACCGGCACCCCCCTGATCCACGCGGGGCCGTCCTGGTTGCCCGGGGGCGTCGTCATGCGCAGCACACTACTGAGCGGGTAGGCCGCGTCTTTCGGCAGCCCGAATCGACGACGGCGGCCGGCACCGCCTGGCGCTCGTCGACGACCGTTCGGCAACTCGTCGTCCTGGTCGACGTCGACCGGATTCGTTCGGCAACGGCGCGGGGTCCGGCCCGTCCGGGCGGCTGACCGCCCCGGCTGGCCGCAGGCCGGGCCGGGGCGGCGTGCCGCCGGGCCGGCTCACCGCGCCCTCGGTGGCCGGCCCGACGCCTGACGCGCTCTTCAAGAACCGAGCTGGCGACCATCAGCGCGAACGCGGCCAGAAACAGCACAGCGCCGGCCCACCGGACCGGCGTACGCCACGCGCTGGGCGTGACCTCCGTGAGGTTTCCCAGCCTGAGGAGAACGCTGAAACCCATGAACGCTGCCCCCGCCGCCCACAGCCGGGGGTGATGCATGGCCCGCCCGAACAGCCGAACCGTCGACACGCGTCGGCTGTGGATGGCCACCCAGGCAGCGCACCCGATCACGAAGACAGCAGCGCCGGCAAGCAGGATGTCCACGGCCGCAGCGCCCGCCTCGTAGGTCGTCACGAGCGTCACGGTAGCGGCACCACACAGCTACCAGCTTCGGGCCTGGACGACCGTCGTCTGACGCTCGGGGCGCGCGGCGCCTTGATCCCATAGAGGCCAATTCGGCAACGCTATTCGGCAACTGGCTCCGGTCCGTCGTACCTCGTCCCGGCGAGGGTGGCCCCGTCGAACCTGGCGACGCCGCTGAACGTCGCCCCGTCGAACCCGGCGTCGCCGCCGAACGTCGCCTCGCCGAATCCGGCGTCGCCGCCGAACGTCACCCCGTCGAACCTGGCGGCGGCGCCGAACGTCACCCCGCCGAACCCGGCGTCGCCGCCGAACGCCGCCCCGCCGAACCCGGCGTCGCCGCCGAACGTCACCCCGCCGAACCCGGCGACGCCGCCGAACGTCACCCCGCCGAACCCGGCGACGCCGCCGAACGTCACCCCGTCGAACCCGGCGTAGCCGCCGAACGCCGCCCCGCCGAACCCGGCGTCGCCGCCGAACGTCACCCCGTCGAACCTGGCGGCGACGCCGAACGCCGCCCCGCCGAACCCGGCGTCGCCGCCGAAGTGGGCTTTGGTGAAGGTGGCCTTGTGGAGGTGGCAGCCAGTGAAATCGAGGTCGGTGAGGACGGCTTCGGTGAGGTCGAGCACCACCTGTGGGCCCCAGTACAAGGGGTGGGGTTCTCCTTCGGGGGCTGTTGGTCGCAGGTGGCGGGCGAGGATGCGTTGGGCGGCGAGGCGGACCTGGCGTTCTTCCCGGGGGTCTACGGCCGGTTTACCGCTGTCACCGGTGGCGGCCGTCGGTGCGGCTGGAGTGGGGTCATCTGCGGGTGGCTGGACGGCGGGCGTGGGGGTGGGCTGGTCGTCGGGTGGGGTGTAGGGCATGCGCAGGTAGGCGCAGATCACCTCCACGATGCTCTGCCGGTGGATCGGGTTGTCCTGGGCGAGGCGTTCCAGGGCGTACAGGCCGGCGAGGCGGACCGGGGCCTTGTCGGAGCCGAGCTGCTCGGCGGCCTTGACGTACAACTCGGTGACGCGTTTCTCGCCGGCGTCGTACTCGGTGGCCTGCTGGGTGCGCTCGGCCAACTGCTGCCGGCGGAACGCCAGCAGCAACGCAAACGCGCCGGTCACCGCCGCGCCGATGGTCAGGGCGGTCTTGATGGACTCCATCTGCAACTGCGCCCGCTGCGCCCCGTCACCCACGGTCGGCACCGAGCCCTGCAGCCAGGAGACCGCAGCCCAGGTGACCGCTCCCACCACGGCCACCCCGGCGGGGATCACCCACGACCGCAGGGGCCGCACCTGCCGGTCCGGTGGCGTCGGCGCGGCAGACACCTCATGCTTCGCGCCGTCGCGCCGCCATAGCAGCACCCCCGCTACCAGCACCGCCACGCCCACCGCCGTCGGTGCCAGCACCGGCCACCCGGAAACCAGGACACCCCACCACGACCGGGGAACCAACACCAGCGCGACCGACAGCAGAACCAACCCGCCGACAGCCATCAAAGCGACACTCAACCGTCTCGTCACACTGCGGAATCGTGCCCGTACACGGCAACCCGTCTCGTGCCCGTCGACGGGCACCGGGCGCGGCCGGGTGTGGAGCACACGCGGAGCGACCGGCCGCGCGCCCTGTCGACCTGGCACGAGCGGCCCTCACCGGGGCCGCCTTGAAGACGTACAGAAAGTTTGAACACATCACCGCGACAGCCCGAGTGGTGGGCCACCACGACGGTCGACGAACCCGCGAACCGCTCGGCAACGACGTCCTGATGCTCGTCGACGTCGCGCCCACCCCCAGTAGGGAGAGTCCCCGCAGGGGAGTCGGGCTCGCCGGGGGCCGTACCCGGGTGCCCGCCGTGGCGGGAGTCCGGGCAGGCCGGGCACCTGACAGACCGGGTACGCCGGGGCGCGTCCGGGGCCGCGTGTCGCCGACGCCCCCAACCGAGGCCCCGATGCCGTACCCGGGCGCACCCCCGCGCGCACCGCCTGGCCGTGCTCGTCGACGACCACGCCCGACCGGCCGGTGGCGTCACCCGGGCCGCCTGGCGGGGTCGCCACCCGGTCCGTGACCTGTCCACGCGCGGACACGGCGCCCGGTCGCTCACACCGATCTGTCAGGGCCGCTCAGCGCCGCTGTGACAGATCGTGTGAGCCGCCCCTGACAGGTAGACACCCTCCGGGTATCGGAGGGTTCCTCGTCTCGCTGGGGGCGCGCACCAGACCCCACCGGATCCCCCGTCCGGTCCGCTGAGGATTTCGACAGCCCCGCTGAGGGGGGTGGGCGGCACGCGGGTTGGCACGTCTTATGGGTTGGCACGTTTCCCGTCAGACCCGACATCCACGCTGTCCGGGCGGGGCCTTTCGGCAGTCGGTATTTCCGCGGCATACTTCAGGGTTCCCGGGCGGCGGCTTCCGTCAGGGCTTCCGTGACAGCATCCGTGAGGGCTTCCACCCGAGTGCTCGCCGGACGGCGTCCTGGTGCGGGCTCACCGTGGCTCACAGGGCAGGTCAGCGGGCCTGTCACCGCGTCCCGGTGACGTGGTGACAGACCCAGACTCCCTCCAGTGGGGGGGGAGTCCTCTTCCCCTGGAGACGTGCGGCGGCCATCGGGGAGTGGGTTGCCCTCGCGCGCGTTTTTGTGGTGCGACCGGTCGAACCGGGGCCGGCGAGCCCTTCGCGGGCTGCCCGGTCAGCCTTGCGGCCCACCGGCCGGCCGGTCGGCGCGGGCGGCGTCGAGTTGGGCGTGGAGCTGGTCGACGCGGGCCTCGGCCCGGTCGGCCCGTCCGGTGGCGACGGCGGCGACGGTCTCCAGCCGGACCAGCGCGGTCTGCGCGTCCTGGGCGGCCTGCACGGCGGCCCGCCGGTCTGCGTGGGCCTGGTCGAGTTGGCGGCGTACCTCGACCAGGGCGGCGCGTTCGGCGGCCAACTCGGCGGCGGTCTGCGCGGCGGCGACCGTGGCGGCGGCCAGGTCGACGCGCGTCTGTTCGGCGGCGGTACGGGCGGTGTCGAGCTGGGCGCGCAGGTCGGTCACCTCGCCGGCGAGCCGGGCGACGTCGGCGCGGGCGGCGTCGCGTTCGGCGGTGACCGTGGCGGCGTTGGCCTCGGCCCGGTCGGCGCGGGCCTGCTCGGCCCGGCTCGTCTTCTCCGCGTTCCGCAGTTCGGCGGTGAGGGTCTTGACCTCGGCGCGGGCGTCGCGGAGCTGGGCGCGTACCTCGTCGTGCTGGACTTCGAGGGCGCGGCGCCGTTCGA
Organism: Micromonospora sp. CPCC 206060; assembly: GCF_036906895.1. Lineage (NCBI taxonomy): Bacteria > Bacillati > Actinomycetota > Actinomycetes > Micromonosporales > Micromonosporaceae > Micromonospora > Micromonospora sp. CPCC 206060. The sequence goes on from NZ_JBAKHU010000110.1 coordinate 8,366, forward strand.
CCTCCTTCGCGGCGGTCTGCGCGCGGGCCTCCGCCTCGGCCTCGGCGCAGGTCCTCGCCGACGAGACCGGCAAGTTGCCCAGCGGCTACGCACCGGTGCGCACCACCATCGACTACCGCACCGACTTGGCGGGCCTGCGTGACATCCTCGGCTTGGCGCATGCGCGGACGGGTATCGCCGGAGGCGTGGTCTCGTCCGGCCGCGCGGTCGTCGCGGCCAGTCAGTTCACCGCCGCCGGCCGGTACACCGCTGAGGAGTTCGGCACTCGGTTCAGCGCCGAACTCGACCGGGTCCGCCGCCGCATCGGCGCCGACGACCCTGGGCACACGCTGACGCTGCTGAGCATCGACCAGGCCGGTCGTACTCTCGTGCGCCCACCCTGGGCGATTTACCCGATCGAAGCCGAGGTCGCGGCCAGCCTCATCGCCGACGGCATGTTCTTCGCCGTCTGCATGAACCCGAACAAGATCACCGACTCGCTGGCCAAGGCTGGTGTCGAAGCGTCCTGGCTGCAACGTCTCGATGGCACCGAGGACCCCTCGAAGCCGTTGTTGAACGTCGCCGTCCGGTCGGGCAACCGGCTCTGGTCGACATCCCTGAACTTCGCCGCGATCGCGGAGTTGATGCTCGAGCTGATCGATCTCCGCACCTGGAGCCAGCAGGTCGCCGCGATGCTCAGCGGCGAGTTCGCTGCCGGCACACGGCCCTGGCCGTGCTTCGCCAGGGAGGCCAGAGTCTGGGCCTGATTGCCCGGACGCCAGCTGTTCGCTCGGTGCCATCGCCCGGCGGATCGGATCGGCTCGCGAAGTGGCAATGGCGCCGTCAGACAAGGTTAGGTTAGGCCGTTGTGATCAACGCTGAGCGTCTGTTCTCGGCGCTGCCGGTCAGCAGGGTGAACTCGTACTCTCCCTCGCCGTCGGGCGTCATCGCGTAGCCGGAGTACGCGCCGGTGAGCGCGGGTGGGGGCGTCGTAACGGTGTGACGTGAGATGTACGTCCAGGCGTTGTCGACCAGCCGTACGCACGCGATGCCGTATGCCTTGGCGAAGTCAAAAGCACCACTCTGGAATCCGCTGGCGGCCACCACCACGCTCTTCTGGGCGCCCGTGGACTGAAGCTTGGTGAGAAGCACCTGAGCATCGGACCGTTTGTGCGACGGGCGTTCACCACCAGCGGCCCCTGACCTTGATCTCGCGTACGGGTATCTCGGAGGGGTGTAGGGGACGTTCGACGACGGGGCGGATCGTGTGGGGCGTGATGCGGTCGCGTTCGTGCTCCTCGGCGAACCGGGCGGCCTGTTCGTGTTCGCCGAGGTTGTCCAGGGCCTTGAGGAGGTCGGTTATCAGGATGTCGAGGCGGTGGGTTTCGGCTTCGGCGGCGAGGAACCGTTCGTGGTGGGTGACTGCTCGGTGGCCGCACCACTGGCGTAGTAGTTCGTGGCGGGGCCGGTCGTGGCGGCGGTACCAGTCGTACTCCCATTCCGGTGTCGTTGACCGGCTGTCGCGGCCGACTCGGTGCTCATCGCCGAACTTGCATTTGTGGCGGGACTGGGCTTCCTGCTCGATGACGAGGTCGAGGACCTGGGTCGGATGGGCGCGGCACGCGGCCTCGACCAGGTGGAGGGTGCCGGCCGGTGACAGGATGGCCCGGCCGTCGTGGTCGAACCATTCAGCCGAGGCGAGGATGCCCTCGATCGGGCCGCCGATGATCTCGCTCAGCCGGGCCCTGTCGTGGATGTCGGTGGCGCATGACACCGGGGACCAGAGCAGTTCGGCTACGTCATCGCTGATCATGAGTCTGAAGATCTCCTCGACGCAGGCTTCCTCTGTATGGTCGAGGCTCAGATCGTCGATGCGTTGCCAGTTCGCTATCAGCGCGTCGAAGGTCCCGACCTCGCTCCACGGCACCCTCAGCCGCGACCCGGGGACCTTCTCCACCCGTTCGTCGGGGTCGTCGAGGAATCTGATCTCGAGGCGGGCGCTGATCTTCTTCGGCTCGACGGCCAGGATGCGGACGCGTTCGGACGGTGCGTGGTCCGACTGTCGGTACGCCCATTCGTCGCCGACGGTGAAGCGGGAGGGGTCGATGCTCATCCAGCCGTCCTTCGGGTAAGCGTCGCTTGTTGCGTGGTACCGGGTCGTGCTGGCGGTTCGCGCCGCGATGGCGGCAGGTCCCGGCGCAGGCTCGTGCGCATCCGGCCGGAGTGTGGTGGCGGTTGAGGTGTGGACGCACTTCAGGCGCTGCGGTCGAGCGTCCCGTGGTGCCAGGATTCCGCCTGTCGGCGGATGCCGGCGCGGGCCTGCCGGTCGTGATCAGGGCGGTGCTCCTTGCGTGGCCCGTGGGGGCTCCAGTCACCGAGGAACGGGCGCAGGTCGTCGGGTCCGGGTTCGGGGTTGTAGTTGATATCGGCCAGCACGCGGGGATTGCGGATGGGGTCGATCCGGTCGGCTGCGGCCCTGCCCCACGCGACCCAGCTGGCGAGGTACCCGCTGGCGGTCCTTCCTTCGGCCGCCTGTTCAAGGGCGGTGCAGAACGCGCGGATGTCAGCTGCGGTGGTCCACGCCTGGTAGGCGTTGCGGAAGGTTTCCGCGCGGATCTTTTCGGCGGCCCGGACGCGGGCGTCGGCCATCGCGGCGTGCCATTGCGCGAGGGTGGCCTCCTCCTGCCGTCTGCGCTTGGCCGCTGCTTCCTCCTGCCGCCGCCGGTGCTCGGCCGCGGCCTTCTCCCGCGCGGCTTCGGCCGCCCGCCGTTGCTGTTCGTCGGCGGTGACGCCAGCCTCGAACCCTTGGATGATCTGCGCGACGCGCTGTTCCAGACGTACGCGTGCGGTGTCGGTCCAGGTGTCCCGGTTGTCGTGTCCGGCCCGGGCGATCTCCAAGCGGAGCCTGCCGGAGTCGACGACGTCGAACTCCGCGGGTTTCATCCACGGCCGCAGGCGCAGCACCTTCAGCTCCTCGGCGGTGGGTTCGTGCGGGACCTGGTCGCGTTCCTCGGTCAGGGTGACCGTGCGTCGGACCTGCCCGGCCTGGAGGAACACCCGCGGGTGTTTCGCCTTGGTGTTGACCCCGAGCCGGTGCCCACGTCGGGCCGCCTCGCCGGCGAGCTGCCGGATCAGCAGCAACGCCCGGGGCAGTAGGTCCGGGCTGACGGCGAGGTTGGTCGGATCGGCTTCGAGGGCGCTGAACGCCAGATGCGGGTCGGTGGTGACACGTCGGGTGTTGAGCCGGATCCGGTTCCAGTCGGTCTCGTCCGGACCGGCATCGGTGTACAGACGGATGACGATGTCGCCGGCGTCGCGGCCAGTGTGACGCAAATGGTGACCCGATGGCACAAGTCCCTGCTGCTTCGCCGCGTGAATGATCCGCCGGCACCGGGCCCGCGTTCCACTGTCGGGACTCTCGATACGGACCATGCCGCCCTCGTGCTGCAGGCGGTCGAGCAGTTCACGAGCCGATCGCGGCAGCTCCGCCGACGAAGCGCCGCCCGCGATGCCGCCGGGTGCCGGCGTCTCGGACCGCAGGAGGGCAGCACGGTGGTCGGGATGATCGGGATGGTGGCCATGCTCAAGGTAGAAGCGACCGGCGTCGGTCGAGCACGCCCTCCACACCCCTGCCTTGCGTGTCACCGCCACCAGGCCCCGGTCCTGGAGCGCACGCGCCGACCGGCGGTACTCGACGCCGTCCGGGCCGCTGAGGTCATCGCCGCCGTGGATCCGGCGAAGCAGGTCGAGCTGCCGCTCATTGAGCGAATCCCATCGCTGCATCTCCAGACAGTAAGGGGCCAGGCAAGCTCGATGAAGCTGAACACGGCTGCACGTGGCATCCCGTGCCGGCAGAGCCGCCGAACCGGTCCACTGCGCCTCCTCCTGCGAGGGCATTCCCAAACCAATTGGGCACCACAACGCTCGCTCATCCAGGGTGGCTTGTGGAGCGGCCCGGCCCGGCCAACTGCCGGCATAACTGGCCTACGACACTGCGGCCTACGTCGTGTCCGAGGCCGGTGTCGGGCCAGGCGTCCCCGGCGGCGAGTTGCCAGGCGGCGCGGCCGGCCTTGTAGGCGCTGGGGACCTTGGTCGTGTCGTGTCGAGTGCGACGTCGCGGTTCCCGGCCCTGCTGCTCTTCGGCGGTTTCTGCACGGCGGTGTAGCCATGGGTGACGATCTGGTTGTTGATCGTGGTCTCACGACGGTGCAGGCGTACTTCGCTGTCGTCGCAACCCGCACGCCTCGCCGCGGCGGGCCCGCGGTAGGCCATCGTGGTCAACCGCAGTAAACCAGGCTCCAACCCCAACTGATCTGCAGCGGCCACGGCGCCCCGCTGCACACGCTCACCTTCAGAGAAAGCCCGAGGTTACTCGTCATCGTCTTCTTCATACCAGTCCTCGGGTTCGAGAAGCCCCTCCAAAGCTTCACGCACGACAGTGGGATCATCCAATCGCAGGACGAAGAAACCAAAGTAGTCTTCCGCGGAATGCAGCAGCGTCGAATCTACAACCTCGCACAGATAGGGAAAGGTCGGAGTTTCGCCCCGCACACCAGAGCTCGGATAGAAGAGTTCGCTCGATATCACGGACAAGTAACCGGTTACCCACCTGGCGAGGCGATAGCAGTGGAGCGCCACCGCCACTGAGCCATTCCGCGCAACGGTCTGGTTGCTGGCTGTAGCCGCTTGGGTGTCCGGTAGGTCCGA
>NZ_JBAKHU010000111.1:0-13029 GCF_036906895.1 Micromonospora sp. CPCC 206060
GGCGCTCTGCCGGCAGGGCGGCGGAGAACGGCCGAGCTGCGGAGCCGCTGGGAGCAGGCACGCAACGCCCGGGGCCCCCGCTGTTGTTCTACCCCGATTCCCGGGAAGTCGGGGTGTCCCGGGCCGGCCGACACCCCGACTCCCTGCGAATCGAGTCGATCAGCTCCGGTCGGGGCCGGTGACCCGGTGGCGGGTTCCGCGTCAGGGCCGCCAGCCCCGGGAGATCAACGCGGTCCGTACCTCACCGAGCACCGCGCGGAAATCGTGGTGCAGCCGCCGGCTGGTCACGTGCAGCACGACCCAACCCCCGCCGACGAGCTGGTTCAGCCGCTGCCGATCCTGGTGCAACTGGTCCGGGTCGGAGTGCCAGTGCCCGTCGTACTCGACGGCGACCCGGAACTCCGGCCAGGCCAGGTCCGGGTGCAGGATCAGCCCGGACGGCAGGGGTACCGGGTGCTGGGTGACCGGCCAGGACCAGGCGTACCCGTAGGTGTGACTCCGGTGGCGACTGCGCGCCGGGATCAGCGAGGTCGAAGAGGCGCCCGGCCCGCCGGCTACCCGGTCGGCCGGTGTTGCGGACCGCCGCCTCGGCCAGTGCGTCCCGGGTGGTCAGCCCTCGGCCGAGCAGGGTGTCGATGATGCCGACCGCCCGCACCGGGTCCAGCCAGACAGCGGTCTCCCAGGCCGCCCAGGCAGGCGTGGTCCGCGTCGGATCACCGTGGACCGGCGGAAACGCCAACCTGGTCTCGTGTACCCGCAGGCCCTGCTGTACGCCGAGTCGTACGGAGTCGGGTACCAGGACGTGGACATCGTCGGTGAAGGCTGCGGCATGCTCGACACCGTGCAGGTACGCGGCCGAGGGGCCGGCGAACGTCGCCCCAGGCGGCAGCCGGAGCACGGCGGCCCGGCAGGCCAACCCGTGGTCCCGGTCGAGCCGGGTGTCGGCGTAGACGTCCTGGCGTACCCGGAGCCAGGCCGAACTGCGGAGCTGGTGCTCGGTGAGCAGGCCACGCCGGACCGCGTCCGAGCCACGGAGGACCTGCCAGGCCAGCGCTGCCGGCCGGTACGGGGATGGAGGCATGCCGGTCAGCGTCATCGGCGGGACGGACGCCGGCAAAGACCTGTGGACGACCGGGCGGCAAGCGGGCCGGGGCCCCTGTGGACAGCCGTGCCGCCGGGCAATTCGACTGGTATAAGCGTTGATCCACTCGGTCCCCGTGGAACCGGGGTGTCCGGGGTCGGACGATGCCCCGACCTTCTGAAAACCGCGAGCGGGTGCGGGTGGGTGCGGGCGGGCGCGGGGTGCGGGTGGGTGCGGGCGGGCGCGAGGAGGGGCGGGTGCGGGCGGGTGCCCGACCGCCGGGACGGCTCAGGACAGGGCCCGGCCGATCGCCTCGGCGGCGGTCACCACCTGCGTCCCGACCGTTCCGGCGTCCAACGGGGCCAGCGCCACCACCCCGACACTCGCCTCCAGCCCCGGTACGCCGAGCACCGGCGCAGCCACCCCGTACGCCCCGGGCTGCAACTCGCCGACGGTGCTCACCGGCCCGGCGGACCCGGCCCGGCCGGCGAGGACGGCCCGCCCCGCCGCACCGCGTTCCAGCGGGTGCCGGGACCCGGTCCGGTACGCCACGTGGAACGCCGTCCAGCTCGGCTCGACCACCGCCAGGGCGACCCCCTCGCCGCCCTCGACGACGGTGAGGTGCGCGGTCGCGCCGGTCTGCTCGGCGAGCCGGCGCAGTGCAGGCAGCGCCCCCTCGGCGAGCAGCGGCTGGGCCCGCCGGGCGAGGTTGAGCACCCCGGCGCCGAGGCGCAGCCGCCCGCCGCCGTCCCGGCGGACCAGGCCGTGCTCGGTGAGCGGCCCGACCAGGCGGTACACGGCCGCGCGGGCCACCCCGAGCCGTTGGGCCGCCTCGGTGACGGTCAGCCCGCCCGGCGCGTCGGCGACCAGGTGCAGCAGCCGTAGGCCCCGGTCCAGGGTCTGCGCCGTCTCACCCGCCCGGGTCGTCGGTTCCGGGCCCATTCTGGGCCCTGGTTGCGCGGCTGCCCGGGGCGCCGTGCCGCCACCCGTCTCCACACCTGTCTCCACATCCCGGAGCGTACGGCCGGCCGCCACCGTGACCCGCTGACGGCTACCCTGGTACGGGTGAGCCTTCGCCTTTATGACACCGCCACCCGTACGGTGCGGGACTTCGTCCCGCAGGAAGCCGGCAAGGTGGGGGTCTACCTGTGTGGGCTCACCCTCCAGGCTCCGCCACATATCGGCCATCTTCGTTCCGGCGTCAACTACGACGTGCTGCGCCGCTGGCTGCTGCACTCGGGCTACGAGGTGCGGTTCATCCGCAACCTCACCGACATCGACGACAAGATCCTGGTCAAGGCGATGGAGCAGGGCCGGCCGTTCTGGTCGATCGCGTACGCGAACGAGCAGAAGCTGGCCGCCGCCTACCGCGCACTGAACGTGCTGCCCCCGACGTACGAGCCGAGGGCGACCGGGCACATCCCGGAGATGCACGAGCTGATCGCCAGGCTGATCGCCGAGGGGCACGCCTACCCTGCCTCCGACGGCTCCGGGGACGTCTACTTCGACGTGGCCTCGTATCCGGCCTACGGGTCGCTCTCCGGGCAGCGGCCGGAGGCCATGCAGCCGGCCGGGGACGCCCCGGACCGGGGCAAGCGGGACCCGCGGGACTTCGCGCTGTGGAAGGGCGTCAAGCCCGACGAGCCGGCCGACGCGTACTGGCCGTCGCCGTGGGGCCGGGGCCGCCCCGGCTGGCACATCGAGTGCTCGGCGATGTGCTGGCGCTACCTCGGCGCCGAGTTCGACATTCACGGCGGCGGGCTGGACCTGATCTTCCCGCACCACGAGAACGAGATCGCCCAGTCCCAGGCGGCCGGTCTCCCGTTCGCCCGGTACTGGGTGCACCACGGACTGCTCAGCATCGCCGGCGCCAAGATGGGCAAGTCGGCCGGGAACGCCCTGGACCTCGACTACGTGGCCACCCTCGGGGTGCGGCCGGTGGAGCTGCGCTACTACTACGTCGCCGCGCACTACCGGTCGGTCATCGACTACTCCGAGGATTCGCTGCGCGAGGCGGCGATCACCTACCGCCGGATCGAGGGCTTCGTGCAGCGGGCCGCCGAGCGGGTCGGTGCGGGTACCCTCGGGGAGCTGCCGGCCGCATTCTCCGCCGCGATGGACGACGACCTGAACACCTCCGCCGCCCTGGCCGTGCTGCACGAGGCGATCCGGGACGGCAACACCGCGCTGGCCGGTACCGACGACACCGCCGTGCGCGGGGCGTTGACCCAGGTACGGTCGATGCTCGCCCTGCTCGGGGTGGACCCGCTCGACGGGGCGTGGAATGGTACCGGGCAGGATGGTGAGCTGCGCGGCGTGGTCGACTCACTGGTCGCGCTCGCCCTCGAACAGCGCGCGCAGGCGCGTGGCCGCAAGGACTGGGCCGCCGCCGACGCCGTACGTGACCAGCTCAAGCAGGCCGGTGTGGTGGTCGAGGACACCCCGCAGGGCCCCCGTTGGACGATCGGAGAGCAACACTGATGGCCGGCAACTCGCAGCGCCGTGGCCGGCGACTGACCCCGAAGGCGGGCGCCCCCAAGGGCTCCGGCGGCAAGAACCGGGCCAGCCTGGCCGGTAAGGGCCGCACCCTCCCGGCGGATGAGCGCCCCTGGCACAAGGGCTACTCGGGCACCGAGAAGCTGCCCCAGCGCACCGCCTGGAAGCAGGACAAGGAGCGCCGGGCGGCCGAGGCCGAGGGGCGGGCCCCCAAGATCGGTACCCCCGGCGCCAAGGACACCACCTGGGGCAAGGGCGGTGGTCGGGGCGTACCGGCCGCCGGTAAGGGCGCCGGTCGTGGTGCCGGTGGCCGGGGCGGTGCCGGCCGCACCCCGGGCCGGTCCGGGCCTCGGGTCGCGCCGGGCCGCAAGTCCAACCCGTCCAAGGACGCGCCGGAGCTGCTGGTCGGCCGGAACCCGGTGGTCGAGGCGCTGCGGTCGCAGGTGCCGGCCACCGCGCTCTACGTCGCACAGGGCATCGAAATCGACGACCGGGTCAACGAGCTGGTCCGGACCGCCGGTGACCGGGGCATCGCGATCCTGGAGGTCACCCGGGCCGAGCTGGACCGGATGACCGGCGGGGTGCTGCACCAGGGCGTCGGTCTCCAGGTGCCGCCGTTCGCGTACGAGCCGTTCGAGGATCTCGTCGCGGCGGCACTGGAGCAGACCGCCCCGCTGCTCGTCGCGCTGGACGGGGTCACCGATCCGCGTAACCTCGGCGCGGTGATCCGGTCGGCGGCGGCGTTCGGTGCGCAGGGTGTCTTCGTACCGGAGCGGCGGGCCGCCGGGATCACCGCGACCGCCTGGCGGACCAGTGCCGGTGCGGCGGCCCGGGTACCGGTCAGCCAGGTGACCAACCTGACCCGGTCGCTGAAGTACTGCCAGGAGGCCGGCTTTATGGTGGTCGGGCTGGACGCCGACGGCGAAACCGACCTCTACGACCTGGAGGCCGCGGTCGGCCCGCTGGTCGTGGTGGTCGGCTCGGAGGGGCGCGGCCTGTCCCGGCTGGTCGGTGCCACCTGCGACCTGACGGTCAGCATCCCGATGGTCTCCGACGTGGAGTCGCTCAACGCCAGCGTGGCCGCTGCGGTCACCCTGGCCGAGGTGGCCCGGCGCCGCGCGGCCTCCTGACCGGCGTATCCCTGACTGGAGCGACCGGTAATAGGGCGGTGGCGGCGAGGCGGGGTCTGGCCGAGGGTGGCAAGGCGGCGGAGGAGGCCATGCCGGTGTTGCATGGTCGACGACGACAACGCCGCCAGCCGACGTGCCAGGGCACGCCGCAGCCCGCCAGTCCTATTGCCGGACGCTCTTACTGGGTGTCCGGCCCGTGCCGGCCTCCTGACCGATCCGGTCACCGGCCGGCACGGGCCGGTTAACATGCGGGGCCGGGCATCCCCTCACCCGGCCGGAGGACCAGGCAGATGACAGGCCAGTACGCCGGTCACGCGATCGGCGTCGACCTCGGTACGTCGAACACGGTGGCGGTGCTGCGGTCGGCGGACGGCCGGACCCGGCCGTTGCTGGTCGACGGGCGGCCGATCATGCCGTCCGGGGTGTACGCCGATGCCGGTGGCCGTCTGCACGTCGGGCGGGACGCCCAGCGGCTGGCCCAGGTCGACCCGGCCGGGTTCGAGCCCCATCCGAAGCGGCAGGTGGACGCCGACACGGTGCTGCTCGGTGACCGTGAGTACGCGCCGGCCGCGCTGTTCGCCGCGATCCTGCGGGCCGTGGCGCACGCGGCTGTCGAGGCGGTGGGCTTCCTGCCCCCTGCGGTGTTGACGTATCCGGCGAGCTGGGGTACCCGGCGCCGGCAGGTGCTCGTCGATGCGTTGGCCGGGGCCGGCTGGCCGCCTCCCGCGGCTCCCGGCGACCCGGCCGGTACCCGGCTGGTACCCGAGCCGGTGGCCGCCGCCCGGTACTTCACCGACGTGCTGCACCGGCCGGTGCCGGTCGGGTCGGCGTTGGCGGTCTTCGACCTCGGTGGCGGCACGCTCGACGTCGCGGTGGTCCGGAACCACGGTGCGGACACCGACGGCCGGCCCCGCTTCGAGGTGGCCTGCTCGGGCGGGATCGCCGACCTGGGCGGTCTCGATCTCGACGCGGCCCTGGTCGATCAGCTCGGCGCGGTGCTCGGTACGACCGAACCCGATGCGTGGCAGCGGCTGAGCGAGCCGGAGAGCGCGGCGCAGCTGCGGGACCGGCGTCAGTTCTGGGAGGGCGTACGCGATGCGAAGGAGATGCTCTCCCGCTCGGCTGTCGCGCCGGTCGCGGTGCCGGGGGTGGACCATGCGGCCCATCTGACCCGGGACGAGCTGGAGCAGGTGGCCGCCCCGCTGGTGCGTCGTGCGGTCGCCGAGACCGGTTCGGTGATCGCCGCCTCCGGCGCGACCCGGGACGGATTGGCCGGTCTCTTCCTCGTCGGTGGGTCGTCCCGGGTGCCGCTGGTGGCCCGGCTGCTGCACGCCGAGCTGGGGATCGCCCCGACCGTGCTGGAGCAGCCGGAGCTGCCGGTCGCCGAGGGGGCGTTGGCCGCGCTGCCGGTGTCGGCGCGGCCCGTGACGCGGCCAGTGCCGGCCCAGGGAGTGCCGGGCCAGGGAACGCCGGCCCACGGAGCGCCGACCCCGGGGGTGCCGTACCTGGTCGGCGCAGCGCCACCAGGCGGCCGGTGGCGGGGCCGGATGGTCTGGGTCGTCGCAGGGGCCCTGGTCGCCCTGGCGGGCGTGGTGACGGCAGCCGTGCTCTACCTGACCCGGGACCGCTACGCCGACCTCGACTTCACCTCGGTGGGCGAGACCGGTCGGGTAACGATCGCCGGGGACAGTCCGTCCAGCATGTTCACCGCCCTGCTCGACGACCGTGCCTACGTCGCCTATCAGCGGCCGGAGGACAACCGGCTGGACATCAGGGCGGTCCGGGCGGACGACCCCGGCGACGAGCGGTGGCACCGGCAGACGAGTACCGCCGCCGAGCGGTGGGCGCGGATCGTGGCGCTGCCCGGTGCCCTGGCCGCCGTCCCGGACCTGTTCTCCAACGACCAGGGCGAGCTGGTGGTGCTGGATGCCGGGGACGGCGCGCAGCGGTGGACCCGGCAGATCGGGGGCGACGACGGGCTTCTCTTCTTCGACGAGGTCGCGGTGCTGGACGACCGGGTTGGTGAGCGGCTGGTCGGACTCCGGTTGCGGGACGGCCGGGAGCTGTGGACCCTGCCCAACCCCCGTAACGACTACGGCGCGAAGACCGCCGTCCACCCGGTGACCGGCCCGGACGAGCTGGGGGGCCCGGCGGACCTCGCCGGTGGTCCGTTGACCCCGCTGCGGGGCGACGACCGCCGGCTCGTGCAGGTCGGTGCGGACCGGTCGGTACGGGTGATCGATCCGGTCTCCGGCGATGTGGTGAAGAGCCGGCCGAACGTGGCCGACGACGACGATCTCCTGGTGGCCCACGACGACACCCTGTACGTGGCCACCGACGAGGGCGGCTACCGGCTCGTCGCGTACGACCTGGGTAGCCTGGGGGAGCCGGTCAGCCTCTACACGGCCGAGAACGACCGGACCCGCCCGAAGAGGCTCGTGGCCTGCGGTGGGAAGCGGGTGTGCCTGCTGGAGGTGACCGACTTCGAGGCGGCGAGCACCCAGGTCGTCGTGACCGGTGTGGGGCAGGAGACGCGCCGGTGGGACGCGCCCGGGGCCACCGTGCTGGTACCGGTCGGTGAGCATGTGCTGACCCGCAAGCCCGCTCCGGAGCCGAGGTCCACCCTGTTCGGTGCGGACGGTGCCCGGTTGCGGGAGCGGGACGGGGTCGCGGTCCGGCTGGACGGCGGCAACCTGCTGGTCTTCGCGGACGAACCGGCCTCCTACGAGGCGGACCAGAGCGTCGCCGGGCTGCCCGTGGGCTCGGCCCGGCTGGTGGAGCTGGGGCAGCTCCGGGAGGTACGGGCGACGTCCTGCTCGTGGAACCCACGGGCGATCGTCTGCCCGTCCCGCAGCAACTTCGTGTTCTACCGCTTCGCTGAGTAGTAGGGCCGAACGGTCCGGGGCGCTCCGGCGCGGCATGCGCCGGAGTGTGGGCAAAGGGCCCCGTTTGATGCTTCCGGCAGCGGAGGGGCCCCCTTGGTGATACCGGTGGCGGTACAGGGAAAGGGGCGGTCCGCCGATGCGGGCCGCCCCTTTCGGGTGTCAGCGGTCGGTCAGATCCGGACGCCGGTGCCGGCGTGGAACGCGTGGATCCGGCCGACGCGCGGCTTCACGAAGACCGTGTCGCCCATGTTCGGCATGCTGCGCCGGTCGGTGCGGACGACGAACCGCTCGGAGGCGCCGCTCATTGCCGCGTGGCCGTAAATGTTGGCGTCCGAGCCGAGGTCCTCGACCAGCTCGACGACGAGCGGCATGCCGCCCTCGCTCGGGCTGACCAGGTCGGTGTCCTCCGGACGGAAGCCGACGGTGACCTTGCCGTTGCCGCCGTCGGCCTGGGCTGCGGCGACCTGCTCCCGGGTGAGCGGGAGGTGCATCTCGGCGAAGGAGGCGCCCTGCTCGCCCAACTGGACGGTCTTGATGTTCATGGCGGGGGAGCCCATGAAGCCGGCGACGAAGACGTTGGCCGGGGTGTCGTAGAGCGCCCGGGGGGTGTCCACCTGCTGGAGCACACCGTCGAGCATGACGGCCACCCGGTGGCCCATGGTCATGGCCTCGACCTGGTCGTGCGTCACGTACACGGTGGTGATGCCGAGCTTGGCCTGGAGCGACGCGATCTGGGTACGGGTCTGCACCCGCAGCTTGGCGTCGAGGTTCGACAGCGGCTCGTCCATGAGGAAGACCTGCGGCTCCCGGACGATCGCCCGGCCCATCGCGACCCGCTGACGCTGACCGCCGGAGAGCGCCTTCGGCTTGCGGTTGAGGTACTCCTCCAACTGGAGCAGCCCGGCCGCCTCCTTGACCCGCCGGTCGATCTCGGCCTTGGAGGTCTTACGGAGCTTGAGCGCGAACGCCATGTTCTCGTACACCGTCATGTGCGGGTAGAGGGCGTAGTTCTGGAAGACCATCGCGATGTCGCGGGCCTTCGGCGGCAGATGGGTGACGTCGCGGCTGTCGATGTGGATCGAGCCCTCGTCGACGTCCTCCAGGCCGGCGAGCATCCGGAGGCTGGTGGACTTACCGCAACCGGAGGGGCCGACCAGGACGAGGAACTCGCCGTCGCCGATCTCCAGGTCGAGGTGGTCGACCGCGGGACGCTCGCCACCCTGGTAAATCCGGGTGGCCTTGGAGTAGGTGACCGTAGCCATGGTGAAGCGCTTCCTTTCACCGGCAGGAACGTGCCGGACGATCCGAGTGAAGGAGCGACCGGCACCGCGTGTGCCGGCCCTGCGGATGCCGCTGCGGGTACCTGTCGTGGCGCCGAAGTGTCATTCGCGTCACTGCACCGTAAACGGCTTTCGGCGTACTGCCAAGGCGTCGCGCAACGGGTGGGACGTACGCCATGGACATTGCGGACAGCTGGGCACGGGCAGGCATCAATCACCATCTTCATGTGTGCGCTGCGTCGTCCCCTGGTCACCAGGGCGTCCGTGCCTGCTGGGCCGCGAGATGTTTCCGATGGTAGGGGTCACCGGTTAGCAGGATTTTCGGACGTCAGTCGCTATGCTGACCACGAACAACGCCCCTGTAGCTCAGCTGGCCAGAGCACCCGCCTTGTAAGCGGGATGTCGCCGGTTCGATCCCGGCCGGGGGCTCCGCGTCGCTCGGACGACCGCGTTTGTGCGGGTCGGCCCGGTCCGGTCGCGACAGCGACCGCACCGGGCCGGTGGTTTCTCCGGGTACGCCGTGCCGGGTCCCCTGATCCGCCCCCCGGCTGGAGTCGGCTTCCGTCGGTCAGCCGAGCAGCCTGACGACCGCCTCGGCGGCGCCCCGGGCCGAGGCCGGGTTCTGCCCGGTGACGAGTCGGCCGTCGGTGATCACCTGCTCGCGAAGTTCGGCCCCGGCACGTGTTCGGCGCCGGCTGCCGTCAGCCGGTCGGCGAGCAGGAAGGGCACCGAATCCGCCAGGCCCACCGTGGCCTCCTCGTCGTTGGTGAAGCCCGCCACCCGCTTCCCGGCGACCAGGTACGAGCCGTCGGAGAGCTTCAGGTTCACCAGGGCCGCCGGGCCGTGGCAGACGGCGACCACCACCCCGCCCTTCTCGTAGCTGGTCCGGGCCAGCCGGGCCAGGTGCTCGTTGTGCGGAAAGTCCCACATGGTGCCGTGTCCGCCGGCGAAGAGGATCACGTCGTACCCCTCCGGGTCGACCTCGGCGGTACTCGCCGCGGTGGTGGCCGGAGCCGGGGTGAGCGTGCTTCCGACGTACCTGTGCCGGGGGCCGCTCGTCACCGGGGCGCTGCGCCTGCTGTGCGAACCCAGGTGCCGCCCCTCAACACGCTCTTCCTCGCCGCCCGGCCGCCGGTTGCCGCGCGGAATGAGGTGGCCCTGGTGCGCCGCACCCTGATCCGGGCGGCGGCCGGCTGGTGACAGTTGCCGGTCGGCCGGGATTTTTCAGCCGGTGGCGGTGGTGAGCAGGTCGACGATGGCCAGGGCGGCGGCCGGACGGCCGGTGTCGGTCGGGCAGTCGGTGAAGGTCACCCGGTAGGCGCCGGCGCTCAGCGTGTAGGTGAAGACGTCCCGGCAGTTGGTCCCGCCCGGTGCCTGGGCCGCCTCGGTGGCCAGTCGCGGATCGTTGGTCAGTTCGGACAGCCGGTTGCGTTCGGTGGTGCTCAGCCGGCCGGTGCGGCGCCCGCCGGCCCGGTCGGTCACCGTCCAGGTCCCCTTGGGCTCCACGGTGATGGTCTCCCCCTTGCCGGCGATCCCGCCGGCGCGGGTGAGCACCACCCGGACGTTGGTCGCCGCGGAGGCGGGCCGGCCCGGCGTCGGCGACGTCGAGGGGACCGGGTCGGTCGGGCGGGCGGAGGGGGTGGTACCCGGCCGCGCGTCGCCGGTCGGTCCGGTCGAGGCGGCGGGGAGGCCCGTACCGGTCGACTGGCCGTCGTGCCAGTCGGCCCGGTCCCGGGTGCCGGAGCAGGCGGACATGGCGAGCAGCAGCAGCGTCACCGCGCCGGCCCGGGCGGCGCGCATCCCCCGGGCGGCGGTGTATGGGCTGGTCATGCCGGTGGGACGGGACGGGGTGGCGGCCGGTTCCCGGCGGGTGAACCGATCACCAAAACACGGGGGGCGGTCGGGTTGCATCGGTTGAACGGCCTCTTCTCTTTAGTTAGATCCATAGCTATATCTACATGGGTGACTATCGTCACGTCATTCCCCCAGGAGGGCCAGTGAAGAGATCCCTCGCCGCCGTCAGCGCCGCGCTGCTCACCAGCGGCCTGCTGACCGGCGTCGCCACAACGGCGCACGCGGCACCGAACGCCCCCGCCCCGGACGCGACCGCGACCGCGGTCGCCCGGGCCGAGGCGGCGCTCCGCGCCAACGGTGCGGCGGTGCGTACCGCCGCAGGCGAAACGTACGCCGTCTACAGCGCCAAGGTCGACCCGAACGGGGCGGCACACATCCGCTACACCCGCGCCTACCACGGGCTGCGAGTCTACGGCGGTGACTTCGTGGTGCACACCGCCCCGGACGGCAGTTTCGCCGGCTCCTCGGTGGGCCTGAACGCCCCCCTCACGGTCGGCACCAGCCCCCGGGTCAACTCGACGAAGGCCGCCGCCGCGGCGAAGGCCCAGTTCAAGGGAACGCTGACCGCCGTCGGCACCCCGGAACTCTTCGTCGACGCCAGCACCGGCACCGGCCGGCTCGCCTGGGAGACGGTGGTGACCGGGTGGCACACCGACGGGCAGACCCCGTCCCGGTTCCACGTCATCACCGACGCCACCACCGGCAGCCTGATCGGCTCGTACGACGAGATCGAGATGGTCGCCGGGACGGGCAACAGCGTCTACGCCGGGACCGTCACGGTCGACACCACCCTCTCCGGCAGCACCTACTCGATGGTCGACCCGGTACGGGGCAACGGCTCGACCTGCGACATGAACAACGGCACCTCCACCTGCACGACCTTCACCGACGCGGACAACGTTTGGGGTAACGGGACCACCTCAAACCGCCAGTCCGCCGCCGCCGACGCGCACTTCGGTGCCGCCAAGACCTTCGACTACTTCAAGAACGTGCACGGCCGTAACGGCATCTTCGGCGACGGCCGCGGCGTGCCCAGCCGGGTGCACTACGGCAACAACTACGTCAACGCGTTCTGGGACGGCTCCCGGATGACGTACGGCGATGGCTCGGGCAACGCCAACCCGCTGGTCTCGCTGGACGTGGCCGCGCACGAGATGAGCCACGGCGTCACCGAGAACGTGGTCCCCGGCGGCCTGATCTACTCCGGTGAGTCCGGCGGCCTCAACGAGGCCACCAGCGACATCTTCGGCAACATGGTGGAGTTCTACGCCGGCAGCGCCGCCGACCCGGGCGACTACCAGGTCGGCGAGACGATCGACATCAACGGCGACGGCACCCCGCTGCGCTACATGTACAACCCGTCGCTGGACGGCTCGTCGCACTCCTGCTGGTCCACCAGCACCAGGAGCGTCGACGTGCACTACTCCTCCGGCGTGGCGAACCACTTCTACTTCAACCTCGCCGAGGGCACCGGCAGCACGCCGTTCGGCACCTCGCCGATCTGCGGCTCCGCCCCGGCGGTCACCGGCATCGGCCGGGCCGCAGCCGAGAAGATCTGGTTCCGGGCGCTGGACGTGTACTTCACCTCCAACACGTCGTACGTCAACACCACCAACCCGGCCAACACCGCGCGGGCCTACACCCTGCGGGCCGCGACCGACCTGTACGGCACCTGCAGCACCCAGTACAAGGCCGTGCAGGCCGCCTGGACCGCGGTCAACGTGGCCGGCAGCGACACGGCCTGCCCGGTCGGGAACGACTTCTCGGTCTCCGTCTCGCCGACCTCCGGTTCGGTCAACCCCGGCGGCTCAATCACCGCGACCGTCGCCACCGCCGTCACCAACGGCAGCGCGCAGACCGTGACGCTCTCCGCCACCGGCCTGCCGAGCGGCGCGACCGCCAGCTTCAGCCCGTCCTCGGTGACCTCGGGCGGCTCGTCCACCATGACGATCAGCACCTCGGCCAGCACCCCGGCCGGGACGTACCCGGTCACGGTGAACGGCGCCGGCTCGGCGGTGACCCGTACCGCCACGTACACGCTGACCGTCAACGGTCCGGCCGGTTGCTCGCAGACCAACGGCACCGACGTGACCATCGCCGACAACGCCACGGTGGAGAGCTCGATCACCATCTCCGGCTGCACCGGCAACGCGGGCTCCGCCAGCACGGTCGCGGTGGACATCGTGCACACCTACATCGGTGACCTGGTGGTCACCCTGGTCGCCCCGGACGGCAGCACCTACGCGCTGCACAACCGGACCGGCGGCTCGGCCGACAACATCAACCAGACGTACACGGTCAAC
>NZ_JBAKHU010000112.1:0-12875 GCF_036906895.1 Micromonospora sp. CPCC 206060
GCGGGCGGTGCGGGCGGTGTTGGCTGATCCGGGTCGGTACCGGGCGGCGTACGACCGGCCGGGGTTGTTGGAGAACTGGACGTGGGAGGCGCAGGCGCGGGTGCTGGACGCGGTGTACTCGCGACTGCTGCCGGACGCCCCCGGCCCGCTCGACGACACCCACGGCGCGGCCCACGACATTCCCGGCCCGGTGTACGACACCCCCTCGGTGGCGGACCTGACCAGCGCACCGCCGAGGGCGGGAGTCACCGCGTGACCACCCCGGACGTCACCGTCGTGGTGGCGGTCTACAACACCATGCCGTACCTCACCCGCTGCCTGACCTCGCTGGTCGAGCAGAGCATCGGGCGGGACCGGATGGAGATCGTCGCGGTCGACGACGGCTCCACCGACGGCAGCGGCCGGGAACTGGACCGGTTCGCCCGGCTCCACCCGGACACCGTGCGGGTGGTGCACCAGCCCAACTCGGGCGGTCCGGCGGTACCGAGCAACCGGGCCCTGGACCTGGCCCGGGGCCGGTACGTCTTCTTCATCGGCGCCGACGACTACCTCGGCCCGGAGGCGCTGGCCCGTCTGGTGGCCGCCGCCGACCGGTGGGGCTCCGACGTCGTCCTCGGCCGCACCCTCGGGGTGAACAGCCGCAACATCCACCAGGCGATCTTCGCCAGCACCCAGGAGCAGGTCGACCTGTTCGACTCGGCGCTGCCCTGGTCGCTGTCGAACACGAAGCTGTTCCGGCGGGAGCTGATCGAGCGGTACGCGCTGCGCTACCCGGTGGACATGCCGGTCGGCAGTGACCAGCCGTTCACCATCGAGGCGTGCGTCCGGGCCAACCGGATCTCGGTGCTGGCCGACTACGACTACTACTACGCGGTCAAACGGCTCAACGCCCGCAACATCACCTACCGCAGCCGGCACATCGAGCGGCTGCGCTGCGTCGAGTCGCTGATGACCTTCGTCGCCGGCCTGATCGAGCCGGGCAAGCAGCGCGACGCGGTGCTGCTGCGGCACTTCGCCTGGGAGACCGCCCGACTGCTGGAGGACGACTTCCTCAAGCTGGAGCGGGGCGTGCAGGAGCAGGTCCACGCCGGGGTGCGCAGCCTGGCCGAGCGGTACCTCACCGACCACATCCGGGGGCAGCTCGACCTGGAGGGCCGGCTGCGGATCTCGATGGCCCAGCGGGGCAGCCTGGACGACCTGCTCGCGGTGATCCGCCAGGACGCCGAGCGGGGCGTACCGGCCACCGTGGTGGCCGGCGACCGCTGGTACGCCGCCTACCCCGGCTTCCGGGACGCCAACCGGGACTTCCCGGACGACTGGTTCGAGGTCACCGAGAGTGCCGCCGACTGGCTCGCCAAGTGTGACGTCACCTCGATCGGCTGGGAGGGTACCGAGGCCGGGCGGGTGCTCACCGTCACCGCCCGCAGCCCCCGCTCCGACCTGCTGGCGCTCAGCGCCGAAGTGTCGATGAGCGTGGGTGACACCCCGGCGACTACCCTGGAGACGTCGGCCGACGCCACCGGCACCACCATCCGGGCCGGTTTCCCGATGCACCCGCTGCTGACCAGGATCGGGCCGGGCGGTGAGCTACGGTCGGTGCTGGTCCGGGTCACCACGCCGGAGGGCACCGGCAGCGCGCCGGTGCGGGTACCGCGCCGTCCGACGGTGCCCCGGATGATCCACCGCCGGGGGGTACGGCTGCACCTGATCACCCCCACGACCAATCACAAAGGCCAGCTCGTGGTCGCCATCACACCTGTCACCCCGCGTCGGGTCATCGCCCGGCTGCGGCGCAGGTGGCCTCAGGGAGGAAAGTAGTAACCATGAACATCTGTGTCGTCGCGCTCGGCAAGATCGGTCTGCCGCTTGCCGTGCAGTTCGCCACGAAGGGCCACCGGGTGATCGGTGCCGACGTCTCCGAGCGCGTGGTGGGACTGGTCAACGACGGGGCGGTGCCGTTCCCCGGTGAGGCCGACCTGGACGTCAAGCTCAAGGAGGTCGTCGCCGCCGGCCTCTTCTCCGCCACCACCGACACCGCCGCCGCCGTCGCGCAGTCCGAGGCGGTCGTGGTCGTGGTGCCGCTCTTCGTCGACGCCGAGGGCGTGCCGGACTTCGGCTGGATGGACGACGCGACCCGGGCCATCGCCGCCGGGCTGAAGCCGGGCACCCTGGTCAGCTACGAGACCACCCTGCCGGTGGGTACCACCCGCAACCGGTGGGCGCCGATGCTGGAGCAGGGCTCCGGGCTGACCGCCGGCAAGGACTTCGCCCTGGTCTTCAGCCCCGAGCGGGTGCTCACCGGCCGGGTCTTCGCCGACCTGCGCCGCTACCCGAAGCTGGTCGGCGGCATCGACGAGTCGTCCGCCCGCCGGGGCGTCGAGTTCTACGAGGCGGTCCTCGACTTCGACGAGCGCACCGACCTGCCCCGCCCGAACGGCGTCTGGGACCTCGGCTCCGCCGAGGCGTCCGAGCTGGCCAAGCTCGCCGAGACGACCTACCGGGACGTCAACATCGGGCTGGCCAACCAGTTCGCCCGGTTCGCCGACACGGTGGGCGTGGACGTGATCAAGGTCATCGAGGCCTGCAACAGCCAGCCGTACAGCCACATCCACTCGCCGGGTATCGCCGTCGGTGGGCACTGCATCCCGATCTACCCCCGGATGTACCTGTGGAACGACCCGGCCGCCACGGTCGTGCGCTCGGCCCGCGAGGCCAACGCGGCCATGCCGGAGTACGCCGTCGACCTGCTCGCCGCCGCCTACGGCGACCTGACCGGGGCGAACGTGCTGGTGCTCGGCGCCGCCTACCGGGGCGGGGTCAAGGAGACCGCGTTCTCCGGGGTGTTCGGCACCGTCGAGGCGCTGCGCCGGCGGGGTGCCGTCCCGTACGTCTCCGACCCGATGTACACCAACGAGGAGTTGGCCGCGCACGGGCTGCCGCCGTACGACGGTGAGCCGGTCGTCGCGGCGGTCATCCAGGCCGACCACGCCGAGTACCGCACCCTCGCCCCGGCCGACCTGCCGGGCGTGCGGGTGCTGGTCGACGGCCGCCGGGTCACCGACCCGGCCCGCTGGACCGAGGTCCGGCGCGTCGTCATCGGCGGCTGAGCGGCCCACCGCCAGCCCGTACGGTCGAGGCACGTCCACCCCAACCTAAGAAAGCGCGATGCGACCTCACCACAACCCGCTCGATCCGCGTCCAACCGAGGGATCGACGCAGGTGGACGGCGGTCCGGCAGTCGGCGACGGCCTGCCGGACCGCGCCGGCGCCGACCCGGGCGTGCCCACGTCCGGTCGGCCGCTCCGGGTGCTCTACCTGTCGTTCTTCTTCCCACCCAGCCGGGCCAGCGGCGTGTTCCGGGGACGGGCCACCGCCAACCACTTCGCCCAGGCCGGCTGGGACGTCACCGTCATCACCGCGCCCCGGGAGTTCTTCAGCTACTACCTCGACAAGGCGAGCGACCCGACCCTGGAGGCGACCGTCGACCCCCGGGTCCGGGTCGAACGCCCGCCGATGAACACCTACCACTGGGAGACCGACGTCCGGCGGTTCGGCCGGCTGCGGAAGAACTTCCCGGTGGTCACCGACCGGTTCTACCGGCGGGTGCTCAGCTCGTTCCTGCCGGAGCACTACGTCGGCTGGATCCCGGGGCTGCTCGCCCGGGCCTTCAAGCTGCACACGAAGCAGCGCTTCGACCTGGTCGTCGCCACCGGTAACCCGTTCGTCTCGTTCGCCGCCGCCTGGGCGCTCGGCAAGACCTGGCGGGTGCCGTACGTGGTCGACTACCGGGACGCGTGGACGTTCAACCAGTTCACCGAGGAGATCCGGTTCGGCGAGGGCACCAAGACCGCCGCCTGGGAGGCCCGGGTGCTGCGGGACGCCGCCGAGATCGTCTTCGTCAACGACGGCATGCGGCAGTGGTACGCCGAGCGCTACCCGAACGCCGCCGACCGGATGACCGTGGTGCCCAACGGCTGGGAGCCGGAGTTCGTCGGCCGGCCCGCGTTCAGCCCGCCCGACCCGGACCGCCCGTTGCGCTTCGGCTACCTTGGCACCGTCACGCCCTACCTGCCGCTGGACGTTCTCTTCGACGGTTGGCGCCGAGCCCGTGAGCATCCGCTGCTCGCCGACGCGGAGTTCAACATCCACGGCCACCTGGGGTTCTTCCCGGAGTCGGCAGCCGCGCTCCGGGAACAGATCGAGCAGCACGCCGACGCCGGGGTGCACTACCGGGGTGCCTTCGGCAAGGCGGAGGCCGCCGGGGTGTACGCGCAGACCGACGTGCTGGTCTTCTGTGTGCCCGGGGCGAAGTACGTCACCTCCGGCAAGGTGTTCGAGTACATGGCCTCCGGCAAGCCGGTCGTCTCGGTGCACAAGCCGGACATCGCGGCGGCGGAGGTGCTCCGGGACTACCCGCTGTGGTACGCGGGCGAACAACTGGACGCAGAAACGGTGGCGCAGTCGTTCATCGCGGCTGCGGAGGGTGCCCGCAAGTGTGACGAGACGCAGTACCGTGCGGCGCTCGCCCACGCCGACAACTACACCCGTAGCGCAACCCTCAGCCCCTGGGAGGCCCGGATGCGTGCCCTGGTCGAGGAGCGGTCCCGGTGAGCCTGCCGAAGAAGGTCGTCTACCTGGCACTCGGTCCGTTGCGGACGACGGGCGCCCGTACCCACGCCGCCCGACTCGCCGCGACGGGCGCCACCGTCCGGCTGATCGTCAACGACCTTCCCGAGTGGGCCGGGGCGGAGCTTCCCGCCGGGGTGACCCTGCACCGGATCACCGCACCGGACTCCCGGGCGATGATCAAGACAGCCCGGCGGCTGCTGTTCGCCCGGGGTGGCCCGCTGGCCGACGCCGACCTGCTGATCGCGGGTGACCCGCAGTCCATGCCGGTGGCCTGGGACGCCCTGCGTCGACGTCCCGATCTTGCCGTGCATCTGGAACCCGTCGAGGACCCGTCCCGCCGGCCCGGACCGGCGGACCTGGCGGTGGTCACCCCCTGGTACCCGTCGGAGAACAACGCGCTCGCCGGGGCGTTCGTCAAGGCGGCGATCGGTGCGGTGGCCGGGGAGTTCGCCCGGGTGTCGATCCTGCACACCGAGGACTGGGCCTACCCGTACGACTCGAAGATCGCCCAGTTGGTCGGGGTGGCCGCCCAGCGGCTGACCGACCGGTGCGGCCAGGTGACCGTGCGGTCCACCCCGGAGGGCGAACTCACCCGGTGCACGGTGCCGATCTCCTCCCGGCGGGACTATGCGGCCTGGGCGACCGCACACGCCAACGCGCTCGCCGCCAGTCTCCCCACCGGGGTGATCGAGGCACCGCTGATCCACGCGCACACCGGGATCTACGGTGGGGTCGCCGCCGTCCGGTTGGCCCGTCCGGATGCCCGGATCGTGGTGACTGAGCACGCGACCTTCCTGCCGCAGGTGTTCAAGCAGCCCGCAGCCCGCAAGCTGTACGACGAGATGCTCAGCCGGGTGGACGTGCTGCTCTGCGTCGGTGGTGGGCTGCACCAGTTGATCAGCCAGCAGTTTCCGCACCACGCGGCGAAGCTGCGGATCGTGCCGAACGCGATCGACTTCGACGACTTCGCCTGGCGCCCGGAACCGCCCCGGGAGCCGCTGCGCTGGCTCTACGTCGGTCGGCTCAGCGAACACAAGGGGGTACGCCCGCTGCTGGAGGCGTTCGCCCGGATCTCCGGCGAGAAACCCACGGCGAGCCTGACCCTGGTCGGTTCCGGCGCGCTGGAAGACGAGTTGCGGACCAGGGTGCGGGAGCTCGAGCTGACCGAGCGGGTACGGCTGCTGCCGGCCGTGCCGCCCGACCAGGTCGCCGGGTTGATGCACCGACACGACCTGCTGGTGCATGCCAGCCGGATGGAGACCTTCGGGATGACCGTGGTCGAGGCCATCGCCACCGGTACCCCGGTGTTGGTGGCCCGCAGTGAGGGGCCACTGGAGACCCTCGCCGGGCTGGACGGGGTGGCAGGTCGGCTTTTCGACATCAGCGACGACCCCGAGGTCATCGTCGAGGCGTACCGCGAACTCGACAAGAGGTTCGACCAGTTGGACCTGGCGGCGGCCCGGGAGTCCCTGCTGGCCCGTTACGGTCGGGTGGCGGTCGGCGCGCAGCTCATGGACGCGTACCGGGGTTCCCCCACTGCGGCGGGACCCAGCGAACCGGTGGTGCCGGTCGGCCCGGCAGCCGTGCAGTCCGGGGTGGCCCCGTCGTCGGTCGCCCCCACCGGGGAGCGCACCGTCGTGGTGGCGATCAGCCCGCCCAACTTCAACCTGGTCCGGGACTTCGTCCACCGCCTGCTCGGCCTGGGCATCGCGGTCGACGTGATCACCAACGACCCGAAGCTGTGGCAGCGGTCCGCGGTCGACGAGCGGATCCGCCTGCTGCCGCTGGACGCCGCCGAACGGCGGCGCCCGGTGCTGCGCGCCGAGCGGCTGCTGGTCTACCGGGCACCGGGCAAGGTGCTCTCCGTCGCCCGGGACCGGGCCCGCCGGCGGGACGCCATCTGGCCGGAGCTGGCCGTGTCCAACCTGCAACGGGTACACGGCAAGCTGGCGAAGAGCTTCCACAGCTCGGTCTTCTACGGCGGGTACCGCGTGGTCCGGCCCCGGGTGCTGTGGCGGATCGTGCAGCGGGACATCCTGCCCAAGCTGGACCTGGCCCGGACCAGCCGGGTCGTGGTCAGCGGGGTCTACGGTGTGGCGATCGGCTGGCAGTTGGCCCGGCGCCACCCCGAACTGACCGTCACCACCGCGCTGGTGACCCCGGAGTCGGACTGAGTGGTACCCCGGGTGGCGATCCGCCACCCGGGGTACCCGGTCACTGCTGCGGGGGCGTCGACACGTCCCGGGAGACCACGTCGCCCCGCTCGTTGACCCAGCCCTTCGGCCGGGCCGGGTTGCCGGCGACCAGCTGGTACGGGGCGACGTCGCGGGTGACCACCGAACCGGCCGCGATCATCGCGTACGAGCCGACCTCGATGCCGCAGACCAGGGTGGCGTTCGCGCCGATCGAGGCACCCCTGCGGATCGTCGTCGGGGTGATCTCCCAGTCCGGGTTCTGCGCGCGGGGCCGGAAGTCGTTGGTGAACACCGCGCAGGGGCCGACGAAGACCTCGTCCTCGATGGTGACGCCCTTGTAGACCGACACGTTGTTCTGCACCTTGACCCGGTCACCGATCACCACGTCGGCGTCGACGTAGACGTTGCGGCCGATGACGCAGCCGGCCCCCACCTGCGCGGTGGACCGGATGTGGGCGAGGTGCCAGACCTTCGTTCCGTCGCCCACGCGTGCGCCCTCCTCGACGTCGGCCGTGGGGTGTACGAAGACCGGGTCGGACGATTCGGTGTTCTTGGTCATCGCGGCAGCATATCGAGGCCGTCCCGCCGGTCAGCCGGTGACCGCACCCGGCCCACCCGCCGCCCGGGCCAGCACGGCGGTGACCGCCTCGTCGACCGGCGTACCGGCCGGCAGGTCGTCAACGGCGACCACCGCGTCGACCGGCAGCGGGCCGTACAGGTGCGGGAAGAGTGCCCCGCCCCGGGAGGCCTCCCAGCGCAGCCCGGCACCGAGCCGGGTCGGATCCACGGTCAGCAGGGTCAGCCCGGTCACCCCGGCGAAGTGCCGGCGGGCGGTCTCGGCGAGCTGGTCGGCGGCCGAGAAATGGATGAAACCGTCGTGGTGGTCGACCGCCGAACCGGCGTACCGGCCCTGCGCCCGGGCCTGGTCCCACTCGGTGGCGGCCAGCAACTTGTAGATCACCGTGGCAGCCTACGCCCGGCTCCGGACCGCCGGCCGGCGTCGATTTCGCCGGTACCACCACCGGTGGCGGGAGCCGCCGGGCATGCTCAGGTGAGCGGCCAGCACATGAGGGAGCAGTGATGGACGGGTACGACGAGGACTGGAGCGCGGACCAGCGTGCGCTCTACGACGAGTGCCGCCGCGCCGGGCAGGAGTGGGCGGCTGATCCGGGCACCCCGACCGACGACCTCCAGCACGTGATCAACCTCGCCGAGGCGGACGACGACGCGTTCGACATCGCCGAGATCGACTACCCGCCGCTGGTCGACGCGGTCGTCGAGGTGACCGGGGAGAACATCACCAGCGTCCCCGCCAGCCACGCCGACCCCGGCTTCCGGGGCTTCGTGGACGGGGTACGGGAGACCGTCGCCGACGACGTCTTCGGGTTGTGACCGCCCCGGAGCCTCGTATCCTGATCCGGGCCGGAACACCCGGCTGACACGGATAGGGGTGTCTCCGCCCGCCTGGTGGCTGCGCGATCCGCCTCCCGACCCGCACAATGTGCGCAGCCGTGCGGGGAGGGAGACCGGGGTTGCGGATCCTGCTGGTCGAGGACGACCGTCGGGTGGCCGGCGCGCTGTCGTCGGCACTGACCCGGCGAGGGTACGACGTCGAGCACGCCCCCACCGCCGAGGCGGCGCTTTCCGCCGCGCCGTGCGACCTGGTGCTGCTCGACCTCAATCTGCCCGACGGCGACGGCCTGGAGGTGTGCCGGGCACTGCGCCGACGCAGCGCGCAGCTCGGCATCATCGCGGTGACCGCGCGTGGCGAGGAGCGTGACCGGGTGCTGGGGCTGCGGGTCGGCGCCGACGACTACGTGGTGAAGCCGTTCTCGATGGGTGAGTTGCAGGCCCGGATCGAGGCGGTGCTGCGGCGGGCCGCGCACACCCGACCGGAACGGGACCTGCTGGAGGTGGGTCGGATCAGCATCGACGTCGCGGCCCGGACGGCGGCCGTGGACGGCCGGCCGGTGAGCCTGACCCGCAAGGAGTTCGACATCCTCGTCTCGCTGGCCCGCCAGTCCGGCCTGGCCGTACCCCGGGACCGGATCGTGCTCGACGTCTGGGGTACCACCTGGACCGACCGGCACACCGTCGAGGTGCACGTCGGCTCGTTGCGCGGCAAGCTGGGCGACCCCCGGCTGGTGGAGACGGTCCGGGGCGTGGGCTACCGCCTGCGCGGCGAGTGACCGGAGCCCTCGGTGCGTCGTCGTCTGGTGATCAGCTACCTGCTGCTGATGGTGCTGGTGCTGCTGGCCCTGGAGACTCCGCTCGCGATGATCCTGGCCACCCGGGAGACCGACCAGGTACGGGCGGACCGGTTGGCCGACGCGACCCGGTACGCCTCGCTGGCCGGTCCGGCGCTGCGGGACGGGGTGGTCGGTCCGCTCGGTGCCGAGCTGGCCAGCTACGACGAGCTGTACGGCATCGGCGCGGCGGTGGTCGACCGGGACCGCCGTGCGGTCGTCCTCTCGCCCCGCTACCCGGATCCGCCGGGTGCCGAGGAGGCGGTCCGGACCGCGCTCGCCGGCCAGCAGTTCACCGGTCCGGCGGCGGTCTGGCCGTGGCAGGGTGCGCCGATCGTGGTCGCGGTCCCGATCAACGACGGTGGCGAGGTGCTCGGCGCGGTGGTCATCTCCAGCCGGGCCGACCCGGTACGCCAGGCGGTGACCACCTGGTGGCTGCTGCTCGCCGTGATCGGGGTACTGGCGATGCTGGCCTGCGTGCTGACCGCGATCCGGATGGCCGGCTGGGTGCTGCGCCCGGTGACCGAGCTGGACGCGGTGACCCACGAGATCGCCGAGGGGGACAGCGCGGCCCGGGTCCAGTACCAGCTCGGCCCGCCGGAACTGCGCCGGCTTGCGACGAGCTTCAACGACATGGCCGACGCGGTCTCCGACGTCCTGGACCAGCAGCGGGCGTTCGTCGCGCACGCCAGCCACCAGTTGCGCAACCCGCTGACCGCGCTGCGGCTACGGGTGGAGGAGTTGGGTGCCAGCCTGACCGACGAGTACAGCATCGCCGAGCACCGGTTCGCCCTGGAGGAGACCGACCGGCTGGCCCAGGTGCTCGACGCGCTGCTCACCCTGGCCCGGGCCGAGCGGGCGCAGAACCAGCGGGTCACCGTGGACGCCGCCCAGGTGGCGGCCTCCCGGGTGACCGCCTGGGAGCCGTTGGCCCGCCGCCGTCGCATCACGCTGCGGCTGCTCGGCGGGGGCACGCCGCTCTACGCCCGTACCGTGCCCACCGCTGTCGACCAGGCGCTGGACGCCCTGATCGACAACGCCGTCAAGTTCAGTGACGAGGGCGGTTCGGTGGAGGTCGCCGTGGGGCCGGTGGACGGCGGGGTCGGACTGTGCGTCCGTGACCAGGGCCGGGGGATGACCCCGACCCAGCTCGGCCAGGCCACCGAACGGTTCTGGCGGGCCCCCGACGCGCAGAACGTCGAGGGGGCCGGCCTGGGGTTGACCATCGTCGCTGTGCTGGTCGACGCCTCCGGTGGGCGACTGAGCATGTACCCGGCCGAACCGAAGGGGCTCGCCGCCGAGCTGTGGTTCCCGGTGGCGGAACGCACGCCGCAGGCGCAGCACGAGTGCGTAACCGGCTCATGATCCGCGTCAGCGGCGTCAGGGCTTGGTCGACCGGTAGTACTCGGCCGCGCCCGGGTGCAGGGTCAGGGGTGCCACCGCGATCGCCGAGCGGGGACTGAGCCGGCCTGCCGCCGGGTGGGCCCGGGCCAGTTCCTCGCGCCGCTCCATCAGCAGCCGGGTCACCTCGTGGACCAGCCGGTCCGGCAGGCTCGGGGCGACCACCAGGTAGTTCGGGTTCGCCACCGTGGTCACCGCTTCCACGCCGTACACCGAACGTGGCACGTCCCGGGAGACGTACACCTCGCTGTGCAGGCGGCGCAGCGGTTCGGTCCACTGGCCGAGGTCGACTATCCGGGCCCGGGTACCCCGGGCGAACTCGTCGATCGCCTTCACCGGCAGGCCGCCGGAGAAGAAGAACGCGTCGATCCGGCCCTCCCGCAGCGCGGCGACCGAGGCGTCGAGACCGAGCCGTTCCCGCCGGATCGCCGTACCGCCCAGACCGGCCACGGAGAGCAGCCGGTTGGTGGTGATCTCGGTACCGGATCCCGGTGCGCCCACCGACACCCGGCGTCCGCGCAGGTCCGGCAGCCGGCGTACCGGGCTGTCGGCGGTGGTCACCAGGTGCAGCAGGTCATCGTAGACGCGGGCCACGCCGAGCGGGCGGGGTCCGGTGTCGGTCGACGCGGAGGGCAGCACGTCGGCCTGGGTGAAGCCCAGCTCGGCCCGGCCGGAACTGACCAGGGCCACGTTCTCCGCAGAGGCCGCGGTGACCACGACGGTGGCCCGTACGTTCGGCAGTTCGCGGTTGAGGATCGTGGCCAGGGACTGACCGAAGGCGTAGTAGACGGCGGTGGCGCTGCCGGTGGCGATGCGGATCTCCACCGGTTGCGGCGGATCCTCCGTGCACGCCGAGACCAGGAACAGGGTGGTGACCAGGAGCGTCAGCGGTGCCCGGAGGCCGTCGCGCCACCGCTTCCGGACCGACCAGCCAAGGATCACGCTGAACTGTCCGACAGCCGGGGCGCACTGCGCAACCCCTGTTCCGGGTTAGGCGCGGAGATACCGTCCGATCGGATGAGGTGGTGACCGGCGGCTCAGTGGCCGAGGCTGAGGGGCGACGGCGGGGCGGCGTGCTGCATGATCCGCTCCGCGTCGGCACCGTTGCGTACGCTCACCACCGTGCAGCCGGCGCCGGGTACCAGCGTCGCGGGTACCTCCAGCACCGTCGCGCCCCGGACCAGCACGGCGGCCAGGTCCTGGTCGTTGAGGCGTACCCCCAGGATGTGCTTGCGCACGTGCCGGCCGGCGCCGAGCAGCGCGGCCCGCCAGGCGGCGGCGGCCAGTCGGGGACGCCAGACCCGGCGGGCGGCGGAGGTGCCGCCGGTGGACGGGGTGAGCAGTTCCTGGCGGCCCTGCCGCCAGCCGGTCTCCACGGCCGCCGCGTAGGCCACCCGGTCGGTCCGGGGGACGTAGAGCCGGTGGAGCTGGTACCGGCGGCGCAGGCCGCCGGTGGTCACCTCGTGGGCGACGGCGATGTCCAGGCGGGCCAGCAGGTGCTTCATCCGTTCCGCCGCCGGTTCCTGGTTGAACTCGATCATCCCGGTCCGGTAACCCTCGGACTGCCGCCACGGGCCGACATCGGTCAACGGTGCCGCACTGCACCGGGTCAGACAGGCGAGTTCGAACGCGTCGGCCAGGACCAGCCAGTCCAGCCGGGGGCCCACCGGCGTTGGAGGGAATCGCCGAGGGGGTAGCAGGAGGGTGTCGGTCGCCATGGTCCGCTCCCGGGTGCTCGGTGTCGGGTTTCCATCACGGTGCTGGTTGACGACGCCGGGCGGTACCACTCCGGGCCAGCCTTGAGGAAATCTTGCGCGGAGCGGGTGCCCCGGTCGTGCCCCCGCGAGGGATATCCCCCGAATGTGGGTGCCCCGGCGCTTGCCGGGTGCGATCGGCGTCACGTCACGTCACGTCACGTCACGTCACGTCACGTCACGTCACGTCACGTCACGTCACGTCACGTCACGTCACGTCACGTCGGGTAGGGCCGGGGGAGGGCCGGGTGCGGTGTTGAGCGCCTGTCGAGCTGCTCCGTCTGTGCTATCGGAGATCTCGCGTCGCGTGCCCGCTGGCCGCCGGCTGCTGCCCGTTGCCCGTTGCCCGTTGCTCGCGGTTGCCGGTTGCCGGTTGCTCGTTGCTGCTGTTGCTCGTTGTTGCTGTTGCTGTTGCTCGTTGTTGCTGTTGCTGTTGCTGTTGCTGTTGCTGTTGCTGTTGCTGTTGTGCCGGGCCGGGCTCGGCCGGGCGCGTGCTGCTCCGTTTGTGCCAGCAGCTCGACAGTGTCTTGACCTCATACCCGCGCCCCGCGCCCCGCGCCCCGCGCCCCGCGCCCCGCGCCCCGCGCCCCGCGCCCCGCGCCCCGCGCCCCGCGCCCCGCGCCCCGCGCCCCGCGCCCCGCGCCCCGCGC
>NZ_JBAKHU010000113.1:0-12068 GCF_036906895.1 Micromonospora sp. CPCC 206060
CGAAGCCACCGTCACCATCGCCATCATCGACCAGTGGCTCCGAGCCTTACGAAACGCGGCCTAGCGGCGATGACCGCCGTCGCCGCCGCGTACGGCGCTGGCCGGCTCGGTGACCTGCCCGCCCTGACCGACGGGTTCTCCGCCGCCTTCCTCGGCGCCGCCGCCATCGCCGCTGCCGGAGCGCTGCTCGCCGCCGTCACCCTCCGCGCGCCCGCCGCAGCGACGGAGAAACCGGACGCGACCAACCATGACGGCGCCGCCGACAAGGCTGTCGTCTGATTCGTCCAGGCCCGTGTTGCCGCCGGGTGTCCGGGACCAGACGGAACCGGACACCCGGCCACGCCGGACCGCCACACGCGTGGGGGCCCGGCGCCACTCAGGCGGCGGCGTCGAGAAGGTCACCGAGCCGGAGTCAAGCGTTCGGCCCGGTTGGGGACGCTGGGATGGTGGAAAAACGTGCCCACGCCTCGTCGCTGTCGCCGAGCGCGGTTGTTACGACCGAGGTGACGGCCTGTGGGCCGCTGCGGAGGAACCGCTGCGGTGGGGCGCTCAAGAGCCGCGAACCAGGGCTCCATGATGCGGCCGGCTCGGGCTAGCAAGCCCGATGGCTACCTTCTCGGCTCGTACCGCATCGCCACTGCCCCCGAGCCGAACTCCAGCCGGCTCACGAGCTTCAAGTCGACATGTCTTGATAGCCCCGCGAACAACGTCGGCCCGTGGCCCGCGAGCCTGGGATGCACCACGAACTCGTACTCATCGATCAATCCCAGCTCCGTCAAGGCCAGCGGGAGCTTCACGCCTCCTACGAACAGTCCCTTGCCCGACTCCCGCTTGAGCTGCTGAACGGCCTTGCCCAGATCCCCGCGCACGAGTTCCGCGTTCCAATCGACCCGCTCCAGGATGCTCGACACGACGTACTTCTTTGCCGCGCTGATCGTCCGGGCGAAGGGTTCCGTCCAATCAGGTCTCGCTCCCGTCGGCGCCGGCGGCCGCCACGCTGATTCCATCATTTCGTAAGTCACCCGGCCAAAGAGAAGGGCATCGGCCTGGTTGAGGTTCTCGACCGCGTGACGATGCAGGTCCTCGTCCGCGGGGATCGCACGATGATCGCAGCACCCGTCCAATGTGACATTGATGGAGTATCGAAGGGGTCGCATTTCGCAAGAGTACTGCCGAGGGGGCAGACCGGCGGCGTATCGCTTAAATAGTGATCTGTCGTAGTGTCGGTAGGATGGTGGCTGCGGCTGGGGCTTTGGAGATAACGGGTGGACAGCGGGCTGAGCTGGAGCGGCTTGCTCGTTCGCACACCGCGCCGGCTCGGGAGGTGCGCCAGGCCAAGGCGTTGCTGTGGGCTGCGGACGGTGTTTCGAACGCCGCGGTCTCTCGTCGGTGCGCGTCCACGCCGAGGTAGAGAACCAGCAATTGCCTACCTCGGGTCGCCGAAGTAGCCCTCTTCCTCGCCGAGCAGTAGCGGCACGTCGTGGACCGACAGGTCCGGTCGAGCCCTCGCGTACCGCACCCGATGGCGCCAGCGTCCGTGTTCGAAAGCCACGTCGGCGTCGATCTCCGCCACCGCGGTCGGGTCCACCTGCACGTACCGCAGCGGCTCGGGCCGGTCCAACTGGCCGGACCGGGACGCGGGCAGCGGCTGCGGCCACGGGTGGGCGACCAAGCCGCAGCGCGGCATGCGCGGCGGTGAGAGCAGCTCGGTTAGCGCAACCCGCTGGCCGGTGGTCAGCAGGTGGGAGCGGCCCTCTGGCGATGTCAGATATCACAACTATCGGAATTGGCAGAGATCGGTAGCCCCAGCGTCTGGCCTCTCACTGCGGCGGACGCGACGGCGGGTGCCCAGTTCAGGCGACCTGGCTTGGTTCTCGCTGTAGCTGGCGGCACTCGGTGCTGCGTCTCATTGGAATCGATTGCCGATAGGCAGCGGCCTGCCCGTCAATCGATGTCGGCAACGACCATGCCCGTCGTCATCAGGGGCACCTGCGCGACCACCTCGGCATGCGGGCTGATCACGCTGGTTGCCTGCACTGCACGGTTTCGGCACGGAGTTCCCCGGCCCAAGCGATCTGGTACCGGCGCTGGGGCCGCGGAGATCGTGTAGCCAGCCGGGCTCGTACTACGGCCTGTCCTGTCGATCATGCGAGCCAGGCCAGTTCGCCTCCGCGGGCATAGGTCCGGACGGCCGTGGGAACATATCCCCTGGTCTGCCCGGAGTTTCCTTCTAGGCGGACTCGAGGACGAAGAAGAGGAAACACATGAAGGACCCGGAGCCCTTGACGGGTGGAAGCAGCTCCGCAGGAGTGTCCGGAGAAGGGGGCGGCTCGCTGATCGTCGCGATGCGGAACCCAGCAGCAGCAAAAGCATCTGCCATGGCGTGCAGCGGCCGGTGCCAGAAGGTCAGCCACGCAGTCTGGCCGTCCAGGATGTAGTCCTCGGAGTACTTCGTAAGCGCAAAGTAGTCGGCCTCGGGATACTCGATCGCATAGCCGGCGGGATGGTTGACCGAGAGCATCAGGCGACCGCCTGGCTTCAGTACGCGACGCAGCTCGGCGAGGGGGCCGGACCAGTCCTCCAGGTAGTGCAGGACCAGGGACGCGACGACGTCATCGAACTCGGCGTCTGCGAACGGCAGCGGCGCGCTCAGGTCCGCCACGTGCAAGTCGGCGTCCTCACCCAGCCTCTGGCGGGCCAGGTCGACCATGGCCGCACTCACGTCAAAGCCGGTGACCACGGCTCCCTTGGCGCGCAGCGCAGCTGACAACGGGCCGGAACCGCACCCCGCGTCGAGGATTCGGCGGCCCGAGACGTTGCCGGCGAGGCGAAGCATTGCGGGTCGCTCGTAGTAGGCGTTGAAGAGACCGGACTCGTTCTCCGCCGAGTAGGCGTCCGCAAAGTCGTCGTAGTCGGTGGTTGTCACCGTTACCCCATTCCCGTGAGAGGCAAGGATGCATTCCTACCAAAGCAGCGTGGGTGCGACAAACAAGCACCCGGCTCGTACGCGTGGGCCAGGATCCGATCCCACGTCCCGTCCGCCGTCCACCGCCGCAACCGTTCATGGCAGCTTTCCACGGCCCATAGCGGTCGGGCAGGTCCCGTCACGGCGTCCCGGTCAGCAGCTTCCACAGAATCCCGTTGATCACCTGCCAGTGATCCCGCCACCGACCCGAACGCCGACCCGGCGCGGGCAGCAACGGCTCAACCACCGTCCACGCCTTATCCGTCAACTCACCACGACCGACCACCGAGGCATGGTGAACCACCAACCCCCACAAGATCGGCAGGACGCACCCTAGATGGTTGGGTCCGAAGTTTGGGCAGGTGGTTGAGGTGGCCGTGCCGGCACGGCGAAGGGTGTCGTTGTCTGCTCGTGACTGCTGACTTCGACACCCTTCTGACCGCACTGTACGTGTTCGTCGATGATCACCTGCTGCCTCCTCGCCGACGCCGTATCGGCCGTCCCCGGCAACTGTCCGACGCTGAACTGGTGTGCCTGCTCATCGCCCAGGTCCTCTTGGAATATCCACGTGGGCGGCACTGGATGCGCTACGCCCACGCCCACCTGCGCCACCTGTTCCCCTACCTACCGACCGCCTCCGGCTACGGCAAACGGGTCCGCGCTTCCGGTCAGCATCGCGGTGCCCGCCCAGTGCGCACCGACCACGCCGTCGGCGGTGGTCGGCCCACACGGCTATCTGCTGCAGCACGCCCGTTCGGATGGGCCCGACGTGATCTGCGTCGACCTGGACCGTGCCGACCCCGCGCTCGACATCGCGCTGAACAAGGCCCGACCGTGGCGAGACACGGCACGTGCCGGTGACATCTACGCCGCCCGCCGGGTCAGCGATCCCCGCAGCACCGATCGCACCGGCACCTGATGGCACCGTGCCCGGCCAAGCAGCGGAAGTACTGAAGATCAATGTCGCATCCGCTGAATTTCGGATGTCGTCCAACAACCTGATGCGACGATTCACCGAACCTGATGCGGCCGACGTCACCGCGTCGACCGCAGCTTCCGCGAGTTCTGCGCGCATCAGGTTCGTCGAGCCAGCCGACACCCCGAGCGGCTCAGTAGATCTGATGCCGGCCAGGTCAACGCCTCGGCCCGGCATCCAGGCCCACCACAAGATGGTCGAGCACCGCCGCAGCCTGCGCGACTCCGGCGAGTACCGCACGGCCACCCCCGACGAATGGGCCGACTTCGAACAGCATTTCCAGCTACGCCGGGTAGCGCTCGGCGGCTGCTTTCGCCCTACGGCACACCCTGCGTCCACGAGCACGCCTGCATCCGCTGCCCGTACCTCCGCCTGGACCCCGCCCAGACACCATCGAAGCCAACACGAAAGATCGACTCACCGAGGCCCGCGGATGCCAGTGGCTCGGCGAGGTCGCCGCGCTCGAGGAGAGCCTGCGACACATCCGCAACAAGCGCGCCCAGCTCGAATCGACGAGCGGTCCAACCCGATATCGGGCCGCTGGGCCTGGTGCCGCTGCCGAGCAAGTGGCTGATCGGATTCAGCCCGCCGATCCCCACCGCGCACCTGACTGACTCGGCCGACGACCCACTGGTCGTGTTCAACCTCGCCGACCGGGTCCGGGAGGCCATCCAGCAGACCCTGCACGAACTCCTGGAACGTCGGCCCGACCCGTTCGGCCCCTGACCCGGCGCGGCTTCCCTGGGCGTCCCGCGCCGCGGGACCATCCGGTCGGTATCGATTAGATACGATGTGTCGATCGGTCGGTCATAAGGGGGAGTGACGTATGGGTCGTCGACGGAGGATCACCTGGCGGTATCTCGCCGCCGCGCTGCTGGCGCTGACGATGGGAGCGCTCGTCCTGCCGGCGCCCGCGCAGGCGGTGGACTACCCCGGCGGGCGGCGCATCTACAGCGTCGCGCTCGGGGCCATCCCCGCCGCCGGCGCGCCCGCCACCGGTCCGGTCTGGGTCCGGCTGGCGACCTACTACTTCTCCGGCAACGGCACGGTGACCGAGAGCTTCTGGTACTGGAACCGGGCCACCGTCGTCGGGGCCGCCGGCACAGGCGTCCGGACGACCGGCTGCACCGGCCACGACTGCGAGGTGCGGACGGCCGCCGGGTTCCAGCCCGGTGGCGTCGTGAAGTCCCTGAGCGGCACGTACACCAACTCCGGTGACAGCATCACCATCACCTGGAGCGGGGGCGTCCAGGAAACCTGGGCGGTCAGCCAGCCCGCCAGCGACCTGGCCCGGCTCGACTTCGTCAGCTCCAACTACGGGGTCACCGTCGGCTGGGGCTTCGGCAGTTCCGCCTCGAACGACGCGTACACGCCGGTCAGCAACATCCCGCTGGCCCAGTACACCGGCCGGTACGCCGGCTACAGCGGAAGCACCGGTGCCGCCGGCCCCAGCGGGATGGACCTCCGGTCGTTCGCCCGATGCAACGGGAACTGCATGAGCTGGCTCAGCCCCCCGACCGCCACCTGTTCGTCCTGCCCGAACGGCGCGACCTCCGCCCCGATCCGCTACTACCTCGCGGGAGCGGGCCGGCGGAACTTCTACGAGCACTGGTGCACCTGCCTGACGTCGAGCACCTGCTACACCGGTGGTTCGCACCGCAAGCCGCAGCTCCAGGTGATCGGCGACACTGGGACGTTCCACGGGTGGGTCGGCGTGGAGGCGTCCAACTCCACGGCGAACACCGGCTACTTCGCGGTGCACTTCCACGTGAACGTCTGACCGGCCGGGGGCACCGCCCGGCTCAGGTCAGGGTGCGCAGGTCCAGGGTCTGCCAGGCGGTCACCGTACGCCCGCCGGTGGACCACCAGAGCACGTCGCCCCGGCACAACACCAGTCCCACCCCGTCGGCCACCGCCACGGTGCGCCGCCGGGTGAGGTCGTACAGCCGCAGTTGCGTGGCGACGCCGGCGACGGCCGCCTGGACAGCGGCCTGAATGCTGTCGGGATCGGTCACGTCGAGCTGGACTGCCAGCAGGTCGCCGGTGGCGCCGACGGCCTGCTCGACCGCGCGCCGCGGCAGATCGCCGCGGACCTCACGTGGGGGTTCCGCAGACCAACTGCCGTCACACACAGCGACAGGGCTTCGAACGTCGAGCGTCGAGTTATCGGACGGTAACGGAGTGTCAACGGCGGCGCTCCCGACGGCTAGTAATACGAATTAACGGCGCACTACCCCTTGACGGGCCGTGGCTGACCTCGGCAAACTCCTCCCGGCAATACGAATTAGCGATGGGACCTGGCATGGCGGGAGGGTCAACGGATCAAGGCGGTAGAATTACTCAGCGTGACATCGCTCGCCGTGCGGGCGTGAGCCAGACGACCGTGTCGCTCGTTCTGAACAACGATTCCGAGGCGGCATCGCGGATCGCGCCGGCGACGCGCGAACGGGTGCTCCAAGTGATCCGGGAGACGGGTTACGTTGCCGACCCGCTGGCACGCAGCCTGCTGCGTCAGCACAACCAGATCCTCGGCATCTTCACCTACGAGCCGGTCTTCCCGGCCGGCAGCGCCGACTTCTACCACCCGTTCCTGGAGGGCATCGAGGCGTGCGCCGAAAGCCTCGGCTGCGACCTGCTGCTGTTTACCAGCGCGCCGGTCACCGGCGGCACCCGGCGCATCTTCCACGAGAACAACCGGCTCCGCCTGGCCGACGGTTGCGTCCTGCTGGGACGCGAGATTCCGCGGGAGGAGCTGACCCGGCTGGTCCAGGAAGGGCACGCCATCGTCTCAATCGGCCGGCGCGACGACGTCGACATTGACGGGACAGCGCCGGCCCGGTTGCCGTGGGTCGGCGCCGACTACGCCGGCGCCACCAGCGAGCTTGCCCGTCGTACCGTCGTGTTGGGGCACCGCCGGATCGCGTACGCCGGCTCGGGCGAGGGCGTCGAGTCCGCGGTCGACCGGCTCGACGGGCTGCGGGCGGTGGCGCCGGAGGTGCTGCAAGAGCGCAGCGCCGGCCGGGACCCGGCGGACTTGCTCGCGGCACTACTCGCGGCCGGCGTCACCGCCGTGTTCTGCGAGCACCCGGCGGACGCGATGGCCTTGCACGGGGCGGCGCTGGCGCGCGGGCTGCGGGTGCCTGAGGACCTGTCGCTGGTCGGGCTCGGCGAGGAGGACAGGCCGGGCGCGCTCGAACCGCCCCTCACCTGCCTGCGGATCCCCCGCCGGGAGATGGGCTGGCAGGCGGTCGAGGTGCTGGTCGAGATTCTGCACGGCACCAGTGACAACCACCAGCGACTGCTGCCCTGCGCCCTGGTCCCAGGGCAGACGCTCGGTCCACGTCAGATCTGATCCGCCCCGGCGACCGAACGGCCACGCCGGGTGCACAGCACGCAGTAAGGAAGGGAGGCAAGTGGCACAGAAACATGCGGACGTTCTTGTCGTCGGCGGTGGATCAGGTGGGGTGGCCGCGGCGCTTGGTGCGTTGCGAGCGGGCCGGTCGATGGTGCCTACCGAGGAGTTCGACTGGCTGCGCGGGCAGCTGACCAGCCAGGCGGTGCCACCGGATGAGCACAGCTGGGTGGAGCAGTCCGGTGTGACGGCCAGTTGCCGCGTCATGCGCGGCTGTCTGGGCACACCCCGGGCAGCCCGGGTGCCGACGGACCCGACCTCGAACTGCTGTCGGCACTCGCCGCCCAGGCGCCCGTGCCGGTCATCGCCGAAGGCCGCTACCGCGCCGCCGGTGACATCCGCGCGGCGTTTGCGTCGGGGGCGCATTCGGTGGTGATCGGCAACCCCATCACCTCGCCCCTGTGGATCACCCGACGGCTCGTCCCAGCTATCTCCGCCGGGACGTTCATTGCCCTGGAAAGGAAAGCCCCGTGAGAAGACGTACCCTCCTCGCCGCCGGTGCCGGCGGTCTGGCCGCCGTGGCGCTCGGTGCGCCCGCCCGCGCCACCACCGGCAAGCAGCAGGCCGCCCGTGCCGCCCGCATCGCCCTGGTGCCCCTGGACGACCGGCCCGTCAACACGTACTGCGCATCGATGACCGCAGCCAGCGCCGGAGTGGCGCTGCACCTGCCCCCGGCCGAGCTGCTCGGCCGGTTCTTCGTACCCGGTGACGGCGCCGCCATCGCCGACTGGCTCGGCACCCTTGACGTCGACGCCTACGTGATATCGGTGAGCATGCTCGCGTATGGCGGCCTGATCGCCTCGCGGACGGCCACCCCGACGCCGGAGCAGGCGCGCGCCAACGTCGCCGCGATCAAGGCACTGCGCGCCGCGCAGCCCGACGCCGTGATCGAGGTCCACGACACCATCCAGCGACTGGCCCTCACCTCGACCGGCACACCACTCGACGCCTACATCACCGCGCTGGTCACCTGGGCCAAGCTGTACGACCAGGTGGAGAACCTGGGTCAGGAGCAGCTGCGGACGCAGCTGGACGCGGCCCGCGCCGCGATCCCGGACGAGATCGTCGCGGACTACCTAGCGGCGCGCGCCCGCAATCACGAGATCAACCGCCTGATGGTCGAGTGGGTGGCCGACGGCACCATCAGCCACCTCGTGTTGTCCGAGGACGACACCGCGCCGGTCGGCCTGGCTCGTGCCGAACGGGTGGCGCTGGAACAGCTCGCCACCGAACTCGGCGTCAACGACCGTGTGGAGATCTTCCCTGGCGCCGACGAGGTCGATGCGCTGCTGGTAGCCCGGGTGATCTCCGCCGGCACGGCGCCCACCTACCGGATCGAGTACGCCGGCGTCTCCGGCGAAACCTGGACCGCCGCGCTGGAGGGCATCCCGTTCGCCGAGAACATCCGGCGACACGTGCGCTCGGTCGGTGGCACCGTGGTCGAGGGCGACGCCGACATCGTGCTCGCGGTCAACACACCGTCGGCGACAGGTGCGGACCGAGGCGCCGACCTCGACGCCTTCGTGGTCCGGGTCGACGCGCTACTGTCGTCGGGCGCGCAGGTCATCGTGGTAGACCCCGTGATCGTCAACAAGGCCGACCACGAACTGGTCGCGCGGATGGAAGCCGGTCTCGACCTGGCCGCGCTGCTGTCCTACTCGGGCTGGAACACCGGCGGTAACGCGCTCGGGCTGGCGCTGGGGCACGGCACCGCGCGTTGGGCATACCTGCGCCGCTCAACATCCGGCTTCGGCGTGCCGGCGCTGGCAGCGCCGGGCCGGGCGCACGCGGCGTACCTGCTCTACCGGTTCGTCAAGGACGACCCGTGGAAGAACA
The DNA here is from genome assembly GCF_036906895.1 of Micromonospora sp. CPCC 206060. NCBI lineage: Bacteria > Bacillati > Actinomycetota > Actinomycetes > Micromonosporales > Micromonosporaceae > Micromonospora > Micromonospora sp. CPCC 206060. Next base: position 9,190 of record NZ_JBAKHU010000113.1, read on the forward strand.
TCGTGCAGACCGAGGCGTACGCGCACGCCCGTGCCCAGGGCTGGAACCCGCTGAGCCTTACCGCCGAACAGAAATCCTACTTCGACGGCTGGGTACGACAACGGCTCGAGCCGATCACCCGGGGTTACTTCGCCGAGCACTTTGCCGGCCACCCGATCGTCCTCGGACGACGTGACGCACGAACCTTCACCGCCACGCTGTCCACACTGGACAGCGTTCGCATCGACCTGCCATGGGACCGGCTGTTCGAAGTCACGCTGGAGCCGACTGTCAGCTTTGCGTAACCGTTCTGTCGGGGCCCGGCGTAGCTGTCACGCCGGGCCCCGTCTTGCCGCGACCCGGCTTGAGCTTCCCTCGCACCGGTTACGTCGGCACGACGCTCGGCCGCACCACCAGAGGTCGTACTTTCGCCCGGACGGCGCGGTCCTCGAACGGCGTCCCTTGGGCCGGCCCTGGTCGGCGGCGCGCGCGGCCCCCGCTGCGGGCCGCGCGGATCACGATGGAGAACGCCCGCCGAGGTCGTCGGTCGGTGGGCGGTCGAGGGGATTAGGCTGGCCGCAAGGGTGCGAGGCAGGGGCATTGCGTTCTCGCGGACCTGGCTTCTGAGCTGGGGTTCTTCAGGGGTGAGTGGCCTGCGTGGAGGCGGATGAAGCGGATGAAGCCCTTAAGGTGATCATGGAGTTCTTCACGCTGCATGACACCGAGGACTCCATCCGCCGATGGCATCATCTCTGATCTCCGTACTGACCGTGACAACCCCCGGGTCCGACACACCGCCGCGGCCGGTCACCGACGGCGAACGCGGCGGGCTCCTGGCCGCGGTGCGACTGGTCCCGGACCCGCGCAACCCCCGCGGGATCCGCTACCCCCTGGCGGCGCTGCTGACCGTGGCGGTGTGCGCGGTCCTGGCCGGCGCTACGTCGTTCGCCGCGATCGCCGACTGGCTCTACGACCTGGATGAGCCGGCCCAGGCACGACTTGGGTTCACCCAGGGCGTGCCAGCCGGCACGACGGTGTGGCGACTACTGACCCGCCTCGACGCCGACTCGCTCACCGCCGTCCTGGCGGACTGGCTCCGCACCCGGGCACAACCGCAGGGCCAGCCGGTGGCGATCGCGAGGCGGGTTCGGCGGGCGGTGTGGGTGAGGCGGGCGGAGACGTGTAGCAGCCGGTAGCGCAGCTTCTTCGGCTCCGCGCGGGCGAGGTCTCCGTCGAGTAGCAGGTTCTGGGTCCAGGCGATCAGGTCGATGCCGGTCAGCGCGAGCTGCAGCCAGGCCTGGTTGATCGCGAAGACGCGAGACGGAAACCGGCCGAAGCCGGTGTTCTTGCCGCAGCGGATGCGGTCTTCGACGCGGGCGTGGGCCCGATGGCGGGCTTCCAGGAACTGGATGCTGCCCTGGCCGGGTGGGGTGTCGGTGGTGATCAGCTGATGCCGCCAGCCTTCGATGGTGTCGAACAGCGACAGCTGAGCGCCGGGGTGTGGCCGTTCGCGGCGAACGATGAACCGGGTTTCGTCGGGCCAGCCGGTGGCGTCGAGTAGGCCGGTGATCTCGCAGATCTCGGCATGCTCGCGCAGTTCCCCGTCGGTGTCGAGGGCGGGGATCCAGCCGGTGGCGGCAGTGATCGCCTGGCGGACGCCTTCGGTGATCGCGGCGCCGACACTGAACCGGACGTCGAGGCGCTGCTCGCGCAGACCGCGGAGGTGGGCGAGAAAGCCGTGACTGGAGCCGGCGGAGTCGGAGCGGATCAGGATTGGGGTGCCGTGGTGGTGTTCATCCGGGATCTGGGCCGGGGCCTGATCGAGGACGGTGATGTGGTCGGCGGTGGTGTTCGACCCGGCCCGGCCCTCTCGTAGCAGGCCGGACAGTGCTTAGCCGGTGTTGTCCAGGAAGCAGAACAACGGGTGATACCCGAACGTCTTCTCCCATGTGCGGGTCGCCGCTTCCTTCTCGGAATGGCAGATCACGATCGAGGCGTCCACGTCCATCACGAGTCCCGCAACCGTCTGCCCGGCCACGCTGACCTGCGGGAACGCATGGCCGTGAATCTCGGCGTGCTGGGCCCAGGCCACCTGGCGAGCCTCGACCCGGGCGGCCCGCAGTTCGGCCAGCAGCGTTGCGTCCAGTTGCGACAGCAGCCGCCACGCCGTCGGGTCGGAGGCGACCGGCCCGAACAGGCCGGCCTGATCTCGTAGCACCGCGAGATCAGCGATCGTCTCACCACCGTCGGCCAGCATCACTGCCAGATCGACCGCGATCCGGCCCGGATCGTGCCCGCTCTGCCGCTGCCGCAACCCGGCGAAAGCCTGACTGAATGCGCTGGTCAACCCGGTCACGTCGGCCAGGTCGGCGAGCAGGCGGGCGCCCGCATGACCGACCACGCCCCGCCCGCCGCCGGTCACCACGATCTTCGGACGTGTTGCGGTAGCCTTCACCCAGCAAGTGCCTTCCGTAACGGGATGACCAGGACCTTTGACAAGCCCTATCTTCCCTGATCAGAAGGCACTTCTTCTTTCTCCGCCCACACCCTGGACGGCCCTTAACGTAGGGTCGGGAGCTGGCGCGGTGGCCCAGGTTGGCGGTAGGTCCGGCAGCCTTCAAGTTCCGGTGGTTTCCCGCCCGGTTGTCCCACTGCCGTGACCGTGGCCATGGTGCTCCGTTTCCAGCTCCCGCCACTTCGAACCGTGCGTGCGGTTTTCCCGCACACGGCTCACCGACGTCGTTCACCGCCGGCATTCGGTCTATCCCGCCGCCAAGGCTTGAAGGGCCTCGGTGCGACGACGGTTCCCACAAGCCCGATCAGGCCCAGTTGCGTCCGGCAGAGTGGTGTACGGCAGACCTGCAGCTCAGAGCCGGTTTGGCGTAGACGTGAGGCGGCCA
>NZ_JBAKHU010000114.1:0-11488 GCF_036906895.1 Micromonospora sp. CPCC 206060
CGCAACGTGCGACCCTCATGACCAGGCTGCCCACCCGGCCGCCGACCCGAACGCGCCCGCAACGACCTCGGCGCCGGCTTGGCCAGCCCATCCGACGACGGCGGCCGCGACGAGTTCGACGAGTCCTGCCCGAGCCGAGCCCGCAGATCCGCGTTCTCCGCCCGCAACACCGCGTTTTCCCGCCGCAACCCGGCGTTTTCCCGCCGCAACCCGGCGTTTTCCCGCCGCAACCCGGCGTTGTCCCGCTCCAACTCAAGAACCCGGGCCTCCAACCGGGCAAGCCGCTCAAGCAGCTCCACGATGGACGGCGTTCCGGACACCCAACCATGATCCAACCCGAACGACCCAGGTCAAGCCGACCCGCCGACGAGCACCTGACCAGTCACCGTCGGTCCTGCTCGAAGTCCCCTCGCGCGTTGTTTCCGTGGCCTGTGCCGTCGGTGTGGTCATCGAGAACACCGAGATCAGCACGACCAATGCAGCGGCAATGGTCGGCATCCGAGGGCGTGACCGTGGGGTTCTGTCTGTGCGCCCACCAGAAAGGCTTCTCCATGGTTGTGGCATTTGAGGTCCCGTTCCTCTCAGGACTTGGCGTGTGGTGCCGACAGGTCGGCATGCACGGGTCTTTACTGTCCGTTATCAAGAGGATGTACGCCGTAGCACGGGTTGTCCTTACGGCTGCGTGCACAGTTGTTCAGTCTGCGTGCACTCTCATGGTTTGGTGGCGGAACTGGCGCGGGGAGAGGCCGTAGACGCTGCGGAAGACCTGGCTGAAGTGCGCGGGGCTGGTGAACCCCCACTGGGCCGCGACCGCCTGGATCGGGCGGACGCACAGGCGGGGGTCGGTGAGGTCGCGCCGACACTGCTCCAGACGGAGCTCGCGGATGTAGCCTGCGACGGTCTGCCCGTCCTGCCGGAACAATTTGTGCAGATAGCGCAAAGAGATGTGGTGAGCAGAGGCGATCGCGTCCGGAGTGAGCCGCGCGTCACCCAGGTGGTTCCGGATGAAGGCCTTGATCTGCGCCATCAGTGCTCGCTGCCGAGTGCGGGGCGGCACCATGCTCTCGGTCTCCAGCGCGTGGGCGAGCGCCGTGCCGAGCACCTCAAGGGTGAGGGTGGACAGCCGGAGGAGATCCGAGGGGCCAAGCTCGGGCATGCGCTGGGCCAGTTGCAGGAGGAACTGTGACGTCAGCGCACCGACGCCCTGATCACCCGGGATGCGCACCGCGGTCAAGCTCCGCATGTCTTTCGGGGGGAGTAGCAGGAGCGAGCGCGGGGTGTGCAGGAGCAGTACCCGGCTTAGCGGGATATACGGCGCAGGCTCGATGCGGTACGGACGCGAGGGGTCGAGGAGAACCAGATCCCCGCCGCCCAGATCCGCGCTTCGGCCGTCCTGGCTCACCGTGCCGCCGCACACGGTGCAGACGACCTCGAACACCTCGGGGTCGGCCTGGCGGATGAGCTTGGGCGTGCGGTGGAGCGAGTGTGGCATCACGGTCGCCAGGGCAGCACGCACGGGACCGAACGCACTGAAGCCGGCATGCGCCCAGAACCCGTTCTCCACGCGCGGGTCGCAGCGCAGGTCATAGGGCACAGCGAGCTTCGAGATCACCTCGCGCCAGTAGGCGAACCGCTCCGCCGGGGGGACCTCGTCGGTGCTGACCACGTCCATGACCCCATGTTGTCGCGACGCGTCGGAGCAGTACCACCAGAATAAGGGCCGACACGGCTGCGGATCGTGGGTTGGCCGGTCATCTCCGTTGCCCATCCCGGACACACTTCGCTGGCGAAGACGGCGGCCGTGACGTCGACCCATCAGCCGGTGACATCTCGCAACAGCCCGACACCCCTCGCTACCACCCGGTCGACCCGATTCCGCAGGGGTAGTCGAGGGCGGGTCGGACCGCGTCGGGTAGGGCTGGCCGGCTTCGGGTTCGTCGCGTGGCGGTGGGTGGGCGAGCGGACCCGAAATCCGGTTGTGGGGCCGGGACGGCGATCTATAGTTGTCGACAGCCTTGGCGCCCTGCCGTGAGTGGCGGGCGCACCGTGACCAGTGAGGGGAGCCGGCCGTGCGTTACCGCACCGCTGTGGTGATTCCCGCGTCGCGGCACGAGGTGATTCTGGTGTCTCCGTCGGTGTCCGGTGTCAGCGGTACGGCTGTCGCCGGACGTCCGTGACGAACCTCTGAGCCGCCGTACCGGCCGGTCATGAGCTGACCGGTCGGGCGTCTTCCTGATCCGTGCTGTGCGGGTCAACGGTTGGCTGCCCCGGCCAGGTCTCCGTCCGGACCTCGTGTCGTCTGTTCTGGACTCACGCCACGAAAGGCCCTTCCACCATGCGTAGCAACCTGCACCGTCCTGTCCCGGACCCGCTGGCCCGGGTACGTAACCTCGGCATCCTCGCGCACGTCGACGCCGGTAAGACCACCGCCACCGAGCGGATCCTGTACGCCACCGGCAGCACCTACAAACGCGGCGAGGTACATGACGGTACGACCGTTACCGACTGCGACCCCCAGGAACGGGACCGGGGGATCACCATCTTCTCGGCGGCGGTGAGCTGCACCTGGCGGGACCACCGGATCAACCTGATCGACACCCCGGGGCACGTCGACTTCTCCGACGAGGTGGAACGCTCGTTGCGGGTACTCGACGGCGCGGTCGCGGTCTTCGACGGTGTCGCGGGGGTCGAACCGCAGAGTGAGTCGGTGTGGCGGCAGGCCGACCGGTACGGGGTGCCACGGATCGCGTTCGTCAACAAGCTGGACCGGGCCGGCGCGGACCTTGACGCGGTGGTGGAGTCGATCCGTGACCGGTTGCGGGTGACCCCGTTGGTGGTCCACCTGCCGATCGGTCGGGAGGACGGGTTCACCGGCGTCGTCGACCTGGTCCGGATGCGGGCGCTCGTCTGGTCCGGCGATGCGCAGTCCCCTGTGGAGCAACCGGTCCCGGACGGGCTGCGCGACGAGGCGCAGCGGCGACGGCGGCTGTTGGAAGAGGCGGTGGCCGAGCGGCATCCGGTTGCGCTGGACGAGTTCTGCGCCCGATCGTCGGTATCTACGTCGACGCTGGTCAGCGCCCTGCGGGAGGTGACCCGTACCGGTGCCGGGGTGGTGACGCTGTGCGGGTCGGCGTACCGCAACCGGGGGATCGAGCCGCTGCTGGACGCCGTTGTCGACTACCTGCCCGCGCCGTTGGACGTGCCGCCGGTGCGGGGTACCTGGGACGGCGGTGTGCAGGAGCGGACCGCTGACCCGGCGGCACCGTTCGCGGCGTTGGTGTTCAAGGTGGCCACGACCGGCAACGGCCGGTTGACCTATCTGCGGGTGTACTCGGGAACGATCGGGAAGGGGGCGACGGTGCTGGACAGCCGTACCCGCCGTACCGAGCGGGTGGGCCGGATCCTGCGGATCCAGGCCGACCGGCACACCGAGGTCGAGCGGGCCTCGGCGGGTGACATCGTCGCGGTCGTCGGGGTGAAGGCCGCCGGTACCGGGGCCACGCTCTGCGCACCCGACGCCCCGCTGCTGCTGGAGGCGGCGGGCGCGGCCGAGCCGGTGGTGAGCGTCGCGGTCGAAGCCCGGCGCAGCACCGACACCGAACGGTTGGCCTCGGCGCTGTTCCGGCTGGTTGAGGAGGACCCGTCGCTGACGGTCGGCGCCGATCCGGAGACCGGTCAGACCGTGCTGTCCGGGCTGGGCGAGCTGCACCTGGAGGTCGCGGTGGAGAAGATCCGCCGTGCCCACGGACTGGAGGTCGCCGTGGGTCGGCCGCAGGTGGCCTACCGGGAGACGGTCGTGCGCGGGGTGTCGGGGCTGCTGTACCGGCACGTCAAGCAGGACGGGGGTGCCGGCCAGTACGCCCATGTCATGATCGACGTCGAACCGCTGACGGCGGATTCCGGCGACGCGGACCTGGTGTTCGCCTCGACCGTGGTCGGGGGCCGGGTGCCCCGGGAGTACGTGCGGGCGGTGGAGGCCGGCTGCCGGGACGCGCTGGCGGAGGGGCCGTTGGGCGGTCACCCGGTGACCGGTGTGCGGGTCACCCTGACCGACGGGGCGACCCACTCCAAGGACTCCTCGGAGCTGGCGTTCCGTACCGCGGGACGGCTCGCGCTGCGGGAAGCGTTACGCGCCAGCGAGATGGCCCTGCTGGAACCGGTGGTCGAGGTCACCGTCACCGTGCCGGGCGACGCCGTCGGCGCGGTGCTCGGTGATCTGGCGGCCCGGCGTGGCCAGGTCACCGGTTCGGTGCTGCGGGCGGACACCGTGGTGGTCACCGCGACCGTGCCGCTGGCCGAGCTGTTCGGGTACGCGACCCGGTTGCGGAGCCGGACCCAGGGACGGGGCACGTTCACCACCCGGGCCACCGGTTACGCTCCGGCGCCCGCTGCGGCCGGCGGGGTGCCCCGGCGGTAGCCGACGGGTCGCCTCAGGGGTCCGGGGTACGCCGGTCCGATGGCGGCCGGCCGCTGGTCGCGCCGATGCGGGCGTGACCAGCGGCCGGGTACCGGAGGTGCTGGTCAGGGGTGTGCCGGCGTCACTGGCACACCTTGCCGACACCGACTCCGCCGGTGACCGTGCCCGGCACGGTCGCTGGCGGGTCGACGGTGTACGGGTAGTAGGTGCTCGGCTCGACGACGGTGCCGGCGGTCTCCGGAGCGCCCGAGTTGACGTACAGGTTGTTCCGTTCGACCACCCGGCCCGGGGCGCTCTCGGCGTAGCCGACGTGGATCGGGTGGGCGACGTTCTCGAAGTAGTTGCCCTCCACGAGCAGGCCCGCGTTCTCGGTGGAGGCGACGCCGTACAGCGCGTTGTTGCGGTAGTAGTTGTTGTAGACGTGCACCGGGTCGGCGAACCGGACGCGGGGGTGGCGCTGGTCCGTACCGTCGAAGAAGTTGTGGTGGTAGGTGACCCGCAGCTTGCCGATGTCGGCGGTGTAGGTGTCGGAGTGGCCGACCAGCGCCGCCTTGCTGTGCTGGTGGAACCGGTTCCAGGAGACGGTGACGAAGTCGGACTCTCGTTTGATGTCGAGCAGGCCGTCGTAGCCGTCGGACAGGTCGTTGTGGTCGATCCAGACGTGGTGGGCCTTGTTGGTGACGCTGATCGAGTCGTCCGACGCGTTGGTGAACCTGATGTTGCGGATGATCACGTTGTTGCCGGGGCGGGTGGTGGAGCCCAGTTGCAGGCCACCGCCGGTGATCTCGGCGGTGGTTCCCACGCCGATGATGCTCTTGTTGGCCACCACGGTGATCATGTCGCTGACCTGGATCCGACCGGACACCAGGATGTTCAACGGTCCGGCCGTCCCGGCGGCGCTGGCCAGGGCGGACGCGGTGGTGACGGTGACGGTCGGGCCACCGGCCCCACCGGTGGTCCCGTTCTGGCCGAGGGCGTTGACCGAGGCGAAGCCGGTCGGTGAGCCGGTGCACCGGATGCCGGGCCCGGCCGGGTCGGTGGTGACGGCCGAGGCGGGGACGGCACCGGCCAGCGGGACCGCCAGGACACCGGCCAGCAGGAGCGCGGTACGGCGGGTCCGCCGGCGGTACCGTCCACTGTGGATCACCAGGGCGGGGGTGTGGTGGGTGGGTGCGGTGGGCATGGTCGCTCTGCTTTCCGGGCGCACCGGACGGCGGCGACCGTCACCACCTACGAGGACGGTCCGCTGCTGGTGCGCGGCGACTTCGCGCTGCGGACCCAGAACGGGGAGACGATCGACGCGCGGCGGCGGACGGTCGCCCTGTGCCGGTGCGGCGGATCGGCCATCAAACCCTTCTGCGACGGGACGCACAAAGGCGGGTCACCGCCGGGACCGCGTCGAGGTGGGCGCCGTACCCGGTGTCCAGTCCCAGCCACCGTGCCGTGGCCCGGAACAGGTGGGCGTGCATCCGGGACAACTGGCCGCCGCCGTACTCGTCGATCTGGATCTCGATCAGCGCCGCCTTGGCGAGGCCGCCCAGCCGGGGGATGGCCCAGGTGTGCGGGTCGGCCTCCCGCAGGTGGTACACCGACCGGTGGGTCACGAACTCGCGGAACTGGGCGATCGTGGCCCGCTGCCGCACCATCGTCGACAGCGAGGGCCCGTCGGCGGCGGCCAGGGCGAGCAGCGCCTGCGGCACCTCCTCGGGCCGCAACGGCGGGACCGGACCGACGAGACCGGACAGGGCCCGCTCGAAGCGGTCCTCCGTGTCGCGGCGCAGCGTGAGCGGCGACGGCTCCCACTCCCACCGGTCGTCGACCCCGTCCCAGCCCCGGTAGTGCAACTCGTAGCAGGTGAACAGCGCAAGTTGCAGGTCCTCGTCGTGCATGACGTCCACCGGGGCGGCCGGGTCGGCCCGCGCCCAGGCCCGGCCCGCGTCCAGCAGACTGCCGGGTAGCGGGCCGGGACTGCCCCGTAGCGCCTCGACCAGGGCAGCGGAGACCGGACCACGGGGCGCGGGCGGGTGCATCGCGGTCTCCTCTCATCCCGATGGGGAGTCCGCCTGAAGTGCCCCGTCCGGTGGGTGCTAAACCGCCCTCCGGGGAGGTCGCCGCCGCGCCCGGTGCCGGATCCCGCCGTCGGTCAGGGGCGGGGGTGCATCTGGCCGATGCGGAGCCGGTTACCGAACGGGTCCCGGATACCGAAGTCGATACCGTACGGGCGGTCCACCGGCTCGTCGGTTATGTCGACGCCCTTGGCCACCAGGTCCTCGTACGTCTTGTGGGCGTCGTCGGTGGTCAGGAAGAGCGTGCCGCCCAGCGCGCCCTTGGTGAGCATCTCCCGGACCTGCTCCGCGGTTGCCGGGTCCATGGCCGGCGGTCCGGGCTTCTCCAGCAGGATCTCGCGCTCCGGGTCACCGGGGACGTTCACCGTCAGCCACCGCATGAAGCCGAGATCCTGGTCGGTGTTGACCTCCATGCCGAGCTTGCCGACGTAGAAGTCGAGGGCCTCGTCCTGGTCGAGGACGTAGATCTGGGAGCGGGTGATCTTGTCAATCGTCATGCTGATCACCCTAGGCGGTGCCTCTGACCTGCTGCTTATCCAAAACTGCTGGGCCGCATCCAAGACTTGGCGAAGCAGTTCGGTACCGCAGCGGTCGAGGCCCGCGTCCGGCTCCTGCGGTACCCGCTGGGCGACTCGCCGACGATCTGCCGGAAGGTACGGCTGAACGTGCCGAGGCTGCTGAAACCGACCGCGAAGCAGATGCCGGTCACGTCGAGGTCGCTCTGCACCAGCAGGTACATCGCCCGTTCCACCCGCCGGCGCTGGAGGTAGCGGTGCGGGGTCTCCCCGAAGGTCGCCCGGAAGGTACGGATGAAGTGCGCCTCGGAGACGTGCGCGATCCGGGCCAGCGCGGGGATGTCGAGTGGCTCGGCGTACGAGCGGTCCATCGCGTCCCGGGCCCGCAGCATCGCCCGGTTGGACTGCTCCACCGCGCGACTCATGTCAGCCAGGATAGGTGGCCCGGCGCTGGCGCCCTGTCGGGGTGGCAGGGCGCCAGCGCCGGTTGTGCGTCAGCTGGTGGGGAAGTTGTCCGGGGTACGGATGCGGTTGCGCATGAAGGTGCCGGAATCGGTGAGCACGGCGGTACCGGCGTAGGTGCTGCCGTAGCAGGTGCCTGGCCGGAACGCGGCGCTGCCCTCGTCGGCGTCGGAGTAGGTCCAGTTGGCGTAGCTGATCTTCAGCCGGTCGAGCAGGTCCAGCCAGGCGGTGCTGCTGGCGGTGTCCACCGCGCCGCCGCCGGTGTAGGTCACGGTGCCGAACTCGGTGACGAACATGGGCAGGCGCGCGGCGGCCCGTTCCAGCTCGGCCCGGTAGTTGTCCTTGTGCGAGGCGGCGTAGAAGTGGAACGCGTACATGATGTTGCTGGCGTTCACCGGGTTGTTGACGACCTCGGTGGAGTTGGCGCCCTCGGAGACCCCCAGCGACGACCAGCCGCGGGTACCGACGATGACCACCGCGTCCGGATCGTTGGCGCGGATCACCGGAATGACCTGCTCGGCGTAGTTCTTGATGGTCGACCAGCTCACACCGTTGGGCTCGTTGGTGATCTCGTAGATGACGTTGTTCTTGCTGGCGTTGCGGGCCGACACGGCGGCGAAGAAGGTCCTGGCCCGGTCGAGGTTGTACATCGGGTCACCGGGGGTCAGGGTGTGGAAGTCGATCAGCGCGTACATCCCACGCTCGGTGGCCTCGTCGACCAGCGTGTTGACCCGGTTGGTGAACAGGGTCGGGTTGGTCTCGTAACCGTCCTCCTGCACGTACATCGAGGCCCGCAGGAGGTCGGACTTCCAGTCGTCGGCGAGGGCGTCGAGAGCGGCGTCGTTGTAGCAGTGGTTGAACCACTGGATACCGTGGGTGCTCATGCCGCGTAGCTGGATCGGCCGGTTGTACTGGTTGCACAGGTTGACGCCGCAGACCCGGAGCTGACCGTTGATCGCCACCGGCGTCTGGCCGGTCGGGGGCGGAGTGGTGGGTGGCGGAGTGGTGGGCGGTGGTGCCGTGGTGGTGGGCGCCGTCGAGCCGGTGCAGACCGTCCCGTTGAGGGTGAACGACGTGGGCGCGGGGTTGCTGGTGGTCCAGGTGCCGTTGAAGCCGATGTTGGTGGTGGCACCGGTGGACAACGTGGCGTTGTAGCCCATGTCCTTCGCCGTTACGGTGCTGCCGCTCTGGCTGTAGGTCGCCGACCAGCCCTGTCCGACCCGCTGGCCGGCGTCGGGGAAGGTGAAACCGAGGGTCCAGCCGTTGATCGCGTCACCGAGGTTCTTGATGGTGATGGAGGCGGTGAACCCGCCGGTCCAGCTGCTGGTGGTGTAGGTGACGGCGCAGCCGGCGGCTGCCGTGGCGTTGGTGGCCGGCAGGGCCACCGACGCGCCCATGGTCAGCGCACCGATGGCGCCGGCCGCGACCAGGTTGCGCCGGGACAGGCGCGGGATGTGTGCCATCAGGTCGTCTCAATTCTGTTCGGGGTGCGGGCATGGGTGGGGAACGATGGATGTGGTGCGGGTGTGCGCAGCCCGTGCCGGCGACGTCAGCCCCCGTCGCCGCTGCTCCCGGTACGCTCCGCCGGTCGGCCACTGTCGTCGATGTCCGACCCAAGTCCGGGAGCGCTCCCATGGCAGCCTAAAGCCGCCCGTAACCTCCTGGCAACACGTGTCGCGCGGCGACGATGTCTACACTCGTCCGCGAGCTGGCCGTAGCGCAGAGGTCGTCGCGCCCGACTGCAATCGGGAGGACGCCGGTTCGATTCCGGCCGGTCCGCTCCCCGACACCTTCAGGACGGATCCGTGGAACGCCGACGCGACCGGGAGAGGTACCTCCGGATGCTGGGGTACGCCTCCCGTCCGCGATGATCGCCACCGTCGCCGCCCGGCGCTCCGCCGGTGACTGGCGCGGTGTGTGCGCCGCCGGGGGTGTCGACGCGCACATCGACCTGCGTGACGTGGCCGCCCGGTACGGCCGCGACGAGGCGGCCCGGATCGAGGCCGACCTGATCGGCTTCGCGCCCGACCTGCTGCGCCGGTACCTGCCCCGGATGGACAACCTCGCGCTGGTGCCGCAGTTGCCGGTGGTGCTGTCCCGACGGGCGACCCCGGTGCGGATGGCGCCGGCGGGCCGGGGCACCCCGGTCCTGGTGGCGACACTGCCGCACACCGAACGGGCCCGTCAGCGCCTGGCGTTACGGGTCGAGGACGTCGGCACCCTCCAGCGTGGCTGGTACGACCTGCCGGACTGGTGCTGGCACGCGGACGCGGTGACGGCCCGCCGCTGGGCGTGCGGGGTGGCACCGGACCGGCTCGCCTGGCACACCGCCGACGGTCGTCCGTACCCGCCGGGCACCCCGTTCCCGCCCGGCCCACCGGTCGACCGGGCCGCCGAGGTGGAGACCATCGCGGGGCGGCTCGGCGTGGGGCACCTGGTACCCGCCTACGAGGCGGCCGGGTTCGCGGTGGACCTCACCGACCCGCCCCGCTGGTGGTCGATGTGGCCGGTCGAGTTGCTGCTCGGCCGGTACGCGGCGACCCTCCCGGTGCTGGCCGCCGAGGTTCGGCGGCTGGCACACCGCTACGGGGCGACGACCCTGGCGTCCATTGACGGCACCCTCACGGTCGACGTCGCCCCCGACGGCGGGCTGACGGTCCGGCGGGCGCCCCGGGAGTACGGCAGGGTCGGGCCGTACGCGTTCGGGCTACCGGCACCGGCCGACGTGGCCCTGCTGCGTCATGGTCGGCTGCATCCCGACGAACTGCATCCGCTGGTACACGCGGCGCTCCTCCCCGACCGGGTGCAGTCCTGGCGTGCCCCGACCCCGGCCGCACGGCGGCAGATCCGCATCCGCTGCGGTCCGGACTGGCACCTGGTCGAGGTGAGCGGTGGGCGGATCCGCACCCCGCACCACAGCGCCGAGGAACTGCACCGGGAGTTCCTGCTCGCCGGCCTGGGCGGTCCCGTCGCCGGGTGCGCGGCGGCGGTCCGGGCCTGGCGCACCGGGGCGACCCCGGTGCCGAAGGAGATCCGCAGGATCCGGCGGGACATCTTCGCCCTCGCCCTGCACGGTGACACCGACGGTCTGCTGGCCGTCCTTTCGGAAGGGAGGGATGCCGGGCTGCGCGACGGCCGGGGTGGCACGCTGCTGCACTGGGTGTCCCATGTGGACCACACCCGGGTGCTGCCGGTCCTGCTCGCGGCCGGGCTGTCGCTGGTCGACCGGGACCGCGACGGCGGTACCCCGTTGCACGCCGCCGCCGCGACGATCGCCGTCGAGGTGATGACGGCGCTGGTCGAGGCGGGGGCCGATCCGGAGGCGGTGGACGGGGCGGGCCGTACCCCGGCCGAGGTCCTGGCGCGGGCCCGCCGCGCCGCCACCCGGTAGGAGCCGCGCGGCCACCCGGCCGGAGATCGCTGTCGGTGGTCTTCGGTATGCTGCCGCGCGGCGAGGCCGTAGCGCAGAGGTCGACGCGCCTTGACAGCAAGCTGGAGGACGCCGGTTCGAATCCGGCCGGTCTCGCCACCTGAACGGGGAGGGGCATCGTGGATCGCGCGGACGTGGCGACCTGCCTCGCCGTGCTCGCCCGGCTCGACGATGCCGACCTCGACGAGGTGACCCGCCGGGAGGTGGAGCGGGCCGTGGTCGACGCCGCCCGCAGGGTGAAGAAACGGGCCAAGGCCCGGCGTGACCTGCGGGCCCGGCAGGCCGACCGGGCTCTGCTGGCCGGGGCCACCCGGTTCCACACCGAGATCCCGTCCACCACCGCCGATGATCCGGGCGGTGCCGCCGACGGAACCGGCGGCGCCGCACTGATCCGGGCCCGGCGCTGCTACGTGTGCAAGACGCCGTACCGGTCGGTGGACATGGACTACCACCTGATGTGCCCGCCGTGCGCGACGGAGAACCGGGCCCGCCGGCACGCCCGCTGCGACCTCACCGGCCGGACCGCAGTGGTCACGGGGGTTTCCTAACGCTCGTGTCACCGGGGATCATTTAGTTGATCTCTGATTGAGGGATGGCC
>NZ_JBAKHU010000115.1:0-10993 GCF_036906895.1 Micromonospora sp. CPCC 206060
GCAGAAGGTGCAGGTGTCGGCGTTCCCGGATCATTATGCGCAGTGGGAGAAGCTGGCTGCTGACCTGGTCGCCGAGCACTGGAACAACAGCTGAACCTGATAGGTGGCAGAGCGTTGGCCGGGTCCCCGACACGGGGACCCGGCCAACGGCACGTCCGGATCAGACCAGCAGGAGGGTCTTGCCGAGCACCCGGCGGTCCTCGATTGCGGTGTGTGCCTCCGCCGCGTTCTCCAGCGGAAAGGTCTGTCCGATGACCGGCCGCAGCCGTCCCACAGCCGCGTCCCTGACCGCCTGCTGGAGCAGTCGTTTCGCCTCGGCGGGCGGGAACTGGACGTCGGCGATGCCGCGTAGGGTGATGCCCCGCCGGTCGGCTTCCACCTGTTCCACCGGGGCGAAGGCGCCACCCGGTGCGCCGTGCGCGGAGAACCGCCCGCCCTCCGCCGCCACCTCGAACGCCATCCGGCCCGTTTTCCCGCCGACCCCGTCGAGGACGACGTCCGGTCCGGCTCCGGTCATGACACCTACCTGGTCCACCCAGTCCGGATCGCTGTAGTCGACCACCGCTTCGGCGCCCAGGCCGCGAGCCAGGGCCAGTTTCCGCACGCCCCGTGCCGCACCGACGACCCGCGCGCCGGCCTGCACGGCGAGTTGCACCAGCAGACTGCCCGCACCGCCGACCGCCGGTAGGACCAGTACCCACTCGCCGGGGAAGGGGTTGGTGGCCCGGACGATCCCGAGGGCGGTCGGACCGTCGTGTACCAGGGCCGCTGCCTCCAGCAGCCCGAGCCCGTCCGGCACCGGGACCAGGTCGGCGGCCGAGGCGAGGCCCAGTTCGGCGTACCCGCCCCAGTCGGCGAGCCGGGTCACCACCCGACGTCCGGTCCAGGACGGGGACACCCCGGAGCCGATGGCGCGTACCGTGCCGGCGATGCCGCCGCCCGGCACGTAAGGCGGCCTGACCGAAAAGTACGCGGTGGCCCGGCCCGCCCGGATCGAGGTTTCTACGTTGAGTACGTCCACCGCTGCTGCGGCCACCACGACCTGCCCCGGTCCCGGCACCGGGTCGGGGAGTGTGGTGGGTGCCAGCACCTCCGGGCCGCCGAACCGGCTCACCAGTACCGCCCGCATACCGATCACTTCCTCTCGTCGTGGCCACCGGTACCAGCGTCAAACCTCAACCATGCTTGAGGTCAACAGGGTGGTGATCACATCCGTGGCGGCGACGTACAGTCGAGCGATGAGCGGTACGGAGTCGATGCCGGCGGACACCCGGCAGCCCGGTACGACGGTCGCCGAGCCGGGAAGCGTCCTGCTGCCCGGGCACGACGTGCCGTTGGGGCGCTACACCACCGTCCGGCGTCTGCTGCCGCAGCGCCCCCGCCGCATGGTCGGCGCCTGGTGCTTCGTCGACCACTTCGGCCCGGACGATGTCGCCGATCGCCCGGGCATGCAGGTCCCGCCGCATCCGCACACCGGCCTGCAGACCGTCACCTGGCTGGTGGAGGGGGAGATCCTGCACCGTGACGGGCTCGGCAACACCCAGTCGATCCGCCCCGGCGAACTCAACGTGATGACCTCCGGCCACGGCATCGCCCACTCCGAGCAGTCCCCTCCGCGGCATCCACCGGTGATGCACGGGGTGCAGCTCTGGGTGGCGCTGCCCGACCACGCCCGCCACGGGGCACCGGACTTCGCCCACCACGCCGCGCTGCCCTCCTGGCGGGGCGGGGACCTCACCGCGACCGTACTCGTCGGCGAGTTCGGCCCGGTCCGGTCACCGGCCGTCGTGCACACTCCGCTGCTCGGCGTCGAGCTGCGGGGACACGGGCCGGGGAGCACGCGGCTCCCGTTGGACCCCGGTTTCGAGCACGGCGTACTGGTGATGAGCGGCGCGGCCGAGGTGGCGGACACGCACCTCACCCCGGGCACCCTGCTCTACCTGGAACCTGGCCGGCGGGAGTTGACGGTACGTGCCGGCGAGGACGTCCGGCTGCTGCTGCTTGGTGGTGAACCCTTCGACGAACCCCTGGTCATGTGGTGGAACTTCGTGGGGCGCAGCCATGAGGAGATCGTCCAGGCCCGGGAGGACTGGATGGCCGGGCGCCGGTTCGCGCCAGTTCTGGACGATCCGGCAGCGCCGCTGCCGGCACCTGACATGCCGACCACCCGGCTGAAGGCCCGGGACCGGCACGGCCGTACCTCGGGCTGACGACTCGGCGGTCCGCCGCCCGGGGCGTGTCTCCGGGCTTTCCGGGTAGTCGCACGCCATGACGAGCAGTGTGGGTTCCAGCGTCGAGGACCGGAAACGTCTCATTCGCCGGCTCGTCGCCGGTGGTCGCGGATTCGCGGAGCAGTACGGCATCCGGGTGACCAACAACCCGTCCAGCCTGTTCCAGGTGCTGTGCCTGTCGGTGCTGCTGCGCCGGCCGGGCGACTTCCAGCGGGCGGTGGCGACCACCCGGGCGTTCGGCGAGGCCGGGTGGGACAGTGCGGCCCGGATGGCGGCCTCCCTGCACGCCGACCGGGTACGGCTGCTGCGCAGCTGCGGCTGGCGGGGCGATGTCGACGCGCTCGCCACCGACCTGGGCGATCTGTCCCTGGTGGTGGCCCAGCGGTACCGGGGAGACCTGCGGCGGCTACGGGCACCGGCCCGGTACGCCCCTGACCGGGAGCGGGCGCTGCTGACGGCGTTGCCCGGCGTCGACGACCAGGTCGCCGACCTGTTCCTGCGGGAGACCCAGGCGCTCTGGCCGGAGGTGGCGCCGGTGGCAGACCGTAAGGCGCTGGCTGCCGCCCGCAAGCTCGGACTCGGCCGTTCCGCCACGGACCTGGCTGAGCTGGCCGGGGGCCGCGAGTCCGAGAAGCTGGCCTGGCTGGTCGGCGCGCTGGCCCGGGTCGAGCTGGAGGACCGGTACGCCGAGATCAGGGGCTGACCCACCAGGGGGTTGACGTCGATCATTGAAGTGCGTCGCCCCACACTTATGTGCGCAACTGGCCATTTGGATGATGTTGGATCGTATGATTGGCCACGTGCTGCTCGCCCGGTTCGGGTGAGCCGGTACCACTCGGTGATCGCGATCCGGTTCGGGCGTGGAATCATCGCCGGGGTTCTTCCGGGTCGGGTGGACGCTGGTCGTGGGTTCCGCGACCGGCGACCGCCCGACTCTTTCCGTCACGGCTGGCGGCACGCCGGTCGCGCCGGAGAGTGCTGCTGTCAGCGGGCCAGCCCGGCGAGCAGGTTCACCGTCGCCGCGATGATGATCGCCCCGAACAGGTACGACAGCAGCAGGTGCCGCAGCACCGTGGTCCGCATCTCGTTGCAGGTCAGTGCGGTGTCCGAGACCTGGAACGTGGCGCCGACGGTGAACGACAGGTACGCGAAGTCCGAGTAGCGGGGCGGCTCCCGCTGGTTGAAGTCGATGCCACCGTCCCGTCCGGTGTAGTAGATCCGGGCGTACCGGGTGGTGAAGACGGTGTGCACCACCGTCCAGGACAGCACCACACTGACCGTGCCCAGCGCGATGTCCAGGTTGCGGTAGACCCCCTGCACGGCGTGCGCGGTGGTCAGCACCACCCCGGTGGCCAGCAGGCTGGCCAGGCAGGCAGCCAGCAGCAGGACGTCCCGTAACGCCCGGTTCGGATCCTCCCGTACGGCCAGCCGGGCGGTCTGCGCCGCGTCCATCGGCCAGATGATCCGCCACACCCAGATCAGGTAGATCAGTGCCGCCACGTCCCAGCCCAGCAGCGGCCCGAGTACCGGATCGTTGAGGATGGCCAGCACGATGCCGGCGGAGATGCCGGCGGCCCCCATGACCGCCAACTGCCAGGAGGCGGCGACGGGTTCGCGTCGACCGGCCCGGCGGGCCGGTCGTCCCCCGCGAAACGCCATCAGCGGACCGGCGACACGGCTGACGGACCTCAGATGCGGCGCAGGTGCTGCGCGACCCGATGGTGCGGTTCCCGGGCACGGGCCTGCCGGTCGCTCGCGTCCTGCTCCGGCGCGGGGTCGATCCGCGCCGACCGGGCCACCTGGTTGCCGTTGGCGTAGTCGACCGGTGGCAGCGCCCGCAACGCCCGCAGCACGTCGTCCGGGGCCCCCCGGCGTTCCGCCTCGCGGAGCACGTCGTCCTTTGTGGCCGGGTAGTCCAGGCTGGACAGGTACCGCAGCACCTGGGTGTCGCTGACCATCGCGGCGGCTCCCTCGTCACTCGTCGGGATCAGGGCCCGCCGGGTGTCGGACCAGGCCCCCCGACGCTTACCCGCCCAGCGGCCACTCACGCCCGCAGTTTCGACCGCCCGGACCCGGGTACGCGGGGCACCCGTCGGCAGCGGTCACCGGACCCACCGCCGCCGGACCACGTGCCGCCGAGCCCACCCACCGCCGGCGGACCACGTGCCGCCGAGCCCACCTGCCGGCCCTGCCGGCCCGCCGTGAGGAATGTCCATGAACTACGACACCTTCATCGACCAGGTCGCCCGGCGCACCCACGTCGCCTCCGCACAGGCGGTCGACCTGACCCGGGGCACCCTGGCGACCCTGGCCGAGCGGCTGACCGGCGGTGAGGCACTGGACCTGGCCGCCCAACTGCCGCCGCCGTTGCAGGCGATCGTGCGGCCCCTGCCGGCCGCCGAGGCCGCCGACCGCTTCGACGCGGCCGAGTTCATCCGCCGGGTCGCGGCCCGGGCCGGGGTCGACGAGCAACTGGCGAGGAACGGGGTACGGGCCGTCTTCACCACCGTCCGTGAGGCGGTCACCGGTGGCGAGTTCGACGAGGTGATGGCCCAGATGCCGCGTGACTACCGCGAGATGGTCGAACCGGCGTTGGCGCCGGGCGCCACCCGGCGCCACGGCTGAGCCGACCCCCGGCGGGAGACCGGGGCAGCCTCCGGTCGACCGGTCAGGCGACCGTCCCGGCGGCCCGGAGCTGCATGATCCGTTCCGCGCCGAGTCCCAGCTCGGCGAGGATCTCGTCGGTGTGCTCGCCCGGGTGCGGCGGCGGGCGCCGGATCGCCCCGGGCGTCCGGCTGAACCGGGGCGCCGGTGCGGGCTGGCGTACCCCGACGTGTTCGACGAAGACCCCACGAGCCGCGAGATGCGGATGATCCGGAGCCTCCCGCCAGTCCAGCACCGGTGCGACACACGCATCGGTACGCTCCAGCAGCCGCGCCCACTCGTCCCGGCTGCGGGTACGGAACAGCCGGGCCCACGACCGGCGCAGCGCCGGCCAGTTCCCCGGATCGGTGCGGTCCAGCGCCTCGTCCGGCTCCAACCGGAACCCGGTCAGCCGGACCAGCTCGTCGTAGAACTTCGGCTCCAGCGCACCCACCGCCAGGTAGCGGCCGTCGGCGCACTCGTACGTGTCGTAGAAGGGCGCGCCGCCGTCGAGCAGGTTCACCCCCCGCGGGTCCTGCCACATGCCCATCCGGCGCAGGGCGTGGATCTGGGTGGTGAGCAGCGCGGCACCGTCGACGATCGCCGCGTCGACGACCTGCCCGGCGCCACCGGCCCGGACGGCGAACAGGGCGGCGACCACGCCGAGGGCGAGCAGCGTCGCCCCGCCGCCGAAGTCGCCGAGCAGGTTCATCGGCGGTACCGGCCGTTCCCCGGCCCGGCCGATGCCGTGCAGTGCGCCCGTCGGCGCCAGGTAGTCGATGTCGTGCCCGGCGTGCGGGGCGTTCGGGCCGTCCTGCCCCCAACCGGTCATCCGGCCGTAGACCAGGCGCGGGTTGACCGCCAGACAGTCGGCGGGGCCGAGCCCCAGCCGCTCGGTCACCCCGGGACGGAACCCCTCCACCAGGACGTCCGCGCCCCGCATCAGGTCGAGGACCACCTGCCGGCCGTCCGGCGACTTCAGGTCCACCGCGACGGACCGTCGACCCCGGTTGAGCAGGTCGGGATGCGGCGTCCCCGGTGCGCCGGGGTGGACCTCCCCGGTGCGGTCGACCCGGACCACGTCCGCGCCCAGGTCGGCCAGGAGCATCACCGCGAACGGACCCGGTCCGATGCCGGCCAGTTCGACCACCCGGACACCGGTGAGCGGACCGCCGGTCGAGGCGGGGGCAGCGTCGGTCACCGCGCCACGATAAGCCATCCCGTCCGACCGTTTGGTCCCCCGTTGGCCGGGAACGCGCGTACCGGCGTGGCACCTCGGAACGGAGGGTGACGTGACCGGTGCGGAACCGATCCGGGTGGCGATGCTGCACGGGCCGGGCCGACCGGAACACGACGGGGTCAGCGACTACGTGGCCCACCTGATCGACGCCCTGGGCGGGGTGGACGTGGACGCGGTCGGGGTGCCGGTACGCCCCACCGGACCGCCCGTCCCCGGACGCTGGTGGCGGGCCACCGGCACGGCAGTACGCCAGGTCCGGCGGCTCCGGCCCGACCTGGTACACGTGCAGTTCGCGCCCTCGGCGTACCGGTTCTCCGGGCTGCCCGGGCTGCTCCCGTTCCGGCTGCCCGGGACGGTTCCGCTGGTCACCACGGTGCACGAGTACGGCTGGTGGGCGGTACCGGCCTGGCTGCCCCGGCCGCTCTGGTCGGCGGTGGAACGGTGCCGCCGCTGGGACCGGGAGACCGGACGGCTGGTGCCGGCCAGCTCCGCCGTGGTGGTGACCAATCCGGAGCACGGCCGGGCGGTGCAACGGCGGCTGGGCGTACCCGTGGTCCGGGTGCCGATCGCCCCGAACGTCGACGTGCGGCACGCCGCACCGGACGCCCGGGCGCGGGCGCGCGCCGACCTCGGCCTACCGCCGGACGTACCGGCACTGGTCTTCTTCGGGTTCGTGCACCCCGTCAAGGGGGTCCGGCAGTTGATCGAGGCGTTGCCGGCGCTCCGTACCGGACGCGGGGATCTGCGCCTGCTGGTGGTCGGCGGGTTCACCTCGCAGGCCCTGCCCGAGGACGAGGCCCGGGCGTTCCACGCGGAGCTGACCGGGCTGGCGCGCCGGCACGCGGTCGACGCGGCGGTGCACTTCACCGGGCACCTGCCGGCCGAACGGGTGTCGGCGGCCCTGTGCGCCGCCGACGTGGCGGTGCTGCCGTTCACCGCCGGGGTGACGACCAAGAGCGGGGCCCTGCTGACCGTGCTGGCACACGGCCTGCCGACCGCGGTCACCGAACCAGACGGCGGTGACCCGGAACTACGGGACAGTGGCGCGGTCGCGCTGATCCCGGCCCGCCGGGACCCGGCGGCCATCGTCCGTACCGTCGGTGGGCTCCTCGACGACCCCGGGCTGCGGGCGCGGCTGTCCGAGCGGGGCCGGCGGTTCGCGCGGGAGCGGTCCTGGCCCCGGGTGGCCGAGGCACACCGGCGGATCTACGAGCAGGTGCTGGGACGCGGCGGTGACTGACCGGTACCGGGAGATCCTCGTCGTCGACCTGCTCGGCGGGATCGGCGACCTGATCATGCTGCTGCCCGCCGTGCACGCCCTGGCCCGGCGCAACCCGGGGGCGCGGCTGCGGGTGCTGACCCACGACCCGGGCGCCGGGCTGCTGCGCGCCGATCCGGCGGTGGACGCCGTGCGGACACCCCGGCACGGCCGACCCGGCGCCGAACGGGAGGCGGTCCGGGACGCCCTCGCCGAGCGCCGACCCGACCTGGTGGTCAGCACCACCCGGTACGACGGCATCCCGGACCTGCTCGCCGCCTCCGGTGCCCGGTGCGTGACCGACCTGTGGCGCAAGCCACCACCGGACGAGCCGGTCGGTACCCGCTATCTGCGGATCCTGCACGAGGAGGGACTGCTCACCGCTGCCGACGTCGCGACCCGGCCCCGGGTGGCCCTCGCTCCGGCGGTCCTGGCCGCCGGGGAGCAGGTGGTGACCGCCCTGGTCAGCCTGGCCGGAGCGGACCCGGCCCTGGTCGCCGCCGCCTACGGACCGGCCGGCACGGCGCGGCCCCTTCGGGCGCCGGTGGTGCTGGTCACCGAGGCCGGAATGGCGGTCAAGCGCTGGCCGGCGCCGTGGTGGCGGCGACTGGCCGATGCACTCCACCGCCGGGGGCACCCCGTGCTGTCGGTCGGCCCGGAGCCGGTGTCCCCGTCGGTGGTGCCGCTGCCCCGGATGGACCTGCCCGTGCTCGCCGGCTGTTTCGCGGCGGTGGCCCGGCGTGGGGGAGTCGTGGTGGGACCCGACACCGGTCCGGTACGGCTGGCCGCCGCGTCCGGTGCGGCGACGGTGGGCCTCTTCGGGCCGACCTGGGCCCGCCGCTACGGCATCGGCGGGGTGGATCTCCAGGGGCTACCGGAGTGCGAGCACCGGCTGCCGACCGCGATCACCGAGCAGTCCTGCTGGTGGCAGGGTGACTGTCCGTTGTCACCGACCGGGCCGGCGTGCATGGCCGACCTACGGCCGGAACGGGTCCACGCGGCGGTCCGGACACTGCTCACCCGAACCGGAGAAAAGCCTCCGTGACCACGGCGGACCTGCGGCGTGACCTGCCCGCATCGCTTGGCGTTTCCGATAAGCCTGACCTAATCTGGGGGCGCGAGGGGAGTACTTCCCACGAACCACTCCGGTCAGTACGGCCGTCCCGGACGGCCTCGGATGGTTGCCCACCCCGATCAGCGGCGGGTGAAGGAGACCTCGAACCCGTACCGGTGTTCGAGGAGGCTCCGTGACCGAAACGCCCTATCTTGCCGTGTCCGAGTTGACATCCGTGGGTACGCCCACGCTCTGGGCGGTCACCATCGCCGGTGTGCTGGCGCTGCTGGTCCTCGACTTCCTGGTCACCCGCCGCCCCCACGAGGTGTCGATGCGGGAGGCGCTGGGCTGGTCCGCCTTCTACATCGCGCTGCCCCTGGCCTTCGGCGGCTACATCTGGTCCCGCTGGGGTTCCGAACAGGGCGTGCAGTACCTCACCGGTTACCTGGTGGAGAAGTCCCTCTCCGTCGACAACCTGTTCGTCTTCATGCTGCTGCTCGCCGCGTTCGCCGTACCGGCGGTGCTGGCGCAGCGGGTCCTGCTCTACGGCATCGCCGGCGCGCTCGTCCTGCGCGCCGTCTTCATCGCCCTCGGCGCCGCCGCCCTGCAGACCCTGGACTGGGCGTTCCTGCTCTTCGCCGCGATCCTCATCGCCACCGCCGTCAAACTGCTCCGGGACGCCCTCTCCGGCCACGAGCAGGCGGTGGACATCTCGACGATGCGCTCGGTCCGGCTGCTGCGCCGGTTCATGCCGGTGACCGACGACTACCAGAGCACCAGGATGATCGTCCGCCAGGGCGGACGTCGGGCGCTCACCCCGCTCGCGCTGGTCGTGGTCGCCGTCCTGGCCACCGACGTGGTCTTCGCGGTCGACTCCGTGCCGGCGGTCTACGGCATCACCGAGGACCCGTACCTGGTCTTCGCGACCAACGCCTTCGCCCTGCTCGGCCTGCGCGCCCTGTACTTCGTGCTGCACGCCGCGCTGTCCCGGCTGGTGCACCTCAGCTACGGGCTGGCCGCCATCCTGGCCTTCATCGGCGTCAAGCTCGCCCTGCACTGGGCGCACGGCGTCTGGACCTGGATCCCGGAGATCCCGACCCTCGCCTCGCTGGGCGTCATCATCGGGGTGCTCGTGGTGGTCACCCTGACCAGCCTGCGGGCCACCCGCCACCTCCCCACCAAGGTGTAAGGAAGGGCCCCTGCTTAACGCTTTCGGTAGAGGAAGGGCCCCTTATTAACACTCGGTGCGGGCGTCAGTCGGCTGTGGCGAGGGCGGCCAGGAACCGGGCGGGTGGAATCGACACCGGCCGGTCACTGACCTGTCCGTCGCCGAGTTCGACCACCCGCCACCGGCCGTCGTCCCGCCGTACCAGGTCGACCGTGACGAAGTCGAGTCCGGTGCGGCGGACCCGGTCGGCCAGGTCGGCCAGGTCGGGTTCCGGCACCGGCGCACCGTCGTCGGTGTCCGGGTGCGGGCCGACCAGTACGCACCGGCCGTCCCGCCACCAGGTCCGCACCTCGTGCCCCTGGAACCGTTCGAAGCGCCGTACCACCAGGCCACCGGTGAGATCGTCGCCGCGCAGCTCCACGAAGCGCCGCACCACCCGCCAGGTCCCGGCATGGTCGGCCACCTCCGGGATGTACGCGGCCTCGTGCCAGTGGTGCTTCAGGGACTTCGTGTAGTCCCGCAGCACCGCCGGGCCACTGCCGAGCCGGTCACAGATCCGGAGGACGTCGTTCCGCTCCGCCCCCACCGTCCAGTACGACTCCGGTGTCATGCCGGCCAGCGCGGCGTACCAGCCGGGCAGTTCGTGGGCCCGGCGGTACTCCCCGGCGCCGGTGAGCAGGGTGACCTCCCGTTCGGCGAGAGCGCCGGCGAAGTCGGTGTACCGGTCGGCGGGGAGCATCCAGCCCCGGTAGCGGGCGGGACCGGTGGTCCGTACCCGGCCGACCGCCCCGGCCGACCCAGTGCGTCGTGGTCGACCAGGCCGACCGGCCAGCCGGCGTCGCGGGCCGCTGCGGCCTCTGGAGCGAAGTGCGGGTCCGGCCGGCGCGGGTTGAGCGGGTCATGGGGTTAGTAACTGCTGCGCATCGAGTATGCACTATGATGCAAGAGTGAACTTGAAGGAGTGGGCGGTGCGCGAGGGCATGCACCACGTGACGGCGTACCGGTGGTTCCGGGAAGGCAAGCTACCCGTTCCGGCCCGCCGGGTGGGCCGGCTGATCCTGGTCGACCCGTCCGCGACCGAGCCCGCTGCCGAGGACACGGCCGTCGTCTACGCCCGGGTGTCGTCGGCCGATCAAAAAGCCGACCTGGACCGGCAGGTCGCCCGGGTCGCCACCTGGGCGACCGGACAGAACCTTTCCGTATCACGGGTGGTGACCGAGGTCGGGCCGGCGCTCAACGGCCGCGGCAGGAAGTTCCTTGCGCTACTGCGTGACCCGTCCGTGTCGACGATCGTGGTTGAACATCGGGACCGGTTCGCGCGGTTTGGTGCGGAGTACGTGGAGGCGGCCCTCGCGGCGCAGGGTCGGCGGCTGCTGGTCGTTGACCCCGCCGAGGTCGA
>NZ_JBAKHU010000116.1:0-10954 GCF_036906895.1 Micromonospora sp. CPCC 206060
CGCAACGTGCGACCCTCATGACCAGGCTGCCCACCCGGCCGCCGACCCGAACGCGCCCGCAACGACCTCGGCGCCGGCTTGGCCAGCCCATCCGACGACGGCGGCCGCGACGAGTTCGACGAGTCCTGCCCGAGCCGAGCCCGCAGATCCGCGTTCTCCGCCCGCAACACCGCGTTTTCCCGCCGCAACCCGGCGTTTTCCCGCCGCAACCCGGCGTTGTCCCGCTCCAACTCAAGAACCCGGGCCTCCAACCGGGCAAGCCGCTCAAGCAGCTCCACGATGGACGGCGTTCCGGACACCCAACCATGATCCAACCCGAACGACCCAGGTCAAGCCGACCCGCCGACGAGCACCTGACCAGTCACCAAACCGTAACCCCGGCGAAACTTATCAGCCTTGCCGGACTCGGCCCCGACAAGAAGCTGGTCACCTGCTCGGACCTGGTCGACTGGTGCTACAGCTACTACGAGTTCGTCAAGCTCCGCGACCGCACGGCGGTAACCGCAGCCATCGCAAAAGCGGTATCCAGTGGCGACGCCGGATACGTCGTCGGGCTCGTACGCCAAGGCGATGATGTCACCCCCCGGGACCGGCGAACCGTACGCATTGGGCAACCTCTCCTTGCCGACGAGATCGACCTGTCCGACGACGCGGCAGTGCTGTGGGCCGACTACGCCAGCGAGCTGGTCAAGACCGAGCAGCCCGACCCCGCAACGCCAGGCAAGAATGCGGCCGGCGACGGAACGACAGAAGAGCCTCAGTCTGGCCCACAACCAGAAGGCCCGAACTGGCCGGCACCCGGGCAAGGAGGTTCCGGCGCTACGCCTCCCCGGAAACACGAGGTAATCCACACCGCCGACATCTCCGCCCGCTTCAACCGGGCGGGGCTGTTCAGCCTCGGTCGAGCGCTGGCAAAGTTGCGCGACCTCGACGCGCAAGTGGACATCGCCATCACCTTGCGAGTAGAGGGCGAAGTCAACCGAACCGAGTTCCGTAACGCCGTCATCGAACCCATCGACGAGGACGGCCACGACGTAAAAGTGCAAACGACGTAGCACCGTTAAGCTCATAAAGCAGGCATCTCGGCTACAAAGTTTGAATAGTCAGGTTTAGTACTGCTTCGGTAGGTTGGTACGAGTTGGTGGCAGAGGGGGCAGAACCCGAGCCAGGTCGCGAGCTGGTATTGCAGTTGCCGGGGACGGCGTACAGGCTCAGGTCTGCCCCGCTGATTTGTGTGTGCCGTCCAGAGTTGGGTGAGGAACAGTTGGGCGGCTGCGGCGAGGGTGACGTGGCGCTGCCAGCCAATCCAGGAGCGTGTAGCGTGCCAGAACTCGCATAGTCGTGAGCCGAGTTCCCGGTTTGTGTTGACGATCATTGGTGTGCTGGGTTCGGCTGCTGAACCTGATGATGATCCGGACAGCCGGCGGGCTGGGGCTACTGCTCCGCAGCGGCACGGCCCTGCTGGCGGAGGCCCTCACCCTGCGTCACGAAGGAGTGGTGCTCCGACACCAGGTCCGAGGCCGGCCCCGCTGTCCTGGCCCGACGGTGCCATCCTGTCCGGCGACAGTGTGCGAGCCGGCCGTGGTCGTGGGTCGTGGATCGATGAGATCGTGCGTGAGGGTGCGCGGCGGATGCTGGCGGCTGCGTCGGAGGCTGAGGTTGCCGGGTATCTGGCTGCCCACGCCGCCGAGTTGGATGAGCGGGGTCGCAGGCTGGTGGTGCGCAACGGTCACGCGGGGCCGCGGCAGGTGCTCACCTCGGCTGGTGCGGTCGAGGTGGTCGCGCCGCGGGTCAACGACAAGCGCTCGACGAGCAAGACGGGTGAGCGGCTGCGGTTCGCCTCGGCGATCCTGCCGGCGGGTTGCCGCAAGTCGCCGCAGATCAGCGAGGTGCTGCCCCTGCTGTTACCTGAAGGCAGTATGGTGCCTCGATCATCGCGTGGCTGGTGCTTCTGCTATTGACCAGCGATGGTTTCGGCTCGCCGAGCAGGAACTGCCGACGGAACCGTGAAGCTCTGGGCGTGGTTCCCGCCGGACCGGCGGCTTGCGGCCCTCGCGGTGTGCGCCCTTGTCATGGCCGGTCAGCAGCGAAGAGCAACTGCACCTCGTGCGGGCGAGGGGATGGATGCGGCGGCATAGGGATCCGGTTCGCTGAGTCCGGGCCGCCAGTTGTTAAGCGGAACCAGCCCCGGCTCGATCATGGTCAGGTCGCCAAACAGGGCCGCGAGTTGTTCGTCGGTACGCAAGGTGATGTTGGTCGCCGCGTGCGTGCGGTATACGGTCGTCCCGGTGGCCACCGTCGACTCGCCGTATCGTTCGGTCATCGCGGCGCTAATGTGAGAGATGACCATGGCGCTGCCAGGGGCAAGCCGTTCGCGCATCGGCGCGACGACGTCGTCGATCTGGTCGTTGGAGACCTGGTGCAGGACGGAGCAGTACAGCAACGCGGTGGGCTGCTCAAGGTCGATCACGGACGCGAGGTCGCCGTCGGCGAGGGCGTCAAGGATCAGGCCGGGGCTGGTGAAGTCACCTTCGATGGCGCGGCAGGTGGGATTGCCGGTGAGAAGGTGGTTGGAGGCGACGACCGCGACCGGGTCGATATCGACGTAGAGCACACGGATAGCGGGGTCGATGGCGTGGGCGACCTCATGCACGTTGCCCTGGGTGGGAATACCGGACCCGAGGTCGAGGAACTGCTGGATACCCAACTCAGCCAGTGTGTGCACCGCGCGTTGCAAGAACAGCCGGTTCGACAGGGCGATGTCCGCCGACTCCGGGACGGCCTGCAGAAGTTGCCGCGCGGCCTCGCGGTCGGCCTCGAAGTTCTGCGTGCCGCCGAGAAGGAAGTCGTACATCCGGGCGACGGTGGCCCGCCCCCCATCGTGGCTCTGCGCGCTCGTCTGCCAGTCAGTCACCACTGCCCTCTCGTCGCGGATACGCCCGTACGTGGTACTCGCACCCTAGTCGACGTCACTGTCAACAGTGGTCCCCCAAATCGAAGGGTACCTGCACGCCCTGCCGGCTAGTACACTTTGATCTTTGTCCCGGCACTGATCGTAGTATCAGGAGGTCTGGATGCTTTTGACTCGGATGCGTCTGGCACGGCGCCTGCGGGAGGCATGCGTGCCGCCCCCGCCCGCCCCATACACGGTGGACGCCTGGTGCGTGGCGATCGGAGAAGCTCGGAGACGTGACCTGCGGGTATACGACATGCGGCTGGACGCTGAGTTGCCGCCGGGGTTACTCGTGCGGCGTGACCGCGCCGACAGCATCCTCGTCGACGCAGCGTTGCCGGCACTCGCGCGGACGCAGACCGTGCTGCACGAGGTAGCACACATCGTCCTCGGCCATGATGGGGACGCGTTGCATGACGACATCGATCCCGTAGTCGAGGCAGAAGCCGAGCTGGCCGCTGACCTGTTGTGTCAGCAGTTGACGAGGGCCGCGTCGGGGGTAGAGCCCGCGTGGCTAGCAACACGTTGGCCGGCCAGAATGCCAGGGTGGTGGGCCGACCGACGTTCCGACTGGCGTCTACTCCAGTTGTGGATGACGCTGCGCGATGGCTTGCCGGACGTCGCGATCGTCACTACGAGCACTGCGACGCCAGTGCCCGTCGAAATCCGTAGCAGGCGGCAGCGCTACCGCACCGTCATTGAGGTTCACGAGGCGCTGCGCGTGCTACGCCCGTGGTGCAATGCACAGGTGTACGCCAGCGCGGCCAAGCGTGCCCGACGACACCTGCTTGATCCCGCCGCTGTGACGGCTGTTGCGGAGGCCGCCACCGTCGCTGTTGCGCTACGTCGCCGGCACACCTCACTCCCGCCGGGTCCGGGCGACTCACCGCTGTCGTCCGACGTGCCTGACCCTCACGACGTGCGCGCCGAAGCCAGCCGACTCGCCCGCATGGCCTGTGCGCTGCACGACTCTCCGCTGGTAGCCGCAGAGATTGCACGGTGGGTGCCGGTGGTTGCCCCCGTTGACGCAGCGTCGCTGCGAAAGAAAATCGTAGGCGGCATGCCGGTCATCTCACTGCCTGCGGTGGCCAGGCAAGGTCGTTCGCCCAGCGCGGTGTAGCCGGACCACCGGGGCGCCAGGCTGTAGGGTAGTGGGCTGCCAGAGTTGGATGTGGGTTCTGATCTGGCCGGGAAACATCTCACCACCCACTAATGGACCGCTACCCAGAGCGCAGCCAAGCGACGCCAGTTCGTGTCGTTCGTGTTCCGTGGTGATCCCCGGTGCGATGACCGCAAGGTCAAGGTCGGCGGCGAGGTCTACCGCCGCGCGGATGACCGACTGTGCTGGTCGCCAACCCGCGTCCAACGCGTAAGCCGGATGTAGACGCAGATAGCTCCACGTGGCCGCGTTCAGCGACTCGAGCCCCACGTGACCACTTCCATAATTGTCCAGCAGCAGGCGCACCCCGAATTGCCCGATGCGCTCGGAAACATCGCGTCCGTGCGGATCAGGTGGTCCGCCGAGCGCCAGCACCAGCGAGGTACCCGGTGCGGCGTGTTCCCGCAGCCGATCGCGCACGGCTTCCGCGAACGCCGGCGTGAGGGCACCGGCCGGCACTGGCACGACCATCACCGCGTTCGGCAGCACGTCACGCCAGGTTGCCGCAGCGGCCATCGATCGCGAGACCACCTGCGTGGCCAGCGCTTCAAGACTCTCGGAATCGTCAACGAGCTGGTAGACGTACTCGTCCGCGGTGAGCATGTCATGCCGCGAATACAGCCAGCGAGGCACGGACTGCACCATCGTGATCCTGCCGCTGAAGAGATCCACGACCGGCTCGAACGAGACCGACATCCGTGCGCGCGACAACTCTCGCGCGAGCGACCACTCCCGAACCGGACCCGCGTGATACGACACCAGCCGGTCCTGACCGCGCCGGATAGCCCGCCACAACACCAGCTCTGCCGCATCGAGCACACCCGGTCCTGGCGGTCCTGACGCCATCCCCGCGCTAGCCCGCACCGCCAAACGGCGCTCATCAACGCGAACCTCACGGCGCAGCGCCGCGACCGCCCAACACGCCCGCTGATAGGCGACATCACCGGACATACCCCACATAACCAAGGCGAACGTCTCATCGCCCACACGAGCGACCGCCGAACTCTCGTCCGTCGACAGGTGACACACCCGACTGGCAAGAGCGTTCAGCAGAGATAGGGCTGGACCTTTGCCGCTCGCGGCAGCCAAGAAACGATAGTTCTCCAAACGGATGACCACGGCATGACAGGGCGTCTCGGCCATCTCGTTGAGCCGGTTCAGCAAGGCGCCCCGGTTCAGCATGCCGGTGTCCTCGTCATGGGTTGCCGCTGCCTCGTGTCGCCGCGACTCCGACGCCAGGAGGCCGTATGCGTGTGCGATATCGATGCTCGAGGACAGGTTGGCGGCGAAGGCTCGCAGAGTCGCGCGTTCCCGCACTGAGAGAAAATCACGCGGGCCACTCAGGTAGAGGCGCACCACCCCGTGTACCCCGTGCGCATCTCCTCCGATTTCGTGGCGCACGGCTGCCGCTGATTCATCGAGAGCGGGGGCCGCTGCCGCCCGCCCGTCGTACACCACGCGGGCGACACCGGCCTGCTGGTTCGCTCGCACCAATCGGTGGCCGCCGGTGATCTCGATGTCTGCAGACCGGGCGTTGAAAAGGTCGACCGCACCTGCCGCCGCTGTGTGCAGGACGACAGTGAGGTCGCGGGCCGACAGGGCGTCACCCAGAGCCGCCAACTTCTCCCAGGCGCGCCGCTCCTCACGGATGCGGAGCCGGTGAGTCACCGCGAAGTGCACGACCAGCACCGCCACTGGCAGTGCCAACAGTGCCCTGTTGTCAAAACTCGCGATAACCGCGACCAGTCCCGCAGTGACGATCTCCCCTACGGCGACGGCCAACCGGGTCCGCCACAGATAGCGCACCGCCACGGTGAACGGCCGTCGCGTCGACCACGTCACCGCAGCCGTGGTTACCACCTCCTGAACCAACAGTGCCGCGACCGCCGCGACGAGAAACGCGATCACATGCCACAAGCTCAGATCGTCCGAGCCCTGCGTAGCGAGGCCGGGACGGAATCCGAAGACGCGCATCACCAGCCCCGCTGTCGCGGCGGTGACGATATCCATGCTGGTGTTGTGGACCGCCTTGTGCAGACCTGCCGACCGTGGATGTCGCGTCACAAGCCGCGCCGAAGTCACCCCAACCGCCGTGCAGAGAATCAGCCACGGCAGCGGCAGAGCCGACGCACAGACCAGACACATGGTGGGCGTCAGTGTGATCCGAATCGGCATCCGAGATGGCACCGGTGCCGGAAAGATCGCGCCCACTGCCATGAGCGTCGAGCCCATCAGCAGATATACCGAAAAGTGCGGCGCCGGCTGCCCCGCATGAGCAGCCGCCCACACAAGCCATGCCAGCGCCAGAACAAAGACTGTGACGGTCAATAGACGCAGCGCAAATTTGTCGCGCTGGATTGGCATCAATCAAGCCCCCGTGATCATCGACCCCCAGTCCTTACGGAGATGTTATCCACAGCGGCAGCGTTCGGGGCAGTTAGTTCCACTCGACACCCTTACGCATGACTGCACCTCCCTCCGCCAACTTGCGCCAGCTGGAACTTATGACCACGCATAGGTGCCAACCAACACTAAAGTGTCTTTTTGGTCACTCATTGCACACAATGACGGAGGAGGTAGCGGAAAGTGTCTAGTAGATATCGTAGGGTCAACTTGTTGGCGTGGTTCAGATCGGCAAACCTCTAAAGTGAGGCACGCGTAACGGTGGGTGACGGCCGGCGTGAAGTTGCGGGATCAAGATGCTCTTACGCCCCAAGGTCGAGCCCGAGGTGGACGAGCTGGGCCATCAAGACCAAGTCCACGACGGTCACCGCCACTACAGCGGCCACGAGCGCGATCGCCTCCGACTCGGTCATCAGGTACACCCCGTCGATTCCGACAAGCACCGCGCTGATCCCCGTAGCGAGCCGCCTGGTACACCAGCGAAACAGCGGTGTGGGGCGGGAAACGTGGGTTTCATGGCGAGAAGGTCACCACCGACAGCCAGGTGGGCGTGAGCCAAGTCTTACCGGGCAACTCGGATGCTATCGGGAAGGGTGGCGGCAGCGTTGGTCAACGCCTGGGCGGGCAGGTCGGTACGGAGATGGTCGGCGGTGGCCCAGCCGACCACCCGACGCGACGCGATGTCGATTCGGCGTGCGGCCGCACAACTCTGTGGCGCGCATCAGCCGGGCGACGCGCTTACGAGCATGCCGGTACCCCCGAGGCGAGCTCGGCGCGCACCCGAGGCGCGCCGTAGGTGCCGGCCGAGACGGCGTGGATGTCGACGATCTGTGCGGTCAGGTCAGCGTCGTCACGCTCACGCCGCGACGGGCCACCGGTGCGGTGCTGGTAGTAGGCGGACCGGGCAACCTCCAACAGCTCACAGGAACACTCCACGTTCCCGTTCTGCCGCGCCTTCTCCTCCTCGAGGAACGGGTACACGTTCACCGGGTCTCCCTCGCAAAGAAAGCCGTCCGCTTGAGGATGTCGCCGGCCTCACGCAACCGGCAGTTCTCCCGCCGCAGCCGTGTCAACTCCTCCCGCTCATCGCTGGTCAACCCATCGGTGCGGGTGCCGGCGTCGAGATCGGCCTGCTTGACCCACTCCCGCACCGCGGCCTGGGTCAGGTCGAAGTCCCTCGCGACCTGCCCGATCGTCCGCCATCCCGGTCCACTCTGTCCCCTGCCACCCACCCGCTCGGGATGCCGCAGGATCACCCGTTGGTTCGAGACAGCCCAGAGGCCAAGAAATCACAGATGCGGCCAGCCCTAGCCGTATCACTTTCTAAACGAAAGCCCAGGGCAGCGTGTGTACACACAGGACGAGTCCTTGACCGCAGACATATCACCGCTGTCAAACCTCGTTTGTATCCACTATTCTCTGAAGCCAAGCAGTCGCGCGACGGTCTCAAGAGCACATGCCTCGGCCTACTCCCCCTCCGGCCGTGCCCACTCGGGCCGGTAGCGGCCCGCGAGAACATCGTCAACGAGCAAAGCAACAACCCCCGCCGCCGCAAGGTCCGGCCGAAGCTCCTCAAGCCGCAGCACCTCACTCGGGGTGAGTCTGATCTTCACCTGACGGTCACGCTTCTCGCGCTCAGGTAGGGGTGGCAGACCAGGGTCTGCGGCACGACGTCGAGGCATGAGCGCTCCCCGCCATAGGACAACGGTTTCTGTTGACCCTGCCACAGCACCCACCGGCATCTGTCACCCGCCCGCAGATTTCGCTTCTGCTGTAGCCTGGTACCTAGTTGAGGTACCGAAGTT
This sequence comes from Micromonospora sp. CPCC 206060, assembly GCF_036906895.1. NCBI lineage: Bacteria > Bacillati > Actinomycetota > Actinomycetes > Micromonosporales > Micromonosporaceae > Micromonospora > Micromonospora sp. CPCC 206060. Next base: position 8,321 of record NZ_JBAKHU010000116.1, read on the forward strand.
CGGTACCGTGAATCCTAGGGAGAGCAATGAGTGGATCAACCTTTAAGAGATGTCGATGCCGGGACGGGGATGGGCGCGACCTAGGAACGACATGCCCCGCACTTCGTCGTCGGGACGGCGCCTGGAACCCTCGCCACGGACAGTGGTACTTCAAAGTGGAACTTCCGGTGGTCGAGGGCAGCCCGCGCAGAAGCCTCAAGCGAGGCGGGTGGGCAACTCAGGCCGAGGCAGAAACAGCCCTGCGCCAGGTCGAGCTGCTGCTCTCCATCCCGGAGTCCGGGGTTATGGGCGATCAGGCGAGGCAGGACATCCTGTCTGCAATAAAGCGGGCATTCAGGGAGAAGTCGCCACTACCGAACTACGACGAGACTCGGCGCCGCTACCAGACGGGGCAGGTGGTCAACGCCACGATGACGGTCGGCCAGTGGCTTGATGAGTGGTTCAGCGGACGCCGCAAGCTTGCCAAGGGCACGCTGCGGTCCTACGAGTCACACATTCGGCTCTACCTGAGGCCACACCTGGGGCACCTCCCGCTCGATCGTCTTCGCGGCGTGCACATCTCGGCGATGTTTGACGCGATCGACGCCGACAACGAGTTCATCCGTGCGGCACGGAAGTCAGGAGATCCGGATCAACGCGCGAAGGTTAAGAGCCGACGGATCGTAGGGCCAGCGACCAAGCAGCGTATCCGAGCGACGTTACGCAGCGCGCTGAGCACCGCCATCAAGGCCGAGCAGTTGATCACCGTCAACCCGGCGACCTTCGTGGAACTGGAATCCGGGAAGCGACCCAAGGCCCGGATGTGGACGGACGCGAATGTCGCCGCATGGCGAGAGAACCGAGCCCGTCGCGCAGCGGCGGCAATGGAGCTACACGCGGCGCGCGAGCGTCGCGACGCCTCTACCGCAGCCCGCCTGATGATCGAAATCGACCGGCTCGACGAGACCGAACGCCTTTCCCCTGTCATGGTCTGGACAGCCGAGCAGACAGGGGCATTCCTGGATTTTGTTCACAACGATCGTCTCTACGCGCTCTACCACCTCATCGCCTACCGCGGCCTGCGTCGCGGGGAGGCATGCGGCGCCAGGTGGATAGACCTCGACGCGGCTTCCCACTCCCTGATCATCTCCGAACAGCTCGTGCAGCTGGGCTGGGCGGTCGAGGCGGGGAGACCTAAGAGCGACGCGGGAGGCCGCATCGTCACCCTGGACACCACGACGAACGCAGTGATCGAGACGTGGCGCAAGAGGCAGATCGCGGAGCGACTGGCGTGGGGCAGTGCATGGGAACGTTCCGGACGCATCTTCACCCACCCGGACGGCAGCGCACTGCACCCGGCTGAGGTAACCAAGACCTTCAACGAGCGCGCCGCCGCTGCCGGCCTACCGCCGATCCGGCTACACGACCTTCGTCACGGTGCCGCCACGCACGCCCTGGAGGCCGGCGTCGACATCAAGGTGGTGCAGGAGGAACTGGGGCACTCCACCAGCGTGCTGACCCGGGACACGTACACCAGCGTGTCTCCCCGGCTGGCCCGCGCGGAGGCCGAACGGGCCGCCCAGGCCATCCCCCGCGCTGTCGAGGTGGCTCCAGAAGCGGCGACCGGGACGCTCGGTCCCCCTTCGGTTCCCCCTGAGCCGAAAACGAAGCCACGCGCCCTTCCCTCAGGGAAGAACGCGCAGCTCGGTGCTGGTGCGCCGCCAGGGACTCGAACCCCGAACCCGCGGATTAAGAGCATGATCTTGCCCGCCCTCTTCAATCCCGCCATGCTCCACAGGTCCAACAGGTGCACGTCGGTCGCCGGTCGCCCGCCGCGCCCGTCCACGTCGTCCCAGCGTTGGCCGCCCTGTCCACGGCGCCCGAGCACCCGCCGAGCACCCGGATGTGCCACCATCCGGGCCCCGGAAGTGTCAGCTGTGAGCGACGGTTACGTAGCCGTACTTGTGCAAGGCTGTCTGCTCTGCGATGGCAGAACCTAAAACCCGCGAGGATTTCGTCGTGACAGTACGTATCCGCGACACGAGCAAAGTTCCTGCCACGCTTCCTCATCCACTGCAGAAAAATTCCGGCCCCTGACCTGGCAGATTCTCCGCCATCCGCTGGTGCTCACCAGATCCTCCGCAGCGATTGAGCCGCTGTTTATCGCGCGCACGATCTCGCTGTCTGACGCCGAGACAATATCCAACCATCTATCCCTTCTACGCCCTTACAACTGCTTTGCCCGGCCTTTCGTCACCAACGGCTCGATGCGTCGAAACGTGGTGGGGCCTACCTTGCTCAATCCCCCACCACACCACAGGTATCTTGATCTCGGTCATGCGCTCTCGCGGATGTAGGTTATCCCGAATGCTTTGACTTGGCGGAACTCTTGAAGCTTGGTCGCGAGGTCAAATGTGTCACCGGTGACGTACTGGAAGATGTCGAGGCCGCGGCCGAGGAGGATTCTCCAGCCCGTCTCCGTGACAATCGAGCGGTCGTGGATACTGTTGTCGAACGCGACGTCAAAGTTGATGCCCCCGACTGCCGCGCCTTGTTTGATCTTGACGAGGAACTCGAGCTGCTTGCGCAGCTGTGACTGGTCAGGTGGTCGCTGCGCCGGTGGGTAGCCAGGGACAGCCGGCGACGAGTTCGGTG
>NZ_JBAKHU010000117.1:0-10496 GCF_036906895.1 Micromonospora sp. CPCC 206060
ATGGATCAACAAACCCGACAACAGCGACCCCGAACAGACCACCGCCCCGCCCGTGCCCAACCGACCAGCAGCACAAAGCTGAACAAAATCAAGAAAATGTCTCAGTTGACTTGACAGGTTCCGATACGAAACACGGCCTAGGGCACCGTCGCCTACGGGTGGTAACCCACGGGGGTAACGCCCGACGTCGATGGCGGCCCGTCCCGGGCACGGACGTCGCGGCGCGCCGCGCCCAGGAGGGCGTCACCTTCACCCCCGCCGGTCGCTCCGATGTCGAGGAGCACACCGGACCGCTTCCTGAACCGGGTAAGTGGAAGCACCGTATGGGGCGACCGGAAGCGTGTCAAGAAGGAGTTAACGGGGCACTGACAGCCGCCCTACCTAGCGTGAGCGCTTGACGATTCGGACACGCGCTCGTAAGGTGGCGGCTGCTTAACCGGTTTTGCTAATCAGCACCACGTCCGCCCGGCACCCGCAGACCGTCCACGCGTCACAGACTCCCGCAAAGAAGGACCATCCGTCTCGCTCCTCGTCGCCGTCCAGCCGGCGTACGCCACAACCGGCCTGCGGGTCAGCGGCGCCAACATCGTCGAAAGCAACGGCGCGACCTTCGTCATCCGGGGCACCAGCCACGCGCACGTCCGGTATCCGACCCAGACCAGTTCGTTCGCCAACATCAAATCGCTGGGCGGTGCCAGCCGATCCAGGACCGGACTTCGAAGTGGTCGAGTCCGAGGGCGGTCTTGAGTTCGCGGTAGTCGTGCTCGACGCGCCAGGGGCTCTTGGCCAGGCGGACGAGTTCGGTCAAGGGTGTGTCGGCGGGCAGGTCGGACAGCCAGTAGTCGGTGGGCTGGCCCTGGCCGGGAGACCATTGCACGAGCAGCCAGCATTCGGGCAGGACCCCGTCGTCGCCGCACTGCGGTCCACGTTGGTTGACCCGGCCCGCGGGACGTACCCGCAGCGCGAGGAACTGTCCGGACAGTTCGCCGGCAGGCTGGTCCGGGGCAGGGCCGCGTGCGGGTAGCCGAGTACGCCAGCGCACCAGGCGCGCCGCGTCGGCACCGTGGGGCAGGGCGAGGTCCTTCAGGCTGCGAGCGGGCTGCGGATACTTCGGGGTCGGGTGCTTGCCGAGGCTGGCCGGTGTGGTTTTCCGTGGCCCATCTCTTGACTTCCCACACAACCGGGCGTAAACAAAACACAAGCAAAAGGAAACGGCGGTGAAACAACATTATGTACGCCGAGGAGCGGCAGCAGGAGATCCTTCGCCTCGCCCGGGACGCGGGCCGGGTCGAGGTGGCGAGCCTTGCCGACGAGCTCAATGTCACGTCGGAGACCATCCGGCGCGACCTCACCATCCTGGAGCGGGCCGGGGTGCTACGCCGTGTCCATGGTGGTGCGATTCCGGTCGAACGGATCGGATTCGAGCCCGCCCTGGCGGCTCGCGACGCGGTGCTCATCGAGGAGAAAGAGCGCATCGCCAAGCTCGCCCTGAACGAGGTGCCCGAAGAGGGCGCGATCATCCTCGATGCCGGCACCACCACCGCCCGACTGGCCCAACTGCTGCCGGTCGACCGGGAGCTGACCGTCGTGGTCAACTCGCCGGTCATCGCCACGACCCTCGGCCCCCATGCCAATCTCAATGTTCTGCTGTTGGGAGGACGGGTCCGCGGGAAAACCCTCGCGACCGTCGACGACTGGTCACTGCGAACGTTGGCGGACCTCTACGTCGACGTCGCATTCGTCGGGACCAACGGCATCTCGGTCGAGCGTGGCTTGACCACCCCGGACCCGGCCGAGGCGGCGGTGAAGCGGGCGATGATCCGTGCGGCCCGCCGCACGGTGCTGCTCGCCGATCACACCAAGATCGGCAACGACTACCTGGCCCGGTTCGCTCAACTGGCCGACCTCGACCTGCTCATCACCGATAGCCGTGCCGACCTCGACCTGGTCGGCGATCTGGAGTCCGCGGGCGTCCGCGTGGTACGAGCATGAAAGCCGGAAGGGCATGATCGTCACTGTCACCCTCAACCCCAGCCTCGACCGGGCCGTCGAGGTCGACTCGCTCACCCGGGGCGAGGTCATCCGGGCCACCACAGCGCACCTCGACCCCGGCGGCAAGGGCGTCAACGTGTCCCGGGCCCTGTTGGCCAACGGGGTGCCGTCGGTGGCGGTGCTGCCGTCCGGCGGCGACGAGGGCAACCAGCTCATCCGCCTACTCAAGGCGGAGGGTGTGGAGGTCCTCGCGGTGCCGATCTCCGGACGGACCCGTTCCAACATCACCCTTGCCGAGCCGGACGGCACGGTCACCAAGGTCAACGAGCCCGGCCCTTCCTTGTTCCGCGCCGAGCTCGACGAGGTGACCGACCGCGTGCTCACCCGCGCTGGCGATGCCGACTGGGTCGTGCTGTGCGGCAGCGTTCCGCCCGGCCTGCCCGCCGACGCCTACGCCCAGCTGTGCCGGAAGCTGCGCGCCGTCGGCGTCAGGGTCGCCGTCGACACCAGCGGTCCCGCCCTGCGCGAGGCTGCCCTGGCCGGGGCGACCCTGCTCAAGCCCAACCGCGACGAGCTGGCCGAAGTGGTCGGCACCTCCCTGGCGAATCTCGGCGACGTGGTCGACGCCGCTCAGCGCCTGAGGGTGTGGGGGGCCGGCACCGTCGTGGTCAGCCTCGGCGCCGACGGCGCCGTCCTTGTCGACGCCGACGGGGTCGTCACCGGTACCTGCCCGGTCATCCGGCCCCGCAGTACCGTCGGCGCCGGAGACGCGTTGCTCGCCGGGTTCCTCGCCGCGGGCGCGAGGGGTGCCGCCGCACTCGCTGAGGGCCTGGCCTGGGGCGCCGCCGCGGTGAGCCTGCCCGGCAGCCGCATGCCCGGCCCCGCGGACCTGTTCCGCCGCGACGTCACCATCCACCCCCAACCGGACCAGCTTCTCCCCCTGCTGCCGTCCGCGCCCCCCTCCTGAAGGAGATACCCCCGTGACCTCCTACACACCATTTGTACAAGGCCAGGGCTTCAAAGCCTCGGTGCAACGCCTCGGCGGCCACCTGGCCGCGATGGTCATGCCCAACATCGGGGCGTTCATCGCCTGGGGTCTGATCACCGCGCTGTTCATCCCGACCGGCTGGATCCCCAACAAGACCCTTGCCGGACTGGTCGGCCCGATGATCAGCATCCTGCTGCCGGTGCTCATCGGCTACACCGGCGGCCGGCTGGTCCACGGCCAGCGCGGTGCCGTCGTGGGTGCGGTGGCGACCATGGGTCTCGTGGTCGGCGCCGACGTGCCGATGATCCTCGGCGCGATGATCATCGGTCCGCTCACCGCCTACGTCCTCAAGCTGTTCGACGGCCTGGTCGCGTACAAGATCCGCCCCGGCTTCGAGATGCTGGTCGACAACTTCAGCGCCGGCATCATCGGCGGCGCGATGGCCGTCGGTGGCGTCTTCGGCATCGGTCCCGTGGTGGAGTGGCTCACCAAGCAGGCCGGCTCGGGCGTCGACTGGCTCGTCGACAACGACCTGCTGCCGCTGACCTCCGTGCTCGTCGAACCCGCGAAGGTGCTGTTCCTCAACAACGCCATCAACCACGGCGTGTTCGGCCCGCTGGGCATAGCCGAGGCGGCCGACAAGGGCAAGTCGATCCTGTTCATGATCGAGTCCAACCCCGGCCCCGGCCTCGGCCTGCTGCTCGCCTTCATGCTCTTCGGCCCCCGCGCGCTGCGCCCCAGCGCCCCGGCCGCGATCATCGTGCAGTTCCTCGGCGGCATCCACGAGATCTACTTCCCGTACGTGCTGATGAAACCGAAGCTGATCCTCGCCATGATCTGCGGCGGCGCCGCGGGTGTCGGCACCTTCATGATCACGGGTGCGGGCCTGGTCGCCACCCCGTCGCCGGGCAGCATCTTCGCCTACCTGGCGGTCACGCCCAAGGGCGGCTACGTCGGGGTCATCCTCGGCGTCGTCATCGCCGCCGCGGTCACCTTCGTGGTCGCCTCGGCCCTGCTCGGCTTCGGTCGTGGCGAACCCGCCGAGGACGCCCTCGGCCCCGACGAGGAGACGACCGTCAACCCGGACGAGGCCATCAACAAGTCGGCGAAGCTGGAGGCCTGAACGCCATGCCCACCATCAACGGCACCGAGATCAAGAAGGTCGTCGTCGCGTGCGACGCCGGCATGGGCAGCAGCGTGATGCTGGCCAGCCAACTGCGGCGGCAACTGGGGAGGAACGCGGTGACCGTCGAGCACACGCCGGTCAACTCGATCCCGGCGGACGCCGACGTGGTCATCTGCCACAAGGGTCTCGCCGCCCGGGCCCGGGTCAGTGCGCCCGACACGGTGATCGTGCCGATCCAGGTGTTCATCGGCGACCCGGCCGTCACCAGGCTTGTCAACGCGGTGCAGCGTGGTGGTGAGCTGAGTGGCTGAACTGCTGGCCCGTAACGCGATCCGGCTCGACGAGCGGGCCGGATCGCGGGACGAGGCGATCCGCCGCTGCGGTGCGGTGCTCGTCGAGATCGGCGCGGTCGCCCCGGCGTACGTGGACGCGATGCTCGCCCGCGAGCAGAGTGTCTCCACGTACATCGGGGAGGGCGTCGCCATCCCGCACGGCACGCTGAACAGCAAAGAGTCGGTCCAGCGCGATGCCCTCGCGGTGCTGCGCTTCCCCGCCGGCGTCGACTGGGACGGCGTCGACGTCCGGGTCTGCGTCGCCATCGCCGCGACGGGCGACGGGCACGTGGACATCCTGGCCCAGCTCGCCTCGGTGCTGATGGACCCGGTGCAGGCGGAGCGGCTACGAACCTCAACGAATATCGATGAAGTGATGACCATTTTGGAAGAGGAACCATCGTGAGAGTTGTCCGATTCCACGCCCCCGGTGACGTTCGCATCGAAGACGGGCCCGAGCCCACGCCGGGTCCCACCGACCTGAAGATCCGCGTCCGGGCCTGCTCCACCTGCGGTACCGACGTGAAGATTTCCCGCTTCGGCCACCACCACATCGTGCCGCCGCAGGTCATGGGCCACGAGATCGCTGGCGAGGTCGTAGAGGTCGGCAGCGACGTCACCGGCTGGCAGCCGGGCGACCGGGTCCAGGTCATCGCCGCCATCCCATGCGGCACGTGCGCGGAGTGCCGGCGCGGCCGGATGACCGTGTGCCCCCACCAGGTGTCGATGGGGTACCACTTCGGCGGCGGGTTCGCCGAGTACATGGTCGTACCGCACAACGTCCTCGCCGTCGACGGGCTCAACCGCATCCCCGACGGACTCAGCTTCGCCGAGGCGTCCGTCGCGGAGCCCCTCGCCTGCGTCCTCAACGGCCAGAACCTCGCCAACGTCGGGGAGGGCGACGACGTGGTCGTCGTGGGCTCCGGGCCGATCGGCTGCCTGCACGTCCGCCTGGCCCGGGCGCGCGGCGCGGCCCGGGTCTTCCTCGTCGACCTCAACCGCGAACGGCTCGACCTGGCCACCAACCTGGTCCAGCCGGACGCGGCGATCTGCGGCGCCGAGACCGACGTCGTCGACGCGGTGCTCAAGCTCACCGAGGGCCGGGGCGCCGACGTCGTCATCACCGCCACGGCCGCCGGCAACGCCCAGGAGCAGGCGGTGCAGATGACCGCGCGGCAGGGCCGAATCAGCTTCTTCGGCGGCCTGCCGAAGGACAAGCCGGTCATCTCCCTGGACTCCAACCTCGTGCACTACCGCGAACTGACCATCGTCGGCGCCAACGGCTCCAGCCCCGAGCACAACAAGCAGGCGCTGCGGCTCATCGCCGACGGCTCCGTGCCGGTCGCCGACCTCATCACCCACCGCCTGCCGCTCGACCGCGCCCTCGACGCCTTCGGCATCGTGGCCCGTGGCGAAGCGATCAAGGTGACGATCGAACCGTAGGAGGATTCGTTGCCCACCAGGACAGCCGTCGTCGGCTCCGCCAGCGGGCTGCACGCCCGCCCTGCGGCGCTGTTCGTCGCCGAAGCGGCGAAGCAGCCGGTACCAGTCACCATCCGCACCGGCGACAAGAATCCCGTGCCGGCCCGCAGCATGCTTGCCGTGCTGTCGCTCGGCGCCAAGAAGGGCACCGAGGTCACCCTGGAGGCCGACGGCGACGGCGCGCAGGACGCCGTCGACACCCTGGCCGACCTCCTCGAACGTGATCTGGACGCCGTCGATGCGTGAACTCCGGGGAATCGGGGCCAGCCCCGGCGGCGCGGCGGGGCCGGTCCACCGGCTGGCCCCGCCACCCGCCCTGCCGCCCGTCCCGGAAACCGTCGATCCTGCGGCCGAGAAGGCGGCCGTCCGGGCTGCGATCCTCGCCGTCGCCGCCGACCTGACCCGTCGCGCCGACGCCGCCCGGGAGCCGACCGCCGCCGAGGTCCTGCGGGCGCAGGTCATGATGGTGCAGGACGAGACGTTGGTTGACGCGGTCGACGTCGCCATCGACGGCGGCGCGGACGCGCCGCACGCGATCACCGACGCCCTCGCCGTGCACCGGGCTGCCTTCGAGGCAGCGGGCGGGTACCTCGCCGAGCGGGTCAGCGACCTCGACGATCTGCGGGACCGCCTCGTAGCGGCGTGCCTGGGGCTGCCGATGCCGGGTGTTCCGGAGCCGGGCCACCCGTTCCTGCTCATCGCCCGCGACCTGGCGCCCGCCGACACCGCCGGACTCGACCCGGCGCTGGTGCTGGGCCTGGTCACGGCCGAGGGCGGGCCGACCAGCCACACCGCGATCGTGGCCCGAACGCTCGGTATACCGGCCGTGGTCCGCTGCGCCGGCATCCTGGACGTGGCCGACGGCGCGCTGGTCAGCCTCGACGGCTCGACCGGTGTCGTGGTGACCGGCGTCTCCGCCGAGACGGCAGCCGGCGTCAACGCCGCCCGGCTCGCGGAGACTGAACGCCGCGCCCGCTCCCATGGCCCCGGGCGGACCGCAGACGGCCACCCCGTCGCGCTGCTGGCCAACATCGGCTCGGCCCGTGACCTCACCGGCGAGGTTGAAGGCGTCGGCCTGTTCCGCACCGAACTGCTCTACCTCGACCGCAGCGACCCGCCGTCACACGTGGAGCAGGTCGCTGCGTACCGCGAGGTCTTCGCCGCGCTGCCCGGCCGCAAGGTCGTCGTGCGCACCCTTGACGCCGGCGCCGACAAGCCGCTGCCGTTCCTGCGCCTGGCCAATGAACCCAACCCGGCGTTGGGCATCCGCGGTCTGCGGGTCGCACGGCAGGCGCCGGCCGTGCTCACCACGCAGCTGGCCGCGATCGCGGCGGCGGCCGCGGCGGCGGACGCCGAGGTCTGGGTGATGACGCCGATGGTCGCCACGGCGGCGGAGGCCTCCGCGTTCACCGAGTCCTGCCGCGAGCACGGCCTGCCGACCGCCGGCGTGATGATCGAGGTACCGGCCGCGGCCCTGCGCGCCGGCCACGTGCTGGGCGACGTCGACTTTCTCAGCATCGGCACCAACGATCTCAGCCAGTACACGTTCGCCGCCGACCGCATGTGCGGCGACCTCGCCGAACTGCTCGACCCGTGGCAGCCCGCGCTGATCGCGCTCATCGCCTCCTGCGCGGCGGCCGGCGTCGAGGCGGGCAAGCCGGTCGGCGTGTGCGGAGAGTCCGCCGCGGATCCGGATTTCGCCCTGGTACTGGCTGGGCTGGGCATCACCAGCCTGTCCATGGCGCCCCGCAGCATCCCGGCGGTGCGCGAGTCCCTGGCCGCGCACACCCTGGACGAGTGCCGCCAGATCGCCAAGGCGGCCCTGGCCGCCGACACCCCGGAGGCAGCCCGGGCAGCGGTCCGCCGCTGAGGGCTGATCGGGGACCATTTCACCACCCACATCAGTGCCGCGATGCGCCAGCTCGTCGCCGCCCGGGACCGGTACCGCCGCCGACCTGCTCGACGGCCTCCTCGCCCACACCGGCCTGTCCTCGAACCGACGTGGGTCCGGGCCGGCGGCTCGACGACTTCGTCCAGGCGGTGTGGGGCTAGCCTAGTTTGCTGGTGTCAGCGAGGACACGAACCTCGGCCTTTTCGCTAAACCCGGCCTGGACTCTGTCGCCGGATCTGCTTCAGGGCGGCGAGGACCGCGCCCAGCCGACCGTCGAGCGGTCCGCTCAGCTCCAGCACCGGTGTGTCCTCCCAGGCATTCAGCGGGTCGTCGTAGACCAACTCCAGCAGCGCGTCATTCATTCGCGAACGAAGGCCGGGCAACTCCGCTGCGGGCAGAACCTGCTCCGTCTCGGGCGTGATCACCGTGATGACCAGAAGATCGAGGCTCGCGAACGCCGGGCGGAGGGTTGCGCCATCGACCTCCTCCGCAGGGTCCGCGCCGGTCGCGGCCAGGTATGCGAGGTGGTCCAACGGCGTCCGGTCGAAGATTGTCCCCGACGGCGACGGCGGCGAGCACAGGATCCGCACCGAGCAGGCCAGCAGCGCCCGGTAATCCTCCAGCGACGGCGGCAACTGGAACTCGTATCCCTGCTCTTCGAGCAGGTAGTACGGTTCGTCCACCCCGACGTGACCCGGCAGGTGCGCGCACAGCGCCTCGACCAGCGTCGTCTTCCCGGTCCCGTGCGTCCCAGAGATCCCGACCCGCATCCGCGCTCCTGCCCTCCCGGAGGATTCCGGGGCGATCCTAGCCTCGGTCTTCATCCGAACCTCCATTGATAGATATAGTTCGATGGAGCTGGCCTGCTGGGGTACTGCGCTGGCCGGTGGGCATGGTGAAGGCCGGGCCAGGGCCAGGTCCCTCCGTGTTGCTGGTTGGGACTGGCAGCGATCGGTTCAGCCGGTTGAGTGGGGCAGCATGGCGAGTCGACCGAAAGCGGTGACCAGCGCCTCGGTCCATGGCCAGCCAGCGGTAATGGCCAGGCGGGTTCGTCGGCCGGTGCGGGTGATGCGGGCGGCGACGTGGCGCACTCGATAGCGCAGTTTCTTCGGTTCGGCGCGGGTCAGCTCGCCGTCGAGGAGCAGGGTCTGGGCCTGGGCCTGGGCCTGGGCCTGGGTCTGGGTCTGGGTCTGGGTCTGGGTCTGGGTCTGGGTCTGGGTCTGGGTCCAGGCGAGCAGGTCGATGCCGGTCAGCGCGAGTTGCAGCCAGGCCTGGTTGATCGCGAACAGTCGTGACGGGAACCGGCCGAAGCCGGTGTTCCTGCCATTGCGGATGCGGTCCTCGACGCGGGCGTGCGCGCGGTGGCGAGCTTCCAGGAACTGGACGCTGCCGTGTCCGGATGGGGTGTCGGTGGCGATGACCTGGTGCCGCCGGCCTTCGATGGTGTCGAACAGCGACAGTTGCGCGCCGGGGTGTGGGCGTTCGCGGCGGACCAGGAAGCGGGTCCCGGCAGGAAGCCGGGCCGGTGAACAGGCGGTCATGGCGTCCCGCGCGGCAACTCGATTGCGCGGCGGAGCCTTGCCGGGCAACATGGCCGGTCGACCTGACGAGAGGCGACCATGACACGGACGTTCCTGCAGGCGGACGACGTACATGAATTGGTGGCGGAGCAGTTCGGCTCCGACAGCCGGCTCGCCCGGCTGGACCGACTGACCGGCGGCAGCAAGAAGGGCGTCTACCGGCTCGAGCTCGACGACCGGACAACCGTGATTCTGTACGTGTGGGCAGCGGGCGAGAATTATTGGCCGCCGTCGCCAACGGTTCCGGATGACCCGTTCACCGATGCGTCGGGGGCAGAACTGTTCGTCACCAACCACGCAGCACTCACCGCAGCAGGTGTGGGCATACCGCGTCTGATCATGCTCGACCGCGACGGCCGCTACCTCGACGCCGACATCGCGCTGCTCGAAGACGCCGGCGCGCTGCGACTGGAGGCGTTAATGGAACGCGATCGCGCCGCGGCCGCCGCGCCGCTAGCTACGCTCGGCGACGCCTTGCGCCGCATGCACACCACCTTCGGCCCAAACTACGGCAAGCTCGCGGCCATCACCCGGGGCGAGGCATCTCAGACTCGACGCACCGAGGACATCATCGTGGACCGGGCGCTCGGCCACCTTGACGCAACAGCGGCCCGCGACGCCCGGCTGGCTGATGCGCATCACAGGATCGCCGCCCACGTGCATCACCTCCGTGGCGAGGTGGCGCCACGACAGACATACGCACTGGTGCACGGTGAGCTCGGACCAGATCACGTACTCGTCACACCGGCCGGCGAACCGGTAATGATCGACTTCGAGGGGTTGTCCTACTTCGACGTCGAATGGGAGCATGCCTGGCTGCAGATGCGTTTCGGCGACGCGTATCCGGCGCTGCGTCCGGCGCTGCGTCCGGTCGATCTCGACCCAGACAGGCTGGAGCTCTACCGGTACGCGCAGGTGTTGTCGCTGATCGAGGGTCCGTTGCGTATCGCGGACACCGACTTTCCGGACCGACAATGGATGCTCGACTTGGCCGAGTGGAACATCACCAAGGTGCTCGCCGCAGTCTGATGCCTCCGCGATTGGGTGTGTACAACTAACGGCTGATCGACCGATCAAGGGAGAGACGCCAGATGACGACCGAGAC
>NZ_JBAKHU010000118.1:0-10079 GCF_036906895.1 Micromonospora sp. CPCC 206060
TAAGACCTCAACGAGAGTCCTCTCGGACGGGGCGGTCGTCGGCGAAACAGGAAAACCCGAGGGCGACCAAGGGAACCCCCGTCCTCCAGGACCGGGACGATGTCAAGCTCTCTCTCCACGTTCCTTCACGGTTTCGCGGGACTGCCGGTACCCCCACCGACCGACGTGTGCGGGCCGGCGGGGTGAGCCGGTCATGACGGTGCGGCGTACGCGAACGCCCGCGCGGGGTTCGCGACCGTCATCCGGTGGATGTCCTCCTCGGACACCCCCCGCTGGCGCAGCATGGGCAGGAAGTTCTCGATCACGTTGGCGTAGCCCACCCCGCCGTACGCGGCCAACTGGCCCAGTTCGCAGATGTCGTTGGAGAGCATCAGCTGACCGGCCAGGCCCAGTGCGCACAGTTCGGCGACGTTGTCGGCCCGGAACTCCAGCGGTGCGTACCCCTGCACGAACGCCAGGTTGTCGATGTTGAGCCAGGCGCCCCGTTCGGCGATCGGCAGCCACCAGCGGACCCCGCGTCGGTCGCCGAGGTGCGACACGATCACGTGCGCCGGGTCGACCTGCTCCTCGGCGAGCAGGTCGAGTTGTTCCAGCGCCAGCTCACCCCAGTGGGTGGTGTGGGTCATGATCGGGCAGCCGGTCCGGCGGTGGGCCCGCCCGGCGGCCCGGAACACCCGTTCCACCGCCGGGCTGATGAACCCGCGTTCGGTGCCGATCTCGCCGATGAACCCGGGCCGGATGCCGCTGCCGTCGACCCCGTCGACGATCTCCGCGACCAACCGTCCGGCCAGGGCCTCGGTGCTGTCGGTCTCGATGTAGTCCGGGTAGACGACCTCCCGGTACCAGCCGGCGCCCATCACCACGTGCACCCCGGAGGCGACGCTGATCCGCTGCAACGCCTCCGGATCCCGCTTCAGCCCGATGTTCGTCGGGTCGCAGATCGTCCCACCGCCGGCTGCGGCGAACCGGCGGGCCTCCTCGATGGCGATCTCCTCGTCGTCGAGGATCGCCTCGTACAGCTGCCGTAGCCCCCACCCGTCGCAGAGCAGGTGGTCGTGGGTGAGGGTGTTGCCCATCTCCCCGGGGTCGATCGGGCCCCGTACGGTCATCACCCGGCCCGTCCACGTTCCCATCGGTACTGTCCCCTCCACTGCGTGCGGCACGGTCACTTCACGCTCCCTGCGGCCAGGCCGGTCACGATGTAGCGCTGGAAGGCCAGTGCGATCAGCACCGGCGGGATGACGGTGAACATCGTCGCGGCGGCCAACGTCGTCCAGGAGAACTGCTGGAGGTTCTGCAGGCCGGCCACGACCGGCGGTACGGTGAGCCCATTGGTCAGCACCAGCGAGTAGAAGAACTCGCTCCACGACTCCAGGAACACCAGCAGCCCGGCCGCGATCAGCCCGGGACGGGCGATCGGCACGACGATGACCAGCAGGCAACGCAGCCGGGACGCGCCGTCGATCTTGGCGGCCTCCTCCAGTTCCCGGGGCACGCTGTCGAAGTAGGTCTTGAGCAGCCACACCGCCAGCGGCAACGTGAACGCGTTGTAGCTGATCACCAGGGCCAGCGAGGTGTTCAGCAACCCCAGATGGCGGAACACGATGAAGAACGGCAGCACGATGGCGATCGCCGGGACCACCCGGGAGGCGAGCAGCAGCAGGTACGTCAGGGTGGAGCCACGGAACTCGTACCGGGAGAACGCGTAGCCCGCCGCACCGCCGATGATCAGGTTGCTGGCCACCACCGCGAACCCGACCAGCAGGCTCCGCCCGATCGCCGGCATCAGCCGGGCGACCGCGTCGGTGCTGGACACGATCCCCCCGTCCTGTCCGGAGGAGAACGGCGCACTGTCGCCGGTGAAGATGGCGATGTAGTTGGCCAGCGTCGGATCCTCCGGCAGCCAGTGGAACGGCACCGACCCGATCTCCGACGGGGTCATGAAGCTGCTCAACGCGGTGAAGTACAGCGGGAACAGGATCCAGACCAGGAACAGCCCGAAGCCGACGTACACCAGCACGCGCCGGAACCACGACGTTTTCATTCCACGGCCTCCGCGATGGCGGTCGAACGGTAGAGCAGCTTGACGAACACGAAGCCCAGGACGAGGGCGATCACGCCGAGTACGACGGCCGTCGCCGAGCCCAGCCCGGTGTTGGTGTAGACGAACAGCTGCTGGTAGAGGTAGATCGACAGCACCGACGTGGCGTCACCCGGCCCGCCCTGGGTGAGCGCCCAGACCGTGTCGAACTGCATGAACCCGAAGATTGTGTTGATGATGACGACCACCACGATCACCGGCCGCAGCCACGGCAGCGTCAGGTGCCGGAACCGCTGCCAGAGGTTGGCGCCGTCGACCATCACCGCCTCGGGCAGTTCCCGGGGGATCGTCTGCAGGCCGGCCAGGATCAGCAGGCCGGTGAACGACGCCTGCCGCCAGGCCCCGGCGAGCACCGCCACGACCAGCGCACCGGTGTTGTCCGACAGCGGTGCCGCGTAGCTGTCGATCAGCCCGAACTCGTAGAGCGCGCCGTTGAGGGCGCCGACCTCACCGTCGACGAACCATTTCCAGATGATCCCGCACATCACCCACGGGCAGGCCCACGGGACGATGAGCAGGCTCCGGGCCAGCCACTGCCCGTGGAAGGTCTCGTTGAGCAGCAGGGCGAAGACCAGACCGAGCAGGGTGGACACGACCAGGAAACCGACCGCGTAGAGCACGGTCGTGGTCAGCGACCCGAGGAACTGCTCGTCGGTGAACAGGGTCCGGAAGTTCGCCAGGCCCGCCCAGCTCTCCTCGCCGGCGAGGTTGACCCGTTGCAGGGAGTACAGGGTGGTCCGTAGGGCCGGCCAGGCCACCAGCCCCAGGACGAGGATGAGCGCGGGCGTGGCCAGCAGCAGCCCGAACCGGGCGTCGGCCCGGCCCTGGACCGACCGGCGTCGGCGGGGCGCCGGCCGGTTGGCCGGTGCCGCTGCGGGTGGGGCCTCTCCGGCAGTCTGCGTCGGCACGTCACTGACCTGCGGCGGCAAGGTTCTTCGCATCCGACGCGAGGGAGTCGACGGTCTCCTTGACCCCGGCCTGGCCGAGCAGCATCGCCTGGATGCGGTCGCCGACCTTGACCTGGAACGACGCGTACCACGGGGTGACCCGGGCGGGTACCACGTCGCTCTGGTTGGCGAACGAGTCCTCCAGCTTGGCCATGTCGTAGTACGACGGCCACGCGGCCAGGAAGTCCTTGTCCTTGAACAGCCCCGGGTACGGCCCGAGCAGGGCCGCCGCCTTCGCCCAGGAGCTGAACGTCGAGTACGCCCCGGACTCGTCCTTCCAGCCGTAGAACTTCAGCAGCTTCCAGGCGTCCTGGGCGCGCTGGCCGCCGGCCTTCGCGCCGAGCTGGATCACCTCGCCGATCTGGAGGGTCTTGCCGCTGGTGCCCGGGCTGCGGTACAGCATCGTGACGTTCTTCGACTCGGGGCCGTCGGTGGTCCGCACGATCTGCAGGAAGTAGTGGTGCAGTTCGAAGAAGGTGGAGTTGCCCTGCGCCATCGCGGTGACGTGTGCCCCGGGGTCGGCGGTGAGGACCTCCTTGGAGGTCAGGCCCTCCTGGTACATGGCCTTCCACCACTCCATGACGCCCAGCGTCCGGGGGTCGTCGGCGAAGGCCGGGGCACCCTTGCCGTCGAACGGGGTGATCCCGTCGCCCAGCAGGTAGACGAGGAAGTACTCCTCCAGGAACTGCTTGGTCCAGTACGCGGCGTACGGGCTGGGCACCCCGGCGGCCTTGAGTTTCTTGCTCTGCTCGTACACCTCCTCCTTGGTGGCCGGAGGAGCGCTGATCCCGTTCTTGCGGAGCTGGTTCTCGTTGTACATCAGCGAGTGCACGGCCGAGAAGTACGGGACGCTGATGATGCGACCGTCGGCGAGGCGGTGCCGGGCCGCCGACGCCGGGAACATGTCGTCGATCAGCTCCTCCACCCCGGGGAAGTCGTTCAGGGTGGCGGCCCAGCCCGCGTCGACGTACTTGGTCGAGGCGTAGGCGAAGTTGTAGAAGACGTCGATCGCCTGGCCGCCCTGCAGCCGCGTCTGCAGCGCGGGTCCGTAGCCGACGTTCGGGATGAGGGACAGGTCCACCGGCACGGTGGACTGGTCCTTGAACTTGGCGAGAAGTGCCCTGATCTGTTCGGGGTACGCCTCCCATGCGGTCATCGACAGCGTGCCGGGAGCGTCGTTGGTCTTCGGCTGGGAGGTGCCACCGCAGGCGGCGAGCAGGGGTACGGAGGGAACGGCGAGACCCGCTGCGAGCGCACCACGCAGCATGCCCCTACGGGAGAGCGACGCGCCGGTCAGGCCTACTCCCGGCCTCGGGTTCTGCTGATCCATGTGATCCTCCGATGCGACCGGGTGGTTCATATATATGAACCTCAGTTCTAAGTTGAGCATTCGTACCAGGTCAGCGAGGTGTGGGCAATACCCGGACACGAAACGGCCGCCGGGAGGAATCCCGGCGGCCGGGTAGCTTTCGTGGGCTTTTGAGGATTTATGTCATGCCTGGATCGTGTGGATAGCGCCAGGTTCGGGGGCGGTGGGCGTCAACGGCGGTCACCGACCTTCCCGCCGGACGGAGGAGTGCGGCCTGCCGGAACATCGGCCCACACCCGCCGTGCGGACGGGGTGACGAGACCGGAGCTGGCCGTCTCCGGCGGTCGCCGCGCCGTCGGTGAGGCGGCCCGCGACGAGGCCGCCTGGTTGGCCGGGCCGCTGCGCCGGGCCGGCTTCACCACCGCCGCCGCAGTGGCCTCGGCCCTCGCCGACGAGTCCGACCGGCGCGGCCGGGACGCGTTCGGCCGGCTCACCGATCCCGACCCGGACCGGTACGCCTGGGCCTGGCTCGCCGCGACCACCCACCTCGCCGCCACCGAACGGGAGCTGATCCGCTCCTCGTGGACCTCCCACCCGGCCGGCTGACCCGCCGGGTCACGGGCGCTGGCGGAGGGCCGGACCGGTGGGTGGCAGACCAGGTGGCCGCAGAACGTGACGAGGGCGCAGCGCGTCCCGGCGCCCCGACCTCGGGCGGGCGCCGGGACGCGGTGGGGGCGGCTGGCGTGAAGACCCTGAGCGGCCCGGGTTGCCGGGCAGGTCACTCGACCAGGTGCCGGTGGGTACGGGTCCAAGGCGGGCGGTACCGGTGCATCCTAGGATGCCCAGGGGGTGTTCCATCCGCCACGGTCGCTGTTTCCGCTCACGGGGTCTGTCCAGGTGGACCTCTACGTCGTAGATCAGCCGGACCGGGTCGCAGACGGACCCAAGCGAACCGATGAACAGTGGGCGTCAACGACCCCGTTCCTCGCCTGGGTCACGACCGAGGACGGCAAGATTGTCGCGGTCGCCCGGGCTCGACCTGCCTCAGTAGTCGTACGCGATTTTCTCGGGCGGCCCGGACGCGACGAACCACCACCAGTGCTCCTCCGGCATGCCCCGCGGGATCGCGTCGGCCGGCAGCGGCGGCACCCTGGTCGCGACGTCACGCATCTCCTCGTCCGTCGCCTCCTCCCAGTCGGAGGCGACCAGTGCCCTCTGCGGCAGGCCGGCGTCCTTGCGCAGGATGTCGACCACGCTGCGGGTGAAGCACGCGTTGTACCAGCCGGTGGCCGTCTCGCTCTCCAGGTCGAGGTCGAACTCGGCGAGGTACCCGGCGAAGTCGCCGCCATGCTCGCCGAGCACGTCACGGACGTGGTCGTAGAACGCCGTGAGCTGCTGCCCGGCCCACTGCGCCGACGGGTCCTGCCGGCGCAGCAGCCACAGCGCCAGCACGGCGGAGAGTGCGTCGCCGAGGGTCGCGGCCCGCGCCTGGTCGTCGTCGCGCGTCTCGGCGAGAAGACCGATGGCGCGGTCGAAGCCGGTGAACCAGCCGTCGACGTCGGAGTCGGGAAAGTCGTATCGCACCATGGTCTGGAACTCCCGTTCAGTTCTGCAAGAAGTTTCCGAAGGTTGCCATGACGACGCGACCGTCGGCACACGCGCGGATGATGACGGTTAGCGTAGTGGGCTTGCCGACGTCACTCGTGGTGTCCACGATGAACCACACCTTCCTCGCGCCGCTGTCCGGTACCGGAAAGAACTGGGCCCGGCCCTCCTTGACCACCCTCTCCGCCGCGGCAAGATAATTCGCGACGAATGCCCGCGCCTCCCGCCGGCTCTTCGGGATCTCGCGGTAGTGCGCCCGGGCGTGGTACGCGGCGGCCGTCGTCGAGCTGAAGGTGAGCTGGCCGGCTTGGGCCCTGATGTGCGCGACCAGTTGGTCGTCGGTGAGGGCCGGGTCGGCCGAGACGCCGGCCCTGTTGAGGGCCTCCACGTTGGCGCGGTCACGGTAGAGGGCACTCTCGGCAGCGCTGGTCGACCCCTGCAGCTCGGCCAGGGCGGTGCGGGCCGGCTCCGCCTTCAACTCTTTCTTCGTCGGCTGCGGCCGGATCCCGGCGGCGACGTCGGCCTCCATCTTCCTCAACGCGGCTTTCCGCTTGTCGGCCCACAGGCTCATGTAGTACTCGAACACGTTCCCGAACTCACCGGGTGCCCCGGCGAGTCCTTGCCTGCGGAATGCGAAGTCGATACCGAGCTTCTGTAGGTCCGCCTTGACGATCTCCGGGGCGCTTCGGGCCTTCCGGACCACGCCGATGGCACGCTCCTCCATGTCCCGGATGAAGTCGTCGATCGAGCCGCAGCCCTGCTGGTACGTCGCGACCGCGGCGGCCTTGCCGCCGTCGCACCCGAGGTTCGTAACCAGCTCGACGAACTCCGCCTTGAGCTCGTTGAGCCGCTGCTGCTGTGCCGGGTCGATTGCCGGCAGCGGGTGCGAGTCCGACGTCCCCGGCCCATCTGCAACCGATTTCCCGTCGGGATCCGGCTTCGTCGCCGGAATTCCCATCACGGCATTGAGCACCTGTGGAAACAGCATGGCGAACGCCGTGTAAGCGGCGAGGCCGACAGCGCTCAGCACCCCAAATGCGACAATGCCGACGGCGGGGACCGGACCGTAACAGCCGGCGAGACCGTCGGCCATGCCGCCACAGTCGATGGGTACGCCGTCGGCCAGCACATTGACTGACGCCACTGCGGACATAGCCTCCCAATCCGAGCGTCGGAACTGGGCCATACGCACGCGGATCCGCGCGACCGCCACCTCGGGTTAAGGTAGGGTAACTCGCCACTGTGGACGGAGGTGCCCGTGCCGGACGAGACCGAGGCCATGAGAGCCCGCCTTCCGCTGCGTGTGATGACGGTCCTCGGCATGTTCGCGGCGGTCGTCGTCCTCGCCTCCGCTGTCGTCCTGGCCGTGTCCTGGCCGACCACCCCACAACGCTCTCCTGCCCTGCCGATCCGGCTCTACGCATATGACCCGGCAACGGCGCACCTCGCCGATCTGCCGCAGGAGAGGTTCCGACAGGGACAGATCCCGGTCGCCACGATCGACGAGGGTGTGGCCGGGGCAGTAGCCGAGGAACCCGCGCGGGCGAGTTGGTACGACGCGTTCGGCCACCGGACCAACAGCGTGGACCTGCCGGATCTCAACGACCTACGGGCCCGTCCGCTGCCGTTGAGCGCCACCTCCGCGGTACCTGCGGGGACATATCAGTTCGTGTTGTTCACCGTCCGTGGGAACCGGGCGGAGGAAGTGCTCGCCTGGATACACGTGAAAATCGAGCGATGACGGAGCCGCCGCAGCCGAGCAGCACCCCACGGGAGGGATCCGGGCTCGGCCTCGCACCGCCACCCCTCCTGGTGATCCGGCCGCTGGTGCCGGATCCGACAGTGCCGGCGGCATACCGGCTCGACCTGCTCGGCGCCGCTCTCACCACCGGTGAGGCGTTGCTGGTGATGATCGCCGTAGCGTCGCTTGTCGGCGTCATCCGGAATGACAACACCGAGGTACGCGTCCTCGGCATGCTCAGCCTCGGGGCCACCGGCATCTCACTGTTCGCCGCCGGTATCGCCGCTGTCGTCGTCGCCATAACCTCAGCCACAGGTGGCTCGCCGCGTCGCCGCTACCTGACCTGGGCCATCTGTGGCGGGGTGGTGTTCGCAGCGCCCACACTCCTGGGTGTGTTCCTCACCCTCCTGGAGGTGGGAATCGCCTGGCGGGGCGCACTGCTGAGCATCCCAACGACCCTGTTCGCGCTGTGGACATTTCGCCGGATGCAACGCAACCGCAAGCCATCGTGGCGACTGGTCGTGGTCGCCTTCGCCTGGGGCCTGTTCGTCGCCGCCTACTTCGCCCAAATGGTCGAGGGCATCCTGCACGTCGTCATCACGGCAGAACTTCTACCCGGCACCGCGACGATCCTCAGTCACGCGGCCGCCGCCGCCGTCCCGGAGGAGGTAGGCAAGGGTGCCGGGGTCCTCGTGATCGTGCTGCTCGCCTGGCGGCACGTTGACGGCATGCTCGGTGGCATCGTCGTCGGCGCCTGCGTCGGCGTCGGCTTTCAGTTCGCCGAATCCATGTCCTATATGACCGGGGACCTCGGTACGGTGCTCTACCAGCACTGGTACCGACAGGTCACCGGGCTTCTGGTCAGCCATGCCACCTACACGGGGATCATCGGCGCCGGCATCGGACTCGCCATGCATGTCAATGACTGGCGACGACGAGCAGTGTGCGCTGGTAGCGGCTTCGTCGTCGCCATCGCGGCCCACCTGATCTGGGACGTCTTCGCAATAGGCCGCCTTTACTGGGAGTCTGACGACTCGCTGCTTCAGCTATTCGTGGTGCAGCCGCTGAACCTCATCGTCCTCAAGGGACCGGCGTTCGCCATACTGCTGCTCCTCATCATCATCGCCTTGCGTCAGGAAACCAGGGCGCTGCACCAGCATCTCCAGGAGGAGGCGCGGGACCCCCGCGGCGCGATCAGCCCGGCCGAGGTGCCCGTACTGGTGAATCCGCCGCTACGCTTCCGGATGCGGCTACAGGCGCTCCTGCGTCGCGACCGCCCGGCCTACACCCGGATGAAGCGTCTGCACTCCGCGCAACTGGACCTGGCGTTCGCCCGATGGGGCCGCGACCGGGGTGACCCGCATCTACCGGAAGCCCAAGAATCGCTGCGGCAGCGAATTCACGAACTGAAGGCAGAATTCCTCTGATCCCGGGCGCGATCGCCAGCCAGCGGTGACCATCGCATGACGTGACCTCTTTCCGTATCGGCTGGCCTCTACAGCCCGCTGAAGACCGGCCTCCTGGTCGTTGATCCGGCCCGTACCGGGCATCTGGCCGCCGATAGTGAGCATGTGTGACACTCCACGGGTGACGATGCCTCCACCGTCTGACCCACCAGACGATCAGGGTATGACTCCACCGGTACCCGGCATGGCCGTGCCGCCGTTGGCGTCGACGAAGCGCAAGAAGCCTCTCATCATCGCCGCCATCGCCGGAGTGCTGGCACTGTGCCTGCTCGGGACCTGCGTAGTCGCGGTCGGCGCGCTAGTCGCCTCCAACATGGACGACGGCCGGCAGCCGAGCGTTGCCGACGGACCCTCTCCCATCTTGGCGCAGACAACATCTCCATCGCCATCCACAGAGGAGACCCATTCCCCACCCGAGGACGACCCGACGACCGAGGAGGCTCCACCACCGCCGCCCGCGAAGATCGGCCAGTGCATCGCCGTCAACGAAGACGGGGACTTCCTGGGGATCGGCAACTGCAACGGCACCAGCGGCACCTATCGGGTGGTTTCGTTGGACTATGGCCAGGGTGAGTGCGCCGACCCCGAGTCTGGGTACATTACGGAGGACGGTTACCGCCTGTGCCTGGAGCTCCACCTGGTACGCAACTACTGCTACAAATTCCCGAAGAACGATGGTTGGATCGTCGCTGCGTCGAAATGTAAGGCAAAGGGCACGGTACACATCATCGACATCGTCCCCGGGGCTTCCAATGGCGCCAGGTGCACGCGGGACTACCGGTGGAACCGCTGGTATCGGTTCACGCATCCGACTGTTGTTTACTGCGTTATGCAGTATTAATTTTAGGTGACTGGTCAGGTGCTCGTCGGCGGGTCGGCTTGACCTGGGTCGTTCGGGTTGGATCATGGT
>NZ_JBAKHU010000119.1:0-9860 GCF_036906895.1 Micromonospora sp. CPCC 206060
CACGGACGAACCACCTGAAACGACCACTACGCACAGTTGCAGACCGTTACTCGGAAACCTTCAGTGGTTCCTGAACATGGAGATCGAGCGGTACACGCTGGCCACCGGGGAGACCGCGTTGACCGGGTTCTCCCGGTTCTGGCGGCACTGGGGACTGCTCTTCGCGGTGCTGGTCTACTTCGCCAACCTCTGGCCGGGTTGGGCGTCCAGTTCCGCCACCATGGTCACCTACCTGGCCGGCGGGGACGTCACCTGGATAGCGGTCGGCATGCTGGTCGCGATCGGCGCCACCCTCACCCTCGCCCCGGTCGTCTACGCGGCGCTGGAACGTGTCGAGTTCGTCAAGGTCGGGCTGGTAGTGCTCTTCATCGTGGTGGCCGTGGTCTTCGCCATCACCGCCGACAGTTGGCGGGAGCTGCCCCGGACGGTGACCGCGCCGGACTTCCCCGTCGAACTGGGCTTCGCGTTGATGCTCTCCGCGCTGGTCTTCGCCGGTGCCGGTGGCGGCCAGAACCTGGTGCAGTCGAACTGGATCCGGGACAAGGGCTACGGCATGGGCGCGTACGTCCCCCGCCTGGTCAGCCCGGTCACCGGTCGGGAGGAGGCGGCGGCGGACACCGGCGGATCCGTCTTCGAACCGACCGCCGAGAACCTGGCCCGCTGGCGGCGCTGGTGGCGGCTGGCGAACACCGAACAGCTCGTCACCTTCGTGCTGATCTCGTTCACCACGATCACCCTGATGTCGATGCTCGCCTACTCGACCGTGCACGGACTGCCCGGCCTGGGCAACAGCGTGGATTTCCTGGCCGTGGAGGGGGAGCAGCTCAAGCAGACGGTCGCGCC
Source organism: Micromonospora sp. CPCC 206060 (assembly GCF_036906895.1). NCBI lineage: Bacteria > Bacillati > Actinomycetota > Actinomycetes > Micromonosporales > Micromonosporaceae > Micromonospora > Micromonospora sp. CPCC 206060. The sequence goes on from NZ_JBAKHU010000119.1 coordinate 844, forward strand.
CTGGTTCGGCACCCTGTTCTGGGTGATCGGCGCACTGTCCCTCTTCGCCGCCGCGATGGGCATCGTGGACTACACCAGCCGGCTCGCCGCCGACGTGCTCAAGACGTCGTACCTGCGGCACCGTTCGGAGAGCCGGATCTACTTCGGGCTGGTCTGGGGGCTGGTGGGGCTCGGCTGCGTGATCCTGCTCGCCGGCTTCAGCCAGCCGCTGCCGCTGCTGGTGATCTCCGCCTGTGTCGGTGGGCTGATGATGTTCCTCTACTCGATCCTGCTGCTGGTGCTGAACCGTCGGGTGCTCCCCGAGCCGATCCGGCCGAGGGCGTACCGGGTGGTGGCGCTGGTCTGGGCGGTCGTGCTGTTCGGGGTCTTCTCCGCGCTCACCGTCTGGCAGCAGGGGGAGAAGCTGCTGGAGTGGCTGCGCGGCTGACCGCCCGACCGGCCCGGCGCGACCGTACCGGGCCGGTGGAGCACAGGCACCGGGGCACGGTCAGCCCAGCGTCACGAGCAGCCGTTCCCCCGCCGGCCAGGGGCGGTACCCGCTGGCGGTGTCGAGGTAGGCCGCAGCGGCGGGGGCGGCGGGCGCGTCGATGCGACGGCCGGCACACCGGTCGCGGTGCGACCGGTGTGCCGGCCCGGGTCGTCGGTCGAAATCAGGAGCAGGCGGCCCCGTTCAGGGTGAACAGCCCCGGTGCCGGATTGGCACCGCCCGCGGTGCGGGCGTTGAACCCGAAGGTCACCGTCTCGCCGGGGGTGATCCTCGCGTTGTACGACTCGTTCTTCGCCGTGACCGTGGCACCCGACTGGGTCACCTTCGCCGTCCACGCCTCCCGCACCTTCTGGTCGCCGGTGAACGCGAACCTCGCGGTCCAGCCGTCGATGGCGGTGGTGCCGGTGTTGCGGATGGTGACCTGGGCGGTGAAGCCCTCACCGCCGTGCCAGAGGCCGTAGTCGACGTAGTCGACCCGGCAGGCGCCGTGCGGGGCGATCGCCCCGTCACCCTGGTCGGCCAGGAACGACGCAATCCAGGTCAGCGCCGAGTTCCAGTTGATCGCGACCTCGTTCGTGGAGTACGAGTTGATGTCGTCGACGAAGCAGAACATCGGCTTGCAGCCGGCGAGCAACTGCGCGGCGAACGGGTCCTGGAGGGCGGCGTTCGGGCCACCGGCCAGCGACCCGGCCGGCGGGTTGGGCAGCTCCGGGTCGAGCTGGTTGCCGAAGATCCGGCTGTGCTGGTTCTTCGCGGCCTGCTCGCCGTACCCGGTGACGTACGACATGTTCAGCGCGTTGCGACCGAAGACGTAGTCCATCGCCTGCACGGCCCCGTCGCGGTACGTCGCCTCGCCGGTCAGGTCGTACGCCGTGGCCAGCACCACCGCGTTGTTGATGAGGTTGCCGTTGCCGCCCCAGAAGTAGCTGTCCGCGTCACCGGGCATCGGCAGCCCGTACGCCTGGGCGCGCAGCTCGGTCAGGTACGCGTCGGCGGCGACGGTCACCGAGGCCCGGATCCGGGTCTTCTCGGCGGCCGGCAGCCCGCTCGGCACGGTGGCCAGGTCGAGCCGGCCCAGCGCGGCAACGCCCTGCCAGCCGAAGCCCCGGGCACCGAAGACGTCGGCGGTGTGGTGCGGCGAGGCGGTCAGGTCGGTCAGGTACGCCGGCTCGCCGGTGGTCAGGTACAGCTCGGCGGCGGCCCAGTAGAACTCGTCGGTGACGTTCGTGTCGTCGTACGCGCCACCGCCGGTGGAGTCGGAGGCGGGGGCGTACTTCGTCGGGTTGGCCTTGGCTGCCGTGTACGCGGTCCGCGCGGCGGTGCCGCAGCGGGTGGCGAACGCCGCGTCGTACGGGGCGAAGAGCCGGGCGCACTGGGCGGCGGTGGCGGCCAGGTTGAGGGTGGCGGCGGTGGACGGGGCGTGCAGCTCGCGCCGCTCCGGGTCGTCCTCGGGGGCCAGCGGCAGGCCGGTCCAGTTCACGTCGTGGATCTTGTGGTGCGCCATGCCGGCGAACGGCTTACCGGCCGGCACCTGCATGCGCAGCAGGAACTCCAGCTCCCAGCGGGCCTCGTCGAGGATGTCCGGGGTGCCGTTGCCGCGCTCGGGTACCCGCAGGGTGGAGTCGCCCAGCGCCGTACCGCCGCCCGCGCTGGCCGCGGTCTTGGTCCGCTCGAAGGTGTTCAGCAGCTGGTAGGTGGCGATGCCGCCGTTGACCACGTACTTGCCGTGGTCGCCCGCGTCGTACCAGCCGCCGCGCACGTCCAGCGAGTAGTCGCAGACCCCGGCCTGGCAGGGCACGTTGGTGTCGCCCTTGTTGGGTGCCACGTCGAGGTGCCCGGCGGGGCGGGCGTACGCGGCGCCGACCAGGTCGCCGTCGATGGCGATACCACTGCGCTGGATGTAGAAGAACTGGAGTGCGTCCGAGCGGAGCTGGTCGTAGATGTCACCGGAGATGTCGAACGGGTGGCTGGTCTCCCCGTCGGCGACCAGCGTGTACCCGGTGCCGGCGGTCCGGTACGACGAGAAGTCGATGGTCTGCACGTTCTGCCCGGAGGCCGCGTCCACCCCGCGCGGGGTGCTCTGCCCGCTCGCCACCACCGTGCCGGCGGCCGACTTCAGCTGCCAGGCGAACGGTTCGGTGGCCTCGGTGACCACGGTTGCGTTCTTCGGCCCGGACGGCAGGTAGCCGACCTGGTTGACCCGGACCCGGGGGCCGGTGTCCGGCTCGTACGGCTCGGCCGGCTCACCACCGCGGAGCGAGACGTTGTCCAGGCAGACGGTCTGCTCGTCGGTGCTGCCGCCGACCTGGAAGATGAGCTGTGCCCGTGCGTCGTCGGCCGGCGCGGTGAAGGTCCGCTCGATCCGGCCGGGCGTCGTGCCGGCGGTGGCGTCCACCGCGAAGTACGACGTGTAGGGGGCGGAGCCCAGTTGCAGCACCGCCTTGATCGCGGTGCCCGGGGTGGCGGAGGCGTCGAAGCCGAGGGTGTACTCGCCACCGGCGACCAGCGGGATGCCCTCCTGGCCGATGCCGGCGTCCCACGGGTTGGCCAGCCCGCCCGGCACCGTGGCGCAGCCGCGACCGTCGGAGACCCCGATCGGGCCGGCGCCGTAGGTGAACCAGGGGGAGGTGCCGTCGCTGAAGTCGCCGTTGCGTACCTGCTCGGGGGCGTCCGGCGCCGGTTCGGCGAACGCCGGCCCGGTGGCGGCGCCGGTGAGGGCGAGGGAGGTTGCCGCAGCGAGCAGCGCGAGGCTGCGGCGGCGGCGTCGGGGTCGCGTCACGGTGGATCCTTCCGGGGCGGTGAAGGTGTGACCATTGGGAGCGCTCCCAATGGTTTGCCTCGATGTTTCCAGCAGGTGACCGCAGTGTCAATCGACGAATTCGCATGACATCAGGACCGCGCCGCGTCCGGCCCGCGGTGCCCGGGCCGGCGGAACGCCACGCCCGACCCGCTGCCTAGGCCGGGGCGCCACGCCCGACCCGCGCTCCCGTCGCGCGGTGGACCGGATCGCCGTTACCCAACGGAACCGCACCTCACCCGGGGTGACCGGGCGTGAGATTTGCCGCGCCGGACATTCTCCTGGAGATCTACTAGAGACAACCCGCCCTCCTTTTGGCAGGCTGCGTGCCATGACCCTGAAGCTGCGTTCCGTGGGGGCGAGCGACCGTGGCCTGATCCGCAGCGGAAACCAGGACGCGGTGCACGCCGGCCCCTGGCTCGTCGCCGTCGCCGACGGCATGGGCGGGATGGCCGCAGGCGACCTGGCCAGCGCGATCGCCATCGATTCGGTGGCCCCCCTCGACGTGGAGACCCCGGAGGACGGCCTCATCGCCGCGCTACAGGGCGCGATCGGCACGGCCAGCGCCCGGATCCGGCAGGCCGTGGCCGAGGATCCGGAACGGCAGGGCATGGGTACCACCCTCACCGCGCTGCTCTTCGCCCGGACCGGAAGCTGCCTGGCGCTGGCCCACATCGGGGACTCCCGGGCCTACCTGCTCCGCGACGGCGTGCTCAAGCAGGTCACCCGGGACGACACCTTCGTGCAGATGCTCGTCGACGAGGGGGTGATCACCGCGGAGCAGGCCAGCAGCCACCCGCGCCGGGCCGTGGTCACCCAGGCGCTCCAGGGAGCGGAGGTGTCCCCGGCGTACGCCACGATGGTGCCCTGGGCGGGGGACCGGTGGCTGCTGTGCAGTGACGGCCTGTCCAACGTCGTCCGGCCGGACACCCTCGCCGAGGTGCTCGCCTCGTACCCCGACCGGGCGGCCTGCGGCAGCCGGCTGATCGACCTGGCGCTGCGGGCCGGCGGGCCGGACAACATCAGTGTCGTGGTGGCCGACGTGGTACCCGAGGACGCGGCCTGACGCCGCCGGGACGGTTACCGGCCGGGCGGCACCTGGCCGCGCCGTCGCTGCCCGGGACCGCTACCGGCGGCGGGCGGTGGTGTGCCGGGTCGGCGGTGCCGTGGTCGGATCCTCCGGCCACGGGTGGCGCGGGTACCGCCCGCGTAGCTCCGCCCGCACCTGCGGATAGCCGGTACGCCAGAACGACGCCAGGTCAGCGGTGACCGCCACCGGCCGTCCGGCCGGGGAGAGCAGGTGCAGCAGCACCGGGACCCGTCCGTCACCCACCCGGGGAGCATCCGTCCAACCGAAGGTCTCCTGGAGTTTCACCGCGAGCACCGGCCGGGCCGGAGCGGCGTAGTCCACCCGGATCCGCGAACCGCTCGGCACGACGATCCGCTCCGGTGCCAACTCGTCCAGCCGGGCCGCCTGCGGCCAGGGCAGCAGCCGGCGCAGGGCGTCGAGCACGTCGATCCGGGCCAGATCGGCCCGGCGGCGGGCACCGGCCAGGTCCGGCCCGAGCCAGTCGGCGGCCCCGGCCAGCAGCGCCGCGTCGGTCATCTCCGGCCACGGCTCGCCGAGGGCGTACCGGCAGAACGCCAGCCGGTCGCGCAGCGACCGGGCGGCCGGGGTCCAGGTCAGCAACGACAGGCCCACCTCCCGCAGCCCGGTGAGCAGTGCCGTGGCCAACCGGTCCGGGTCGGTGGCGGCCAACGGGCGCTCGGCCAGGACGATCGCCCCGAGCCGGGAGGTCTCCCGGGCCACCACGTCCGTGCCGGACCAGCCGACCTCCCGGTCGGTGTGCAGCAGCGGACCACCCACCTCCCGGGCGGTCGCCTCGTCGAGCGGGGCGGCCAGCCGGATCCGTGCCGCCGGTCCACCCGGCGAACGGTCCGCGACGGCGACGGCCAACCACTCCGTACCCGCCAGCGCCGACCCGGTACCCAGTTGCGCAGCGGTCCCTGCGGCCATCAGGTACGTCGACCCGCCCGGCTGGCGTACCCGGGCCAGCCGTTCCGGGTACGCCAGCCCGACCAGCAGGGCGGCGGCCAGGTCGTCCGGGACGGTGCCGGCGCCCGGAGCGACCCGGTCCCGCGCCGTACCGGGCCTGACCCGGTCCGGGCCCCGGGCGGACGAGCGGTGGTCCGGTCCGGTGGCCGGTAGCGCGGCGGCGAGCCGGCGCACCTCGGCCCGCCAGCGGGCGCTGGCCCCCGGGTCGGTACCCGCGCGCAGCCGGCGCCACAGTGCGGTGAGATCGTCGCCCGGGCCGGTCACCGACTCCTCGGAGAGCAGGGCGACCACCTCGGCGGCCCGGTCGGCGCCGACCCGGGGTGCCCCGTCGAGCAGGGCCCGGGCCAGTCGGGGGTGGACCCCGACCGCGGCCACCGCCCGGCCCCGGTCGGTCACCCGGCCGTCGGCGTCGACCGCCCCGAGAGCGGCCAACGTCTCCCGCGCCACCTGGAGAGCGGCCGGGGGCGGCGGCTCCGGCAGGGCCAGACCGGCGCCGTCCGGCTGGCCCCAGCAGGCCAGCTGCAACGCGAACCCGGTCAGGTCGGTGCCGGCGATCTCCGGCTCGCCCTGGGCCGGCAACCGGTCGTGCCGCTCCGCCGACCAGCAGCGGTAGACGTACCCGGGCCCCTCCCGGCCGGCCCGGCCGGCCCGCTGGGTGGCCGACGCCCGGGAGACCGGCACGGTGACCAGGGCACCCAGCCCCCGTCCCAGGTCCATCCGGGGTACCCGGCTCAGCCCCGCGTCGACCACCACCCGGACGCCCGGCACGGTCAGGCTGCTCTCCGCGACCGAGGTGGCCAGCACCACCCGGCGCCGCTGGCCGGGCCGCAGAGCCGCGTCCTGCTCGTGACCGGACTGCCGCCCGTGCAACCCGACCAGGTCCACGGTGTCCCGCAACCCGGACAGCCGGCCGCTCACCCCGGCGATCTCCGCCGCACCCGGCAGGAAGACCAGCAGGTCACCGTCCTGCTCGTGCAGGGCTCGCCGGACCGTGGCCGCGACGTGGTCGAGCAACGCGGGATCGACGCGTGGCCCGGGCCGCCCGGTGTGGTGCGTGCCGGCCCGGCCCGGTCCGGCCGGCGGCGGCGCCCAGACCGTGGTCACCGGGTGCAGCGCACCGTCGGCGCGCAGCACCGGAGCCGGACCGGCCGCCGTGCCGAGGAGTTCGGCGAAGCGGTCCGCCTCGGCGGTCGCGGACATCGCCACCAGCCACAGGTCCGGCCGGAGCGCGGCGCGCGCCTCCACTGTGAACGCCAACGCCAGGTCGGCGTCGAGCTGCCGTTCGTGGCACTCGTCCAGCAGGACGACCGCGGTGCCGGGCAGTTCCGGATCGTGTTGCAGCCGCCGGACCAGCAGTCCGGTGGTCACCACCTCGATCCGGGTGGCCGGGCCGACCCGCCGGTCACCGCGTACCGCGTACCCGACCGTCCCGCCGACCCGCTCGCCGAGCAGGGTGGCCATCCGGTGTGCCGCCGCCCGGGCGGCCACCCGGCGCGGTGCGGCGAGCACCACCTTCCCGGCGACCGCCTCGGCCAGCACCAGCGGGGCGAGGGTGGTCTTGCCGGTACCCGGCGGTGCCACCAGCACCGCACCGCCGGTGGCGCGCAGCGCGTCGACCAGGGCCGGCAGCACCCGGGCGACCGGCAGTTCGGGCAGGTGCAAGGAAGGGCCCCTTCTTAACGGTTTCGGTATAGGAAGGGCCCCTTCTTAACACCCCTGCCTAGCGCGGTGTGGTCAGCCGGTCCAGCCCGGCGAGGAAGCTCCGCCACGAGCCGGCCGGGAAGGCGAGCACCGGCCCACTGCGGTCCTTGCTGTCCCGTACGGCCACCGCTGTCGGTCCGGCGGCGACCTCCACACAGTTGCCGTTGCCGCTGCTGCGGCTGCTGGTGCGCCAGGCACCGAGGACCGGGTCGTGCGGGATCATGTGGTACCTCTCGTCATCCCGGTGGGCGTGCCGCCAACCGGTCACGCAAAGTAACGAGAAGCGGCCTCCAGGTGGGCTGCGGAGTCCTCCGGGGTCAACGCCATCCGGCTCAACTTCTCGTGGACAAGGGTATACCCGTGCACGTGCGCGGCTTCCTCCAGAGCCAACCCCATCGTGAGGTTGTCCAGGTAAACCACCGGTTCCTCGGCGGCGTCGGCGAAGCCGAGGATGACGTACGGCGTGGTCATGGCCGGGTGCCCGCCAGCCGTGAATGGAAGTACCTGAATAGTAACGTTAGGTAGTTGACTGATGTCAAGCATCTGTCGGAGTTGATCTTTCATCACGGTCGCGCCGCCCACCGGTCGCAGCAGTACCGCCTCGTTGAGCACCACCGACAACTGCACGGGCTGGTCGCGGTGCAGCACCTCCTGCCGCTGCATCCGGGCGGCGACCTTCCGGTCCACCCCGTCCTCGCCGGCGGTCAGCCGGTAGATCGCGCGGGCGTACTCCTCGGTCTGCAGCAGTCCCGGCACCGACTCGGCCTCGTACGTCCGCAGGGTTGCCGCCTCGGCCTCCAGGCCGACGTAGAACTCGAACCACTCGGGCAGTACGTCGCTGTAGTTCTGCCACCAGCCGCGCTGCTGCGCGCCCCGGGCGATCTCGATGAGCGCCTCGGCGTCGTCCCCGGTCACCTGGTAGAGGGCGAGGGCGGCACGGACGTCCCTGGGTTTGATGCCGATCTGGGCGTTTTCGATCCGGGACAGGTTGCTCTTGGACATGTCCAACTGCCGGGCGGCCTGGTCGAGGGTCATCCCGGTGCGTTCCCGGAGGTGGCGCAGTTCCCGGGCGATGCGGCGGCGGCGGACGGTCGGGCTGGCGGTCACGACCACGAGTCTGACACGCGCAAGATCGACAGCGGCCGACGCCGGGGAGTGTTCCTCGCTGCAACCGTCAGATCCGGGAGTTGCATTGCAGGCACCTGCGGTGCATCCTTTCTCGGGCGTCGATCTCCGATGTGTCCCGTCGAGGAGGACCGTTGCTACTCGCCGACGAGTTCTTTCTCATCGCGCACACCGACAGCCGGGGCAGAGCTCGGCTCAACCCGGTCGCGACGGGGCTCGGGCTCGCCGCTGCCCTCCTCGGTGAGCTGGTCCTCTCCGGACACATCTCGCTCAACGCCGGCCTGGTCGGCCTGGTCGACCGGCGGCCTCCAGCCGACGCGCTCGCGCACACCGTACTCGACCACATCGTCAACGAACCCCAGCACCAGGCGGTGCGTACCTGGCTGAACTTCCTCGCCCAGAGCGCGGCCGGCTCGGTGGGGGAGCGGATGACCCGCAACGGGACGGTGCACCGGGAGGAGTCCCGGCGGCTGCTGCGTACCTCGGTGGTCTACGTCCCGGTGGACATCAACGCGGCGGCCTGGCCCGCCACCCGGCTGCGCGCCCTGCTGGACCGGCCCGAGCCGCCCACCGTGCCGGACGGTCTGCTCTTCGGTCTGGTCACCGCGACCGGGTTGACCCGCGAGGTGCTCTGGGCGGCCGGCCCCCGGGCCCACCACCGGCTCAGCGTGCTGATTGCCGCCCTGCCGCCGCCCCTGAAGGAACTCGTCATGCACACCGAGGCGGCTGTCGGGGCCGCCGTGCTGCGGCAGTAACCGGGCCCGCCCCGCCCCACCCCGCCGGGCCCATCCCGCTCGGTCAAGGCGGCTGTCCTGGTCGCCTCGTACCTGGCGACGACCGCGCGCAGATTG
>NZ_JBAKHU010000120.1:0-9650 GCF_036906895.1 Micromonospora sp. CPCC 206060
ACTTCCTCGGATTCCTACGCCTGGCCTGCGCGATCATCTGCTACCGCCGCGCCACCCGACTCAACCTGTTGACCAGCAACAACCCCAAATGACACACGGTCTTAGGGCGGAGAGGACGTCAACGCCCCCGCCCTTCCTTACCTGATTCGAACATCGAGCTGACGCTGCGCTCGTGCGCAGGCGCGAGGCTGGGCCCATGCGGACGAGAGGGAAACTGATGGCACGTTGGGGATTCGCCGCCACCACGCTGCTGGCGGCGGTGACGCTGGGCGTCAGCGGCTGTGGCGTCGCGGGCGGACCCGCCACCGGGGCAGCCACCGAAACCGCGGTCGAGGTGGTCGCCGCGATGGGCGCCGAGGGTCAGGCGCTCACCGCGCTGGGCTTCGACGCGACCGATCTCGACGTCGATCCGGTCGCCGCGCCGGCGCCGTCCGCTTCGACGGGACCCGAGCGGGGCCCCCGGGGCGAGCGGGGCGACGGCTGGCGCAAGCGGCACCAGGCCCGGGTGCTGCTGCGCAAGAAGAACACGCTGCACGGCGAGGTGGTCGTGCAGACCAAGGAGGGCACGAAGACGGTCGCCGTGCAACGCGGCGAGGTCACCGCGATCGACGGGAAGTCGGTCACCGTGAAGTCCTCCGACGGGTTCACCATGACCTGGACCTTCGGCGAAAACCTGCGGGTCGTGGAACGCCGTACCACCGTCCAGCCGAGCGCGGTCGCGGTCGGCGCCACCATCGGAATCGCCGGTACCAAGGACGGCACCAACGCCGTCGCCCGCCTCATCATCAAGAAGTAAGGAAGGGCCCCTTCTTATCGCTTTCGGTATAGGAAGGGGCCCCTCTTAACAACTCCGGTGTGGTCAGTAGACCCGGGATCCGATGAAGTCGTCGTGGCCGTACCCGACCGGGTTGGCGAACGAGCGGGACTCGAACGACCACTGCTGTCGGGCGCTGGTGCTGCAACCGGCCAGCCGCAGGCGCGGCGTACCGAGCCAGGGGTTGTCGAACTCCAGGCAGAGCGAGCTGTTGCCGGCCGGCCTGATCTGGTTGCCGGCGAAGACGAACCGCTGGTTCGGGCCGCCGTGGCAGTCGTAGACGTTGACCGCTGTGCCGGAGGTCAACGAACCACCGGAAACGTCCAGGCAACGGTCGTGGGAGAGTTCCGAGTGCAGCGACTGGCGGCCGGGGTCGTACCAGAACCCCTGGTTACGCCCGCCGTGGCAGGTGTACGACTGCTGCGCGGTGTTGTTTCGCGAGTCGTACCCCTTGCCGTCCACGCAGGTCCCGGTGGCGGTGTTACGCAACTGCCGGAACTCGAAGAGTCCGGGGTAGAGCACGCCGCTGCCGGCGCTGGCCGGGTCCACACAGGTCGCCTGTGCCTGACCCGAGTGGTAGAACTGGGTGATGCACTGGGCGAACATGCCGTGCCCCCGGGCGTTCGGGTGGAACGACTGCCGGGCCGCGTTCTCGTCCCAGATTCCCAGTTCGATGTAGAGGCCGCGAACCGAGGTGTTGTCGGTGCAGACCTCGTGGCCGTGGAATAGCCGGCTCGCGTCGAGGTAACGGGTGCCGGTGTTCAGCGCCGCCCGGCGCAGCGCCGTCTCGAACATCGGCACCGCCTTGTTCCGGGCGAACGCCGTGTCGTGCAGGTACATCAGGCAACCGCCGGGGTACCAGCCGGGAAAGTCCGGATTGTCCTCGACGTCAGGGCTGGCCGGGCTCGGGTACGACATGAAGACCAGCTCGTAGTCGGTACGCAGGTAGCCGGCGTCGGTCATGGTCCGCCGGACGGAGTTGATCGCGTCCTCGACGGCCTGCCGGCTGCCGTCGGTGCGGACCGCCCACTGGTCGGTGTAGGTCGGATAGCAGGGACCCTGGAGCAGTACCCGCTTCAGGGTGCAGTCGGTGGCGACCGGTCCGAACTGGATGGTGCCGTCGCCGTTGGCGCCCACCACCACCCAGATCAGCTTGATGTGCGTGTTGCGCGCCTTGATGGCCAGGTTGTCACCCTGGTTCAGTTCGTTGTGCTGAATGGGGCCGCCGGCGATCAGGTTCCACGGGGTGGCTCCGGAGCAGGCGATGTTGTACTGCACGTCGGAGGCGATGCCGGTACGGAACACCGCCTGGTCGTACGACCGGTCGCACCAGTTGCCGGGCTCGTGCGTACCGGGAACGTAGTTGCCGACGCCCTCGCCGGAGATCTCGCTGTCGCCCATGGTGATCAGGGCGGTCTTCCGGTTCTCCAACGGTCGGATGTCGGGGCTTCCGTAGAGCGCGGTCGCCTCGGCGGCCCGGATGTTCTCCAGAGCGGCGGGCAGTGGTTGGACGGTTGGACGGTCGGCGGCGCTGGCGGGGGTGGCGGGGGTGGTCAGCGCGGTGAGCATCGGGAGCATGAGTCCGGCGACGAGCGCCACGGCGGTACGCCGTCGCAGCGCCCGTGGAGCGTGCCGTTCCCGCTGGTCGGGGGAGCGAAGCATCGACGCACTCCTTCCTTGTTGATCGGGGGACGTCGATCGGGTTTTCAGACGGTAGTCCTCCCATGGGAATATGTGAATGCATCTCGGAAAGCTTTTCGGCCCGCGTGGACCCGGACCACCATCCGGCCCGGCCGCCGCCACACCCGACCCCTGCACGGCCTGCGTCGAGGCGGGCCGTGCAGGGGTACGGCGGGAGGCGGGTCACGCCGGTGGGCGCCCGACAGCGTGGCGACATGCGGACGGGAATGCCGGGAAGATACCGGTGCAAAGTCGGCCGTAGGGTGGTCGGCGGGCTGCCGCAAGGGCCGGCGGACCGCCCGCTACCAGCGCATATCCGTCCTGCGGTGGCCGGTTGGTAGCAGACCGCCGACCGGACGGGTACGTGCAGCCACGACGCCGGCTCGTACCCATCATGAGCAGGTCGGGTTAGGCTAGGCCCGACTCATCGTCGCACCGTGGAGATCCCTGTGAAGCTCTCGATCCTGATGCCGGTCTACAACGAGGAAGAACGGATCGCGGATGCCCTGAAGCAGGCATTGGCGGTCGACTACCCGTGCGAGATCGAGCTGGTCGTGGTCGACGACGGTAGCCGGGACGGCACCGGCGAGATCCTCGACCGGGTTGACGACGCCCGGCTCCGGGTGATCACCCACCCCCGCAACGCCGGGAAGGGCGCCGCGATCAAGACTGCGGTGGCCAGCGCCGAGGGCGACTACATGGTCATCCTCGACGCCGACTTGGAGTACGACCCGCAGGACATTCCCAAGCTGCTCGACCCGGTGCTGGACGGCCGGGCGACCGTGGTCTACGGAAATCGCACCTTCGGCAGCCACAGCGCCTACAGCTTCTGGTACGTGATGGGCAACAAGGGCGTGACGATGGCCGCCAACGTGTTGTTCAACTCGTACATCGGTGACCTGGAGACCTGCTTCAAGCTGATGCCGGTGGACCTCTACCGGTCGCTGGACGTGCGCTCCCGGGGCTTCGGCATGGAGGCCGAGGTCACCGGCAAGCTCCTGCGTCGCCGGATCCGTCCCTACGAGGTGCCGATCAGCTACCGCGCCCGGGGGCGTGAGGAGGGCAAGAAGATCACCTGGAAGGACGGGGTGGAGGCGATCTGGATCCTGGGGCGTGAGCGGGCCCGGCGTCGCCCGCAGGCCCTCCACGGCAAGCCCTGACCGGAGCGGCCCAGGACGGCTCAGGCCGGTGCCAGGAAGGCGCTGATCGAGCGGCGTAGCCCGGCGGCATCCAGCCCGTGCCACCGAGCGTGGTCGGCCGCGCTGCCGTACCGGTGCAGATCGTCCCGGCCGACACCCAGTGACAGCAGGCGGTGCGGCCGGTCCGCGAGCGCCGCGTCGACCAGGCGGCTCGACGTACCGGCGAGGTAGGGCTCGACCAGGACCACCTCGGTCCCGGTTAGGGCCCGCAGTCCAGCGGTGTCGAACGGGCGGGGCCGGTTGGTGTAGGCCACCGCCACGTCCAGCCCGGCCACAGCCGCCAGCACCTCGTCGAGCACCGGTCCGACCGCGATGACCAGCGGGGCACCGGGACCACCCGGGCGTACCACCGTGAGACTCCCGTCACCCGGCCGGGCCCGGTCGTTGGTCTGGGTGGAGAGCCGCAGGTACACCGCCCCGTCGCCGCCGACCGCCGCGTGCAGCGGGCCGGCCACCTCACCGGCGTGTCCGGGTACGTGCACCGTCCAGCCGTCCAGGGTGTCCAGCAGCGCCACATCCTGCGGGGACATGTGGGTGCGGCCCATGCTCGCCCCGTCGTACGACGCCCCGACGCTGACCAGCACTGCCCCCACACCCTGGTGGTCCAGGTCCAGCTTGATCTGCTCGTACGCCCGGTCGACCAGGAACGTCGCGTAGGAGTGCACGATGGGCCGGAGCCCGGTCAGGGCCAGCCCGCCGGCCACGCCGATCATGAGCTGCTCGCGGATCCCGACGTTGAGTACCCGGTCCGGGTGCCGTCGGGCCGCCGGGGCGAACGAGGCGGCCGAGATGTCCGCGAGCACCAGTGCGGTACGCGGCTTCTCGGCCAGGATCGTCGAGGTCGTGTCGATGAACGTCTCGCGCACGGTCACTCCTTCGGTTCGGTGACGGCGACCACCAGGTGCGGCCGGCGGTTGTCGTGTCCGGTCAGGGCGGCGGCCAGGGCGTCCTGGTCGCGCCCGTCGACGGTGGCCGCGGTCCAGCCGTTCACGGTGAACCGGCTGGCCAGCCCACCCGGCCAGCCGTGCGTGGCGGACCGGTTGTCGACGACGATCGCGGTGAGGCTGGCCAGACCGACCGCGCCGGCGTACGCGATCGCCTCGTGGTTGGACCCCTCGTCCAGCTCCGCGTCGCCGAGCAGGACGTGCACCCGGGGTCGGAGGAGTCCCTGCGCCCGCAGGCCGAGCGCGATGCCGACACCGAGACCCAGGCCGTGCCCGAGTGAGCCGGAGCCGATCTCGACGCCCGGCACCAGGAGCCGGTCCGGGTGGTGGCCGAGCGGGCTGTCCGGCCCGGCCAGATCGTCCAGCCAGTGCTCGGGGAAGAAGCCCCGGGCGGCGAGTACCGCGTAGTACGCGGCGGGGCCGTGTCCCTTGGAGAGCAGGAACCGGTCCCGGTCCGGGTCGTCGGTACGCGCCGGATCGATGTTCAGTACCCGTTCGTAAAGCACCTGGAGCACATCGAGGGTGGAATGGGCGCTCGGCGCGTGCTTCTCGTCGCCGGTCAGGCGGCGGAGCAGCGCCTCGATGCGTGGACGGGTACCGGTGGTGGTCGTCGCCTGCCGACCGGGGAGGGTGGCGGACGCGGGCGGACGGCCCGTGGCGGTCGTGGTTCGCATACGACTAGCCTGCAAGTTGAAGTTCACTTCAACTCAAGGACGGCGTGACATGACGCACGCTTCGGCCCGGCCGGACGTGGAACCGACGGTAACCGGAACGATGACCATCGGTCAGCTGGCCGCCCGCAGCGGGGTGGCTGCCTCAGCGCTGCGCTACTACGAACGGCTCGGCCTGATCCGGGCCGACCGGACCGGTGGCAACCAGCGCCGGTACGACCGCGCCGAACTGCGCCAGGTGGCCTTCATCCGGATCGCCCAGCAGGTCGGGATCTCGTTGGAGGAGATCCGTGAGGCACTCGACTCGCTACCCGAGTCCCGTACCCCGACCGCCGCCGACTGGGCGCGGCTCTCCGCAAGTTGGCGGAACCGCCTGGACGAGCGGATCCGGCTGATCGAGAAGCTGCGCGACAACCTCGTCGGCTGTATCGGCTGCGGCTGCCTCTCCCTGGAGAAGTGCGCGCTCTACAACGCCGGGGACGCCCTGGGCGCGGAGGGGCCGGGCGCCCGGCTCATGCTGCCCCGCTGAGCCACCCTGCCGGCCCTGCCGGTCTGAGCCACCCTGCCGGCCCTGCCGGTCTGAGCCACCCTGCCCGCCCTGTCGGCCTGAGCCACCCTGCTCAGGCCGTCGGGGTCACCAGCAGCACCTTGCCCAGGTGGTCGCTCGACTCGACGATCCGGTGCGCCCCGGTGGCCTCGGCCATCGGCAGCCGCCGGTCGATGACCGGCCGGACCGCCCCGGACTCCACCATCGGCCACACCTCGTCACGTACCCCCTGCACGATCGCGGCCTTCTCCGCGACGGGCCGGGACCGCAGCGCGGTGGCCGTCACCGACGCCCGCTTCGCCAGCAGCGCGGACAGGTCGAGTTCCCCCTTACGGCCGCCCTGCATGCCGATCACCACCAGCCGCCCGCCGGTGGCCAGGGCCGCCACGTTCCGGGGCAGGTAGGCACCGCCGATGATGTCCAGGATCACGTCGGCACCCCGCCCGTCGGTCACCCGCCGGGTCACCTCGACAAAATCCTCGGCGCGGTAGTCGATCGCGTGGGCCGCACCCAACTCGCGGAGCCGGGCATGCTTGCCGGACCGGGCGGTCACCAGCACCGTCGCGCCCAGCGCCGCACCGAACTGGATCGCGAACGTGCCGATGCCGCTGCCACCGCCGTGCACCAGCAGCGTCTCGCCCCGGCGCAGCCCGGCCACCTGCCGAACGTTCGACCAGACGGTGCAGGCCACCTCGGGCAGGGCCGCCGCGTCGACCGGGTCCACCCCGGCCGGTACCGGCAGCAGTTGCCCGGCCGGCACGGCGACCCGCTCGGCGTAGCCGCCCCCGGCGAGCAGCGCGCAGACCTCCTGACCCACCCGCCAACCGGTCACGTCGGGGGCGGTCGCGCTGATCACCCCGGAGCACTCCAGACCCGGGTACGCCGGAGCGCCCGGCGGCGGCGGGTAGTGCCCCTGCCGCTGCAACAGGTCGGCCCGGTTCACCGCGCTGGCCCGCACGTCCACGATCACCTCACCCGGACCGGGCTCCGGATCGGGCACCTTGGTCCAGCGCAGCGTTTCGGGTCCACCCGGCTCTTGGATGGTGATCGCGTACATGCTCCAGTCATACCCCACCCGGCCGGTACGCCGCCCACCGACCGCGTACCCCTAATCTCGTCCCACCCCCGCAGGCGACAGCGGCGTCGGTGATCCGGGCATGGCAGACTGGGCACGTCGCGGATCCCGGTGGGGCACCGCGTCGGGAGGGTTCGCCTAGTGGCCGATGGCGCTGGTCTTGAAAACCGGTAAGGGGGCAACCTCTTCGTGGGTTCGAATCCCACACCCTCCGCATCCCGAGCAGCAAAAACGCCCCCTGACCAGCGCGAACACCGGTCAGGGGGCGCTCCGTCATTTGTGAATCGGTCTCACTTCGTCCCGCTGCTACCCGCCGGGTCTCACTGGTCGTGTCGTATCCGTGTCGGCGTTACCCCGCTTCCTCGGTGTCCAACGCACCCTCGATCCGCTTCCGGGCCGCCTCGTCCTGGCCGTCGATGCACGAGGCGTAGACCTTCAGCAGCACGTGCACGCTGTGCCCTGCCCACTGCGCGACCTGGGTCGCGGGCACACCAGCGTTGAGCCAAAGCGACACGGCCGCGTGCCGCAGGTCGTACGGCCGATGCGCCAGCGGTGACCGCTGCTGGGCGGGTGACAACGCTGCCTCTCGGGCCTGCCGCCACGCGCGCAGGTAGGTGCTCTTCGACACCGGGGCCACCCGTGCACCGGCGGCGTTGAACATCCGGCCGTTGGCGTTCCGGCAGTGCTCCCGTAGGTGGTGCCGCAGGATGCCGACCAGTTCCGGGCAGGCCGGCACGTCGCGGGTCGCTTTCTTCGCTCGGTGCTTGAGTTCCCGGTCTTCGAGCGACGTCCCGCCATCGCTCCAATCCTCGCCCACCTGCTGCGTCGACCCGCTGAGGTGCAACCACCCCCACCCATCCTCGGGAAGCTCGCATTCGTCAGCGCGTAGATGGATCACCTCGGACGGGCGTAGGGCGGCGAAGTACATGCAGGCGAAGAAGCCTTCCAAGTGCGGGTCCCGCTTCCGTACCGCCGCGAGCAGCGACCGGGCTTGCTCGGGGTTTACCACCACCTTCCGGTCAACCTGGTCGGTGTTCTTCGGCGCGCGCCACTGAATGAAGTCCATCGGATGCGCGTCGAGATACCGCAGTTCGACGGCGTATTTCAACGCGCTGTAGAAGACTGCACGCTTCCTCGCCACGGTGTTGGCTGCGGCCGGGCCACCGTCAATCCTGGTGGTCAACAGGTCGAGTGCTTTCCGTACCGTCGCCGGGTTGGCTACATCCGACAGTGGAAGCGTGTTCGCCTTGAGCCATCGAACAACCTGCGTGAGATCGTCCGGCGGCGTGCCGTTGTCCCGTTCTCGCTGCTGCTTGTTGAAGACCCAGGTATAGAGGGCGTGGCGAATTTCCGCTTCGTCGGGCATCCCGCGTGACGTGGCGAGCAGCGCAGGGGTGACGGTGGTGAGCGCGTCGGCGATGCTCTTGCGCTGAGTCGCGGCGGCACGCGGCCATTTCATGTCTACGAACGACACGGCCAGGTCGTACCAACTCAGGCTGTTGAGTTCCCGGGCCATCGGCTCAGGTAGCCCGGTCTTTTCATCGAACGCCGTGCCTTCCCGCTGCGCCACGACCAGTTTCGAACGGAAGCTTTCCGCCAAGGCGCCGGTAGCGAACGTTTCCCGGAAGGACTTATCGGCAACCTTCCACCGGACGGTGTACGACTTCTTCTTTCCGGACAGATCATTGGTCAGAATCGCGTGAATCCGCACGTTGTAGCTACTCAAGCGGCTGCCTCTTCCTCGTGGTCATCGAGCCAGTTGTCCAGGTCGCGGCGGCGGACGTACAGGCTGCCGTTCGGGTACTTGATGGTTTTGGGCGCGCGGCCGGTGGCCTTCCAGCGAAAGAAGGTCGACCGGGGTACGCGGAGTTCGTCCAGGACTTCGGCGAGGGTGAGCAGGTTGCCGGTGGGGGTGGTGCGCTGCGGTCGGGTAGTCACTGGCGGCTGTCCTTCCTCGGGGTGGCGTCGAGGTAGATGCGGTGCCGGGTGGACGGGGGCCGGTCGGGGTAGGGCCGGCTGACGTGGTGGATGGTGAGGACGTGGGCGAGAGCGTTGAGGGTCGCGGCTGTCTCAGCGGGTGTGCCGTGCAGCCTGATTCGCACGATGACGGCCTTTCTGTTGAAGGTGACCACTTCCGGTAGATCGGGGTGAATGACCGCAGAACCGCGCAGAACGGGCCACTGAGAGCGCCGTGGAGCCAAGATCTCGACCTAGCTGGTGTGTGGGCATGCGCCGATCCGGCTGAGGGTTCTCAGTGGCCCGTTCTGGTCGGCGGGGTTGCGGTGGCGGGTGTGTTCTGTTGTGGGGAGGGCTGAACCATCTCCGCATCTCCGCATCTCCGCAAACATGGCTGTGAGCTGGGCGAATGCTTGCGGAGATGCGGAGACAGGTGGTGGGTTCATCTCCGCAAAGCCGGTGGGATCTCCGCAGTGGGTGCGGAGTTGCGGAGATCGATGATTGTTGAGGGTTGGGATCTCCGCAGGGTGTTTGTGCTGGTGGGGTGGAATTGGTGCGGCGTTGCGGAGATGCGGAGATGGTTCAGCGGGTTTTACCCCTGGTGGTGCTCGACCCAGAACACGGCCCGGTCTCCCCTGTCGCTTTTGCCGGCCCGGATGACGTGGTGGCCGCGCCACCGTCCGGCTTGCCCGGTGAGGAGTCGGCCGAGTTGCAGCGGGTTGGGTAGCCGGCCGCTGCTGGTGGTGATGAACTGTCCGTCCCAC
>NZ_JBAKHU010000121.1:0-9018 GCF_036906895.1 Micromonospora sp. CPCC 206060
CGGCGGCGGCGGCCAACGCGCAACGCTCCTTCCCTGCCCCCAATCAGGGGCACCCAGTGCGAATCAGTCAGCCGCGCTGACCGCCACCCCAGCCACCGACCATCTGGCCGAAAGCCGTCGCGGAATCCGGCGACCCACTCGCGCCGAAAGCCGGCGGCGAGCCGTTCGGTATCAGGCGGGTCTCGGCGTGCGCGGCGAACTGGGTCGACGCGGCCTCCGCCGCCACGTCCACGTGGTGCTCGAAGGCCAACTGGCGCACCCAGGCCGTCGGTGAGCCGGTCCAGGGCGGCGTTAGCCGGCAACGTCGGCCGATCGGGCCAACGGAAAGTGCGCGGCGAAGTTCGCGTCCACGTGTGCCAGGTACACCGAACGGATCCGCCCCAGCGCTGTCGTCGACCTTGCCGACCAGGTCCAGGGCCGCTGCCCGGCGCGGCCGTGGACGGCGAGGCGCTGTGCGGCGCTCGCATCGCCACCGACCCGGTGTTCCTGGTCGCGGCGGTCGGACGCGGCACCGGTGTGATCCTGGAACAGCGCCAGGTCCGCGTGAGCCGTGTCCTGGCCAGTGCGTACGGCGGCGCGGGTTTCATGCGAGTCTCCGAGCCAGGCGAGCGTTTCGGCCACTGCGCTGTCGAGAGCGGCGGCATGATCGGGGACGCAGACTCGGAGCGAGTCGTGGACCGCTCTGGCCAGTGCCACGCCGGCAGCCCGACCGTTGACATGGCTGATGCCCCGCGCCAGCTGGCGATCCAGCCGATCGCCCAGACGCGCTGGCGCTCACCTGGAGCCGGCCGCCGATGACGCCGATTGTGGCCGCCGTGATGTCGCACCACTCCAGAACAGTGTCGACAGATGGCGGGCCGGCGCTTGCGCTACCGGCATCAGACAGCGCACCGACGGCACCCGCACCCGCACCGACGAGAAACACGCGGCGCGAAATCTGCGCGGGCCGGGCCTGACCGGACATGGCCACTCTCCTTTGGATGCACACCGCGTCCCGCTCCATAACCGCGAATCCCCATCGGTAAACTAGGGTATTGGATAGAGCGCCAGCAAGCGATACCGCAGAGGTCGAGCAGGGATGTAGGTTCCGTCACAGGAACTGGATGCTGTTGGTGATCTTGGTTGCTTGATCGCTGTGGGGTGCGTCACTGCTGGAGCTAAGGGTGCTTCGATGCTGACATAGCGCGATCTCAATGGGTTGTTGGTTCGGCTTTTGGCACCCCACCACCCGCCTGCGTTCCGCAGCTTCACTTCGGTGTAGCCCACGGATCTGGGGCTTGAGCTGGGAAAACACGGGTAGGCCCGGTGACGTGGCGTGTCATTAGGCCGTGGTGTCCATGCTGGTCAGGCGGGTGCGGGTGTCGCGTTGATGACGCGGGGCGGTTCGGTGACCTTCAGCCTGGCGAACAGGGCCTTCTGGGGCTGGGACAGTTCGGTGCGCTGGCAGAACGTGCCGGCGGGGCCGGTGAACACGCCGATGTGCAGTCGCTCGACGTCGGTAAGGATCTCGCCCCAGGTGTGGCCGGCGGTGGTCTCGGCGACGCGGATGAGCAGCAGCGCCAGCCAGCACAGCAGGATGTGGGCGTGGATGAGGTCCTCGCGGCGGTGGTAGACCGGTCGCAGGTCCAGGGTGGTCTTCATGTCGCGCCAGCCGCGTTCGATCTCCAGAAGCGCGAGTTCGTTCGTGCTGGTCGTCGTGATTTGCTCGTACTCGTCCCGGCTGTAGGGGACACCCATGTCACCCCACGTTCGCCAGCCGTCGAGCGGGCCCACACCCTTGAGGTTGTCCACGAGAACGCCGATAGACCACTGGCCCTGGTAACCGTTGACGGTTTCAGCCAGGCGGCCTGCGACAGCTATACCGAAACACGTCGAAGGCACCCGCGCCAAGCTGAAACGCATGGTCAGCCGCCATGTCCTCATCGAAAACGAGCCCGGCATGTTTGCTTTGGCCCCGAGAGGGACACAATCTCCGTAACCGCCCTCTCACGAAGCTTGTCGATGTTGGCCTTGACGGCGGTCGCGTCGAACGGGGTGCCGTCGGAGAAGGCGACCTTGTCCCGGAGGGTGAGGGTGTAGGAGCGGCCGTCTGGCGCGGCCTGCCAGCCGGTGGCCAGCCAGGGCACCAGCTTGCCCTGCTGGTCGTAGGTGAGCAGCGACTCGAATGTGTTCCAGACCAGCAGGCGGGCCTTCGCCTGGGCGTACTGGTGCGGGTTGAGGGTGACCGGTTCGGTCTCGATGGCCCAGGTGAGGGTGCCTCCGGAGCGGGGCCGGCCGGCGGCTTCGGCAGCGGGTGCGCTACCCGTGGAGCAGCCGGCGGTGACCGTGAGGAGGGCGGTGAGGACGACGGTGGTCAGATTGCGCAGGCGGTGCGCGGGCATGACGGGGTCTCCTGTCCAGGCAGGCGGAAACGGGTACGGCGAGACCCCGCCCGGGCCGGTGGCACGGGTCGGTGAGGGATGTCTCGGCGCGGGGATGGCGGTCGGCTCGACGGTGAGCCCACCTCGGTGGGCCTGTGCGGCGCAGCGGGTGTGGGTGCCGGTCAGCGCAGACAGGAGCTGGACCACACCCGACCGAGGTCGATGTGGCCGCGGGTCGTCAACCGCAGCTCGCTGGACATGAGCTGAGTCCACCTGCCGACTGCGGCGATGTCAACGAATGCGCCGATGGATGTCATCTTTCGCACGTGGGGCCGCCAACCCGTTGACCAATTACCTACTAAACCTATAGGCTTTCTGTGGCTTGTGTTCGACGGACGGCTCGTGGGCCCTGCGATCGAGCCGTCCTGTATCCGCCGTCTGGTGGTGACGGTGCGAGAACCAGTCCGGGCACTGGCACCCGTACTCAGCGGAAGCAACCGCATTCCGGGACGACCGGCACCCCACACACGAGGAACCTCCGCTCCCCGTACCCGCATGCCGACGACTCCGTGCGGCCTCCATGCCCCAGCACCGCACACCCGCTGCGGCCCCAGGGCGCGGTGCGCGCCCTGGGGCATCTGGCCTCAACGCCGGGCAGCCAAGGGGCCGATGATCCGCGCGACCAACTCCGGCACCCACTCGACGTACTCGACCTCTGCCCCACCAGCATGCCGGGCGTACAGGTAGCGGCCGGTCGGGCCAGTCGTCTCCGGCGTGATGATCTCGCCGCCCGCAGCGGTGAGCCCGGCCACGACGGCGTCCAGATCATCGACGATCACGGTAGCGGAGGCGTGCCCGTAGCGGGCCCGCTCCTCCGGTGGGCCAGCGATCACCAGGAAGTCGCCGATCGCGGCCAACTCGATCGCGTCGAATGCGAACCGCAGATCCGGCTCCGCGCCGACCAGGGTCCGCAGCGACGGCAGCGAGACGTCGAGGTCATCCACCCAGAGCCGGGCGTACGTCTTCAGGACGGTCATATCCACTCCTGTACGTTGAGATTGCCGACCAGACCGTACGGCGATGGCCACGGATGGGATAAGTACGCACTTTTTGGTAAGAGGCGCATGCGAAGGAGGAACGGCGAGTGGACGAGCCGTTTCCCGGCACGCCGACGGCGGCACAGGTGGCGCAGGTGCACCAGGTGGCTCGCGAGGTGTTCGACGCGGTCGGCACCAAGTGGGCGGTGCCGGTCATCGAAGCCATCGGCACCGACACACGCCGCTTCGGCGAACTGCACCGGCAGGTCGCCGGCATCAGCCACCGGTTGCTCACCGCGACCCTGCGACAGTTGGAGCGAAACGGAGTAGTCGATCGAACCCTTCATCCCACCGTGCCACCACGCACCGAATACCGGCTTACACCTGCTGGCCGGGAGCTGCACAACACGATCAATGGCTTCTGCCGGTGGAGCCGCCGACACCTGGATGAGATCCTGGCATCACGCCGCCGGTTCGAGCAGGAATGACTCCCGGGTGTGCTGCACCGGTAGGTGACAGGACCCCGACCACTCCCCCGCCATCGGCTCACCGAGATGAATCGGCACGGCACCGCGCGGTCGGTGACGACGGTGCCGTCGGCCACCCATCGACCGAATCGTCCGTGAGCGGTTCTCCATGATCCGTGCCATCGGGCAGGTTCACACTGGCGCTTGGGAGGGGAGCGTGCCTGCCAACGAACCGTGGCTGGGACAAGCGTCCGCACCGACAGCGCGTGTGGGCGTCTCCCGGCAGTTCCGCTCCCCTGCCTGGTTCTACGGACGAACGGCGCGCAGGTACTTGGCGAACTTCTCCAGACCATCGATATTGCGGGGACCGCTGATTCCCTCGTTGTAGTCGAGGATGAAGAACCGGTCGTTGACCACCGCAGGTAGGCTCTTGGTTTTGGGAGAGGCCTTCAAGCAGTCGATTTTCTCCTGCGCGGGCTTGTCGCCGTAGTCGAGGATGATGATGACTTCCGGACGCCCCTGAACGACGGCTTCCCAGCCGACCTGCGACCAGCGGGCGTCGAGTTGCTCGAAGATGTTGGCTCTTCGAAGTTGAGCGGGGTTCGAGGGGGGAGCCGGCCCAGATGTGTGGGGCTCGCAGCTCATCGGTGATCATCTGAATGTCGAGCGACGTGCCAGCCGCACACAGCTGGCTTGAGGGACTCGCCGGCACCGCCGTCACCAAGCCTGCGGCTCTCTTTCCTCGCCTGGATCCGAAATAGCAGGACGAGCGGCGCAGTGCCGCCAGGCTGGTGACAGCAGACGTCACAGGTGGACCCCGCTGAGGTAACGCACGCCAGTCGCCGCCTCGGCGATCGCCCACTGCCGAGCGGCCCGTTCCGAGTCGTTACACGGCGCCACGACCGGTGCGAAGTGGACGCGCTTGTCCCACTTGCGCTGGGACGGTCCGTGGAAGGCATCGGCCCGCGCCCGGGGGTCGGTGGCGGCGAAGAGGATCGGCAGTGCGCCCGCCTCGGCGCTGCGCGCGACCAGGGCGCCCAGCGCCGCCACGAGGACCCGCTCGGCGATGCTGCCCGGGTTGTCCTGCATCCCGGTCCAGGCCATCCCCGGGTGGGCGGCGAAGCTGCGGACCGGCGAGCCCGCGGCACGCAGCCGGCGGTCCAACTCCTGAGCGAAGATCAGGTTGGACACCTTCGACCGGACGTACTGGCGAAGCGGCTGGAACGATCCCGTGGCGGCCAGGTTCTCGTCGTCGGTGCCGGAGCGCACCTGCCGGTAGAAGTTGGAGCCGACCGTCACCACCCGGGGCAGCCGGTCCGGGCGAAACCGGTTCAGCAGCAACCCGGTCAGCGCAAACGGCCCCAGGTGGTCGGTGGCGATCACCCGCTCGTAGCCCTCGGGGGTGAGCTCGCGCTCCCGGGCGGAAAGCCCGGCGTTGTTGATTAGCGCGTCGATCCGACGGTGGCCCAGCGACTCCGCGAACATGCGGATCGAGCCCGGGTCGGCAAGGTCGATCCGGTGTACCTCGACGTTCCCGCGCATCTCCGCGCGGACCCGCTCACCCTTCGCGGTGTCGCGCACGGCCATCAGCACTGTCGCGCCCGCCTCGGCCAGCCGCGCCGCGGTGACCCGGCCGAGGCCGCTGGTGGCTCCGGTGACCACGACGGTCCCGGTCTGGTTCGGCATGTGGTCCACGGTCCAGTTCAGCGCCATCGCCATCTCCTTAGCGGATTAATTATCCGTTTCTGCGGCAGAAGCTAGCACGAGAACGGATAAGTTATCCTCCAGGTGTGTCCCCCACCACGAACGCGGAGAGCCTGCGCGCCGACTCGGCCCGGGTCCGCGCCCGCATGCTCGCCGCCGCCCGGGACCGCATGGCCGCAGGCGGCCTCGACCTGTCGATGAACGCGGTGGCCAAGGCGGCCGGCGTCGGCGTGGGGACGGTCTACCGCCACTTCCCCACCCGGCAGGCCCTGCTCGAGTCGCTCGCCGCCCAGAGCCTGGAAACCCTGGTCGCCACCGCGGTCGCGGCGGCCCGCGAGCCGGACGTGGGCACCGGCCTGGCCGCGCTGCTGCGAGCGGGCCTGCGGATCCAGCTCTCCGACCCGGCACTGGCCGAGGTGCTGGCCGCCGTCAACGCGGTCTGCGCAGAGACACTGGACCTGAGCCGCGACCTGGCGGCGGCCATCGCCACCCTGCTCGACCGGGCCCGCACCGAAGGCGCGATCCGCCCCGACCTGACCGCCGACGACCTGCGGCGCCTACTGTGCGGCCTGCAGCACGCGGTTCGGATCGGCGCCACCGACGACGACGCGGACCGCTACCTGGACATCCTGCTGGCCGGGCTACGCCCCTGAGGCGCCCGCCGGACATTCAAGATCACAGTCGCCGTGACCGCCGAGGTTAGGATCGGGAGATGCCCTTGACCGCGGAGGACGTCGACCGGTTCGAGGCCTCCAGGGCGCGCCTGGAAACCATCGCCTACCGTCTCCTCGGCTCCGTCGGGGAGGCCGAGGACGCCGTGCAGGAGACGTTCCTGCGCTGGCAGGCCGCCGACGTCGACCGCATCGAGGTCCCCGAGGCATGGCTGACGAAGGTCCTCACCAACCTGTGCCTCAACCAACTGACCTCCGCGCGGGCGCGCCGCGAGACCTACGTGGGCCAGTGGCTTCCCGAGCCCCTGCTCGCCGGGGATCCGATGCTCGGCCCAGCCGAGACCGTCGAGCAGCGCGAATCGGTGTCGTACGCGGTCCTCACCCTTCTGGAGCGCCTCTCCCCGAACGAACGGGCGGTGTACGTGCTGCGGGAGGCCTTCGACTACCCGCACCGCGAGATCGCGGAGATCCTCGACATCACCGAGGCCGCCAGCCAGCAGATCCTCCACCGCGCCAAGAAGCACGTCGCGGACGGCAAGACCCGCACCGAGATCGACAAGGCCGCCGCCCGGCGGATCGTCGAGGAGTTCCTGGCGGCCGCCGCCAGCGGCCAGACCGAGCCGCTCGTGCGCCTGCTCACCGCGGACGCCATCGCGATCGGCGACGGCGGCGGGAAGGTCCCGGCCCGCGCCAGGGCGTTCGAGGGCGCCGTCGCTGTCGCGAAGTTCCTGCGGGGCCTGTTCAAACCCAGCGAAATCAAGCGCGCCATCGTCGGCGGCGCACCCGAGGTCTACGCCTGGACCGCCAACGGCGAACCAGCCGTCGTGGCCGTCGTGGACGGCCGGGTCGTCGGCGTCATGTGCCTGGAGGTTACCGCCGAGGGCATCGCCGCGTTCCGCAACCAGGTCAACCCCGACAAGCTCGAACGCGCGACCGCACGCTGGGCGACCTCCGACCACGGAGAGCCCCTGTTCAACGCCTTCTGACCGCTCTGTGAGGTGCTTCACGTCGTTCCCTGTCAGGAAACGGCGGGCCGCCCGGTTCAAGTGGCAGACCCGCACAAGACAGGAGCAGGGAAGATGCAGCACCGCACCATTGTTCTCGGAGCCGGATACACCGGAGCCATCGCCGCCGGCCGCCTCGCCAGGCGGCTCCGCCGCGAGGACATTGCCATCACCCTCGTCAATTCCGAGCCCGACTTCGTCGAACGCGTCCGCATGCACCAGCTGGCCGCCGGCCAGGACCTCAAGCTCCGGCCGCTCAGCGAGATGTTCGCTGGCACCGGCGTCGAGCTGAAGCTTGCGAAGGTCACCGGTGTCGACGTCGACCGCAAGACGGTCACCGTCGTCGACGCGAACGGCGCCGAAGAACTCGCCTACGACACCCTCGTCTACGCCCTCGGCAGCGGCTGGAACACCCAGGGCATCCCCGGCGTCGCCGAGCACGCTCACGAGATCGCCAGCCGCCCCGGAGCGCTCCGGCTGCGCGAGCGCCTGGCCCACCTCGACGCCGGGCTGGCCGTGGTCGTCGTCGGTGGCGGCCTCACCGGCCTGGAGGCCGCCACCGAGATCGCCGAGGCACGCCCGGACCTCGACGTCGCCCTCGCCGCCTCCGGCGGCCTCGGCGACTGGCTCTCACCCAAGGGCCGCGGACACCTACGGAACGTCTTCGACAAGCTCGGCATCACCGTGTACGAGCACTCCGCCGTCACCGCCGTTGAAGCCGACCACGTCGCCACCGCCGACGGCAACACCATCCCGGCCGCAGTCACCGTGTGGACCGCCGGCTTCGCAGTCCACCCGATCACGAAGGCGACCGCCCTGGAGGTCACCGGCACCGGGCAGATCGTGGTCGACCGGACCATGCGCTCAGTCTCGCACCCCGATGTGTACGCCGTGGGCGACGCCGCCTACGCGATGGGACCGGCCGACAAACCGCTAAGGATGTCGTGTGCCTCGGGCGGCCCGGGCGCGTGGCAGGCCGCCGACGCGATCGCGGCGCGCCTGACCGGCGGAAAGCTGCCGAACGTGCCGATCCGCTACTTCAACCAGTGCGTCTCCCTTGGCCACAGGGAAGGCTTGATCCAGTACGTCACCGCCGACGACCGCACCAAGCAGGCGGTCCTGACCGGACGCCTCGCCGCCGTCTACAAGGAGCTGGTCTGCAAGGGCGCCGCCTGGGCCGTCGCCAACCCCACGCTCGCGCTGCCGACCCGGCGCCGCCGCGTCGCGCGGGAGAAGGCCGCGACGACCTCGGCCGTCGAGAGGCTGGCGTAGAGCCCAAAGCGAAGCGGGCACCCTTCGATACGAGGGCGGGTCCGCTTCGCTGCCGGTCCACGCGGTACGGCGACCACGTTGGCGTGGACGGTGGCCAGATCCTCACCTGGTAAGGCTGGCGGCAACCGTCAGCTGCCGGAGCCCTTCGTCCAGGTCGTCCGTAGGCCGCCGGCGTTGCGCTGAAGGAGCAGCGCAGCGGCGAAGTCCTGATCGGCGACGACCTGCGCACGAAGCGGCGTCGCCTCTACTGTGGATGAGGTGGGCGAGGATGGGAACGATGCGGTTGGTTGGCTGGTGATTGTCGGCCTTGTGCTGCTGGCTGTCGCCTTGATAACCGACTCCGACTCGGAATCCAAGCCGGCCGCGTCCAAGCCGGCGGTGACCGGGCCGCCGTGTGTCAATCCCCTGGAATCGTGGAGGACTCGGTTATGCGGCCTGGCCCTCCAGGGCGCGGATGGTCGATCGCTCATAGTCGATCGGTGAACGCCCGTCGCAGACGGAGT
>NZ_JBAKHU010000122.1:0-8891 GCF_036906895.1 Micromonospora sp. CPCC 206060
GCTCACCCCGGCCAACCACTGACCACCTCAACAACCAAGATCAGCCGTTAACTTGACACTCCCCCCGTCGTTCGAAGCCACCGTCACCATCGCCATCATCGACCAGTGGCTCCGAGCCTTACGAAACGCGGCCTAGGACGAGGTTTTCGGCACCCGCAGGGGCCTCCGTGGTGCGTATCTCGATGTTGCCGACGACCCAACGGGTTCCCTTCGGACCGCCGACCCGGATCACGGCGACCGCGGTGAGCTGGTATCCCGGTGTGCCGTTACCGTCAGCCGATTCGATGGGGGTACCGAACCGGAGGATCTCGCGCCGCTGCCCAAAGCCGCCCGCGCTCTGATCCTGAGCCGCCTCAACCCCGGCGATCGGCACCATCGGGCCGCCGTAGTTGTTGCCGTCATGAGTGAACGGGCCGGTATGGCTGAAGCCGAACGTCGGGGTGACTGACGAGTTGACGATCGTGGCGAAGGTGTCGGTGTTGACGTAGACGCTGTCGATGGCCACGTTCCGACTGGTGCCCGTGGGCCTTGGCGCGTACAGCGCGAACTGGAGCGACGTACCCGGTGTGCCGGCGCGGCCCAGCAGCCGACCCACTGCGGCTGGTTCCAGCATGGTGACCTTGCCTGAGCGGGCAAGCTGGGCCAGGCGGAGGAAGATTCCCTCCGCAGAAACGGAATTGTGCAACTGATCGTCGCCGGCAAGGGAGGGGTCGACGGTCCGGATCGCTTCGGCGAGCTGCGCCACGGCATCGAAGTCATACACAGAAAACGCTCGGCTCGGCCGCCAGGGCGCACCGGCCACCAGCGCACGAACTTCCGCCGGGACCTCCATGTCGACGGCGACCGTGTCGGTGGGCGGGGGTACGACAAGTGTCGGGTCGGACGTGAACATCGCCGGCTCGACGCGCTCCTGTTCGACGATTAGATCCCGAGGCGTCTCTGCCTCGCTGAAACGCAACGTGACCAGGGCTGGGACGGCAAGGTACGACTCGCTGGTCGCGCTCACCCTCGGCAGGTCCTGCCAGGCCAGCCGGACAAGCCGACCCACGGCGAGGAGCCCGTTGATCGCGGCCCTACCCGCGGCGACGATGAGTGCGTCGCTCAACGGCATCGATCGTGCGGTCACGCCGAGCGTGTAGGGGACGCGGTCGAACTGGGTGGTGGCGAGGGTCCGCTGCCAGGTGCGGTACTCCCGTAGCGACGATGCGGCGTTCGTACGGCTGTGCTGTGTCGCAATCGCGAGAGGCGATTGCGACTGCTGTTCTCCCCGTTTGACCAGCGGCGAGAAGGCTACTTTGTTGCCGGTGGCGCGGGTGACGCTCTGTTTGCTCGCGCCTGCGATCTGCAGGGATCCGCCTTCACCGGACGAGTGGGCCAGGATAACGTCCAGGCCCGCGGTGGTCGAGGTTTTCCGGCCGCGCAGCCCCGCGAGCTGGGCGGCACTCTGTGAGGGCTGGGCGGTGATCTCCACCTCCACCAGTCGCGGCCCGAGCCACGACCGGTGCACGAAGTGGAAGGATACGCGGCCTTTGGGACCAGCGTTGATGAGTGTGCGCAGAGCGAGCGGGGAGCTGTGGTCGGCGATCCGCGACAAGATGCCAGGCAGGTAGGCCGAATGGCCGGGACGGGTCACCCCCGGCGCCTGCGCCTCGACCAAGGCACGGATGCCTTCGCGGAATAGCGAACGCGAACCCCGGGGTATCACCGCGGTGGCCACGCCGAAGCCAAGCTCCCCGCCACTGCGAACGAACCAGTGGGGCAGCATCCGGTCGGCGGGTTCGGCAGGCCTCTCGGGGTCGGCTTGCGGGACCCCCGGGATTTGCCGCAACTCCGGATAGTTGAACAGGTCGTTCTCGGTGAGGAGGAACTCCACGGCCTCGGGCAGTTCCACCGCGAGCTGCTTCTCGAAGAACGGGCTGCCGGAAAGGGTCCCGGCCACCACGTTGCGGCTGCCTTTCGTGACGGTGACGATGTAGATCGCCCTGGCCTTGAAGCGAAACATCGAGACATCGTTCTCGGTCGTCACCCTGAACGCCATCGTGTTGTCGCTGAACGTCGTGTGGGCGTCCTCGCGGGTGCCGTAGGTGTACGTCCCTGAGGGTACGAATTGCGTGTCGCTGCCGTAGGTGCCGGTTACTGCCGTCGGCACTTCGTACAAGACGCTGCTCTCTGCCGTCTGCGACGACCCGTCAAAGGACTGCAGCCAGTTTTCCATGTCCATGGTTCCTGGCGGTGGCAGGGTCTCCACGTCGATGAGGTATCCCTCAACCGTTACCGACACATCGGTGCCCCACACCATGCCGTGCTCGCCGATGTTCTCGGACACGTACTGGTTGTCGAAGACCTGCAGGGCGTTGGCCGCCAAATGGTGGGGCGACACCGCGGCGTGCGCCACCTCCTGGCCCATGCTCTCAGGTCGACTCAACGACTCCCCGATCGCCCGCCGCTTCGCCCACGTCCAGCCACCCACCACCATCCCGCCGAACCACAGCGCCGCACGACCTGCACCGCCCGAAGGCGCGACCGTCTGGTCGTCGGCGACCGGCTCGTTCCCCCGCACCTGGACCGGCCCGGTTGCCTCGTCAGGAGGGAAAGCGCCAGGCATGGCTGGCGTCCGATCCTCCCGCGCCTCCCCATGGGGCACGCGCGCTTGAGCCGAGTTGGTCTCCGCAGAGTCCGGCGGCAACTCCGCAGTCTGCATCTGCATCTCTATGTCACCCGCGACCTGCGGCGGCACAGCCGCATCGTCTACCGGGAAGGTACCGGGCATGACATTGCTCGAAGCGGCGGACCGTTCCGCGGCAGCGGCGGCGCGGCGTACGGCCCCGACGAGGTCGCTGACCACCGCGCGGATCGATCGGCTGCCCTCCACCCGGTCCACAAGCGCCGACTCCGGCAGCCGAAGCACTCCGTTCTGGTAGACCGCATCACCGTCCGGTTGGTTCAGGCTGGCTCGATCCTGATCGGTGACCGCACGAGGTGCGGGCATCTGGTACGGACTGATCTCCACCGACTGGGCAAGAGTGCGGTAGGTGGGCACCGCCAACGCGAACATCCCGTCGACGCTGCTCGGCTCGGGCACGGGGCCGTAGCTCCACGATATCTCCATCCGTAGCGCCACCGGCACCTTGAAGGTTTGCGACCCGTCGGCGCTTGGGCTGAGCGCGTACAGTTCCTGCCCGAAGCCGATGCTGGTTTCCGTGATCGTGGCAGGGCGAGAGGACCGGTTGACTCCGCTGGAAATACTCTGCAGCGGCCTGCTCTGATCGCCCAGATCAAGTGGATTGGAGTACGAACCAGCAATACCTGCGTTCCAGCCGAACGGAGACCGGGCGCGCTTTTCGCTGGCGGGAAGAGTCGAACCGGTCCAATTCAACGTCTGAATGTCGGGCAGGAACAGATTGTGGCTGACTCCTCCCTCGGGCTCGTCGGCGAAGCGGCGATCGGCGGACAGGCGTACTTCGACCCGCTGGATTTCACCGCGGACCGGCAGTTCGAACACGATCGGATAACCGCCCTCGATCATCTCGTCCGCGGTGCCGCGCAGCCCCATACCGGAGCGTGCCAAATCAAGCTTGCGAACGTTTTCCAACCGCTGGATCCGGGTCGCCTCGTCAGTCAGTCTGTCCGCCAGCGACGGATCGCCGTCCGGCGGCAGGAAGCCCCGCTCCCTCAGCCAAGTCTCGGCCGATGCGAACAGCGGCTCGGCACCCGTGACCCGCAGCGGCGTGGTGGAGACGCCGAGCGAACGCAGCTGCGCGATCTCAAGCGGCAGGTAACGCGGCGTGGTCGGCTTCGTGACGGTGTCCGCCGGCGGCACGCGCAGAATCACCAGGTGCGGCGCGCCAGACCACCCCAAGGGGGTCGACGGTTCGGGGCGGACCACAGCACCATCCGCCCGGACGAGTTCCACATCGAAAATGACGTCGGCGGCCAGCGGGATCAGCGGCCTACTCGTCCGCAACGAGTGCGAGGTGCGTGCGCCACCGCCTGATCCCAGTGTGTGCGATACCTGATGCCGCCCACCGAGTTGCCCCCGGACAGTTCCGCCGGTCGGCTCGACCCCCGTGACAGGATCGGCGGGCGCACGTGACATGCCAAAACTCACGGAACCGTCAACGCCGACCGCGTTGGTGACCTTGGCGGAACCCTCGACGCGCAGGATTCGCAGCACGTGCGACTCCAGCACGGCATTCTGCGTCGCCGGACCGGCAACACCCCGCTCGTACAAGTCCGCACGCACCCGCAGGTAGCCGATTACCGTACCGTCTTCTGCGAACAACAACGGCGATGGCTGGATTCCCACCCACATCAACGGAATATCGCCGCGCAGGCTGTATTCGCCGAAGAACTCCTGCAGGTCACCTCTCGACGCTTTCGACAGCGACGTGAGCTGCGGCCGGAACGACGCCATGACATCGCTGAGGATCTGGTCGGCGTTCGGCACCGACTGCACCCCGAACAAGGGCACGTCGTTGCGTAATGTGTCCAGCCGCGCCGGCCGGGGCTGCTCCGTGTTCTCGGGCGGGATCTCCACGACATGCTTCGGGAACCACACCGTCAGCCGCTCGGCTGGCGGGGTGAGGTCGATCCACGGGCGGCTCACGTCGTCACCCACGCGCATTTGCCAACGCATCTGATACATGTACGGCCAGGAACGCTCGCGACTGCGCAGGATCGTCAGCGCCTGCACCCCGCCAGTGACCGTGACCGAGGTCGACGTCTGGTTGTATGTGACGGTGGGCTGCACCGTCAGCACCGCCCGCCGCAATTTACCGAGGTTTTCGACCGGCCATTTGTGGGAATACGAGAACGGGAGATTCATGGATCGAAGATCGGAGGCGGTCGCGGTCTCAGCCACCTCCCATCCGCCGAACGCCCAGCGCTGGAATGCGACCGGCGGGCCGTCGCGCAGTTGCTCGATTCCGGGGTCCGCGGCCGCCGCGTCGCCCAGCACCACCCGCAGCCAAGGGGTCTGCCCGCCATCGGCGGGTATCGACAGCGGTAGTCCCGATTCGCTACGCACCCGTGGCCACTCCCCAAACAGGTACCTTGCGGTAAGCCGCCGATCGAGCTGCGTGCCGAAGGCGGCTTGCGTTCCCCGAGCGCCCGCCGCCGCCTTCACCTGCTCGCGCAGCCACTCGACAACGCTCTCCGGCACAGGCATGACGTGCTCGAGTCCCTGCATCCCATCCAGCTGTGACCCGTATTGCCGTACCGCCTCCGTCATGCCGCCGTGCGCAGGGTCGGGTCCTGGCACCTGCGCAGATTCGTTGATCTGCGAAACGACAGGCTGCGGTTCGATCTGCCGCGCAGCGGTCAGTTGTGACTCCACCTCCTGTCGCACCAGATCGTCGGCCCCCCGGTGGTGCTCCGTGAGCGCACCACCGGAGGCCACTGCCTGAGTCTGCTGGCCGGTCTGCTCCTGCGGGTCTTCTTTGTGGTTCAGCACCGTGTGGTTCAGGACCTTGCCGTCCACCTCCAGCGCCGACTCGCGTTCGGACTCCCCGCCAAACGGGAAGGCACCAGTTGTCTTGTCGCCGGTCTCCTCCTTGCCACTCGGGTCGGTCGCAACGTGGGTCCGTCCGAGGGCGCTCGCGTCCGCCGCGAGGCTGGCGCCGCTCATACCCGGCACCTCCTCCGCAGAGGTCGCGACCACACCAAGGTCATCTCGTACCGTGACGCCCTCGGTGACCCCCACCAGATGCATCAACTGCGTGACAGTGTCCGTCACCTCCTGCGGCCTCAGTTGCTGCACCGCCGAGACACTCAACTCACCGATGGCTCCGTCGGCGAAGGACCGCGGCCTTGCCGGCTCGGGTTCCCTGGCATTCCCCTTGGCTGCGGCCCGAGTGGCGTCGGCTTGATCCCTCTCCCTGACCGCACGCTCCCAGGCCGTACCCGCATCGGGCGCCGCGTTCGTGGCACGGTCGAGCTGCTCCTGGTGCCGTGTCACGGTCTGCTCCAACCGCGTCCGATCCGCCGTACCGGCCGCCGCGTCGACCGCGTCTCTCAGCTCGGCCTGACGCCACGTCTCCGCCCGCCGCTCCGCGTTTTCGGCGTCCCGCCGCTCCGTTTCGACCCGCTCGTGTTCATCGTCGGCCGAGTGCGGGTCGGCGCGCTGCTGCTTGTCTTCCTGCCGCCGCGCGTCCTCGTCCGCCCGTACCCGATTGGCCTCCGCCAGCAGATCCGACTCGACCTGTTCGGTGCCCCCCGGCGGCTCCCAGTCCTTGTCGAGCGTCGGTGTATCCAGATCAATTCGATCCGGATCAGGGTTCACTACGTTCTGGAACGCCTGATCAATGGACGCCAGGCCAGTACCAGCCGGTTCGTCATTTTCCGCTGGTTCGGATGGCTGTCTGGGAGAGTCGGCCGGGTCGGGGGAGGTGGTGTCTGCCTGCATCGCCTGGGACGGGCTGCGTGGCGTGCTGGTGGAGGCGAGCAGGAGCGCGCTGGTGTCGGTGCCGGTCGTGGTGATCGGTTGCGGGTGGCCGATGGTGTGGTCGGGTAGGAGGTCGGTGATGGTGGCGGGCTGCCCGTCCCCGTCGAACGCCGCCACCCGAGTGCTGGACATGAACAGGTGTCGCAGCCACGGGTCACGTATCGGATCGTTCGGTTTGGGTGGGTCGAAGGGGTCGCGCGTCAGGGTGTCCCGCACCTTGATTTTCGGCGGCCCGGATTTTTGTGGCTCGTTGTGGAGGGCGAACACGTGCTGCGGTTCGTTCGGTAGTGCGGCCCTGACCACGACCATCGACCCCGGCACCGCCCGCAGCGCGGCCAGCACGTCCTCTCCTGCGACCCCGTCCGGGTGGGGGGCGACACGCTCGGGCACCGCGTCGAGAATCTCCAACAGTTGCGGCCAGCCAATTGTGGCCGCGAATCGGCCGTCCGGTCCGATGAACCGGTCGTCGAACACCCCCCGGTTGCCCCATCGCCCGTACACGTCTTTGAACGCGTCGAGAGTGGCCGGCACACACCACAACCGGTCACCGCTGCTGACCGGGCGCGCCAGCGTCTGGTCAGCAGCGGTGACCCGCTGCGCGGACTCAATCGCCCCGACGGCCGGCCCGGTTGCCGTGACGGCCGGCTCGCGGTGTGTGCCGGGGTCGCCGCTGAACGACTCGTCCGGCGACGACACATTTCTTAT
The DNA here is from genome assembly GCF_036906895.1 of Micromonospora sp. CPCC 206060. Taxonomy (NCBI): domain Bacteria; kingdom Bacillati; phylum Actinomycetota; class Actinomycetes; order Micromonosporales; family Micromonosporaceae; genus Micromonospora; species Micromonospora sp. CPCC 206060. The sequence goes on from NZ_JBAKHU010000122.1 coordinate 7,148, forward strand.
CGAATCCGTGTCGCTGAAGCCGCCCTTACCCGACGCGCCACTGACCGGCTCGTCCGGCAAGGACACGTCACTGATCGAAATTGTGTCGCTGGTGTCGAGGTTGCTAAATATGCCATCGCTGGAGACAGACGTGTCACTGTCACTGTCACTGTCACTGCCGCTGTCACTGTCACTGTCGCTGTCGCTGTCGCTGTCACGGTCGCTGGCGTTGGCGTTGTGGTGGATCGGCGCGCCATCGGCGCGGGAGGCAGCGCCAGCCGGCACCGTGCTACGCGCGCTGGCCGCGTCCGGCGTGGCGGGCGTGCCTGGCGTGGCGGGCGTGGCGGGCGTGCCTGGCGCGGGCGTGGCGGGCGTGCCTGGCGTGGCCGGCGTGGCGGGCGTGCCTGGCGTGGCGCTGCCGGCGGCCTGGGCGAGGACCTGGTGGTATCGCTCTACCCATTTTCGTTGGAATGATTTGGCGAGGGGGTCGTGGTTGGCCGGATCGACGCCGTACTTTTCGGCCAGGGCGGTGAACAGGTCCTTCGCCGGGTCGGCCGCCGCCGTGGTGTGCTGCTCGGGCGTTATCGGCACGGTCGGCGCGCCGGTGCGCCCGCTTTTTTGAACGTCGACGGTAGCCCAGGTGGCGGCCGGTCCGGTGGCGTCGGGGATGGCCGCGGCCGTGAAACGGGCGGGCAGGTCGGTGACCGCCTGCCGGACCACGTTCGCCACGGCGGCCACCTGCGCGGCGTCGGGACCGGCCACCACAGCGGGCAGCACGGCCGGCAGCACGGGGGGCAGCGCGGAGGTACCGAGGATCGCACCGACGCTTCGGGCCACATCGTTCCGCAGGCGCTCGACCACCTCGCGCACCGCGGCGGACGGTACCCCCGCCCCGGCGCCCCCCGGCACGCCCGCGCCTGCCGGCGTGCCAGGGGCCGACGACGTGCCGGCGCCTGCCGGCGTGCTGGCGGCCGTCGGTAGGCCGGCGGCGAGGTACTGGTCGACGTGGTGTTGGGCGGCCAGGTGCGCGACCGAACGCAGCGCCTGCCGGTCGAACTCCGCCGGCAGCGCCGCGATCACCTGCTCCGACCGCACCTCGGCCGGGATCCGCTCGCCCGAGGACGCCAACGCCTCGGCCATCCGGGCCACCGCCTGCTCCCGGACACCCGTCAGATACCGCTCGGTGAGCGCGGTACCGGGCAGACCGACCGCGGACAGGAAAGCCGGGACAGCCGGATCACCCTGCCGGGCGTCGACCCACCCGGCGAAAACCCGCTCGACCGGCACGGCAAGCGCGGCCATGCTCTGCCCCGCCTGAGCCACCCCGGCCAGCAGCCCACCGTAGTGGTCCACAAGATCCTGCTGGAACCGTTGCCACCGCTCGACCACCGGCACACCGGCGACCGCGACCCACTCCGGCACCGGCGCAGCCGGCACCGACAGGTTCGGCACCGACCACGACGGCACGGACAGGTTCGGCACCGACCACGACGGCACGGACAGGTTCGGCACCGACCACGACGGCACGGACAGGTTCGGCACCGACCACGACGGCACGGACAGGTTCGGCACCGACCACGACGGCACGGACAGGTTCGGCACCGACCACGACGGCACGGACAGGTCCAGGTTCGGCACGGACAGGTCCAGGTTCGGCACGGACAGGTCCAGGTTCGGCGTGGACAGGTTCGATGCCGGCACCGGCGGCGGCGTGGGCGGCGGGGCCTGCGTGCCGGTACCCACAGCCTTCGGATCATCGACCCCG
>NZ_JBAKHU010000123.1:0-8797 GCF_036906895.1 Micromonospora sp. CPCC 206060
CACCGAACTCGTCGCCGGCTGTCCCTGGCTACCCACCGGCGCAGCGACCACCTGACCAGTCACGATCACCTCAGGATTGCCGCGATAGGCGCCGTCGGCCATGACCGGCCGTCCGGCCAACTTCTGGTCGATGCCGCTGGTCCGGTAGACGATGGTGTCGTTGCGGTTGCCGGGTTGCGGATCGCCGAGAGCAACGACGAGGCGGGTGTGGGCGTCGATGGCAACCTGCAGGTTGGTGCGGTAGCGGTAGTTCTTGCTCGGGGCGGCCAGGCGGTGATCCCGGGTCGGGATCAGGGTGCCGTCGACGATGGTGATCTGGTCGACCCGACGTCGGCGCCCCGGTGTCAGAGCGAGCAGGGGTCCGACGGTGTCGATGACTCGGTGGGCGGCGGAGTGCGACACCCCGAACAGCGGGCCGATCTGCCGCATGGTCAGGTTCGTGCGCCAGTACGCGGCCACCAGCAGTACCCGATCGGCAAGGTCGAGAGACCACTGCCGGCCCGGTCGACCGTCAGCGATCGCGTCACCGCCATGCTCGGCGACCAGCCGGACCAGCTTGCGGAACTGGGCGGGCTGCAGCCCGGTGAACGGGAAGATCCACTCCGGGCGGGCCGTCGAGATCACCTGCACCCCGACATGATCCACCATGGACCGGTCATCGAGTTACGAGACGTCCCTTAGACGGGACACGGCGTGCCCTGTTGATCAGGGCGTCAACCCACCCACGAGAACATCACAAGAGCCGCAATTGCCGTGCTCCGTCGAGGGTGCGTAAGCTCCCGACGCTCACTCACACCGTGAGCCGGCCCGACGGCCGGTTCCGACGCATCGACGGGCGGCCGAGTTCGTCGAGGGAGCGGGCCGGGAGCCAGGCGGCCTGGGCGGCCGCCGACAGCTCGGCGTCATCGATGGCGGTCGCACCAGTGGTGGCGAACATGCCTGCACTCGCCCCCGGTCGACGGCTGCTGCTCGGCCCCAGGATCTGCTTCTTCGGCGAAGTCGCGACTACCAGCGGTACAGTCGAGCCAGCGCGAGTTTTGGGACGCCGGGCGGAGGCGGGTTGCCATGACGGGGCGGGACGGAGCGTGGCCGGCCGGGGAGACCCGGCCATCTGACTCCGCCACCGCATTCTTCGAGCGGATTAGCGGTAGCCGGCCTCCCCTGCTTCCAGATCACGTCACGGCAACCTACCGAATCGATCTCGAACACGAGGGGCAAACCACTCATTGGTTCCTTTCGATCGACAGGGGGACTGTCCGGGTATCACAGGAATGGCGCGGCGTGACTGCCGTAATGCGGACCAGCATGGACTTCTTCGACCGGCTTGTCCGCGGCAAGGTAAACCTTTACGCGGCATCGCTACGCAACGATATAATCTTGGAAGGCGAAGACAATACTACTCTCGCGGTGAGTCTTCGAAAAATTATCGCCGGGTTGGCACCCGTGCGTGATCCTTCCGAGGCGACGGCACCGGCCGGAGGTGGGGATGAACGGCTACGTCAGCAACCTTGACGGCATTAACTTCGTCGTCAGTGACGGCAACGGCGACATACACCCTTCGCAGACCTTCCCCACTGGCCTCTTCTCCTTCGACACGCGGTTCCTCTCAACCTGGCGGCTCATGCTGAACGGGGAGTTGACGAATGCCCTAGCAAAGGATGATCTACAGTACTTTGAGTCACGGTTCTTCCTAGTCCCAGGAGCCCCGGCCCATTACGTAGATTCCAAGATTTCCGTAGTCCGGCACCGCATGCTCGGTGGCAGCTTCACCGAACAACTCATCGTCCTCAACCACGGCGACGAGTCGGCGGACCTGACCGTCTTCATGGAGATCGGTTGCGATTTCGCGGACCTCTTTGAAATCAAGGACGTCAAACCGAAAACCGGCAAGCTCGCGACCTTCGTCGAGGGCGGCCGCCTGCATTTTCGCTACCGCCGGGAAGGGTTTGTGCGCGAAACTGTTATCTCCGCCAGCGAGCCGGCCAGGATTGACGACCACGGACTCACTTTCGACATTCGGCTACCTCCCCAGGGACAATGGCAGACCGGTCTGCAGGTAGACGCGCTCGTCCAAGCGCCGGTATCGTCGAGACCTTCGTTGCAGGTACATGCTGCGAAGGTCAGAAGAAAGATGAGGAAGGAACTCGCGGAGTGGCTCGCAAAGATGCCGCGCCTCGCCTGTGAATGGGAAGCGCTGAAACAGGCGTACAATCGGAGCATCGTCGACCTCGCCGCATTGCAATACCCAGTGTGGGGCAAGTCAGGCCTTATTCCGGCGGCTGGCCTGCCTTGGTTCATGGCTGTCTTCGGCCGGGACAGCATCTTCACCTCACTGCAGGCGCTGCCCTTCGCGCCATCACTGGCCCGTGCCACTCTTCGCACGCTGGCAGGCACTCAGGGCGCCTCGTTCGATGATTTCCGTGAGGAGGATCCGGGAAAGATCCTCCATGAAATGCGGCTTGGAGAATCGGCCGCGTTCCTGGAACAACCCCACTCCCTCTACTACGGATCGGCAGACGCGACCCCCCTGTTCGTCATCCTGCTCGACGAATACGAACGATGGTCCGGCGACGCCAAACTGGTGCGCGACTTTGAGTTCGAGGCACGGTTGGCCCTGAAATGGATAGACACCAGCGCCGACCTGGTCGGCAACGGCTACATCTGGTATCAGCGGCGCAACACCGCCACCGGCCTGGACAACCACTGCTGGAAGGACTCCTGGGACTCCATCTCCTACCGCGACGGAACCCTACCCGAACCACCCCGAGCCACCTGCGAAATCCAAGGCTACGCCTACGACGCCAAGCTACGCGCCGCCCGCCTCGCCCGGAAGGTATGGAACGACCCGGCGTACGCCGACGAACTTGAGGCGCAGGCTGCCGACCTCAAACGACGCTTCAACCGCGACTTCTGGATCGAGGACGGCGAGCACTACGCACTCGCGCTCGACTCCGACGGCCGGCCCGTTGATGCACTCTCCTCGAACATCGGCCACCTGCTCTGGAGCGGAATCGTCGAACCGAACCGGGCCGATAGCCTCGTACAGCACCTCCTCGGCCCCGACCTCTTCTCTGGCTGGGGCATACGCACCCTCGCCAAGACCGCGGCGCGGTATAACCCCATCGGCTACCATGTAGGCACGGTCTGGCCCTTCGACAACTCGATCATCGCATGGGGCCTCTGGCGTTACGGCTACCGGCGCGAAGCAGCCCTCGTCGCCAAAGCGATTATCGAGGCCTCTCCCTACTTCGACGGCCGACTGCCGGAGGCCTTCGCCGGCTACGACCGGGAATTCACCAGGTACCCCGTCCAGTACCCGACCGCCTGCAGCCCGCAGGCCTGGTCAACAGGAGCCCCCCTGCTGTTCCTACGGACCATGCTCGGCCTCGAACCGGACGGCGACCATCTGACCTCCAGCCCCGCATTGCCGGATGGAATCGGCGAGATCGCCCTGCTCAGCATCCCCGGGCGCTGGGGCACCACAGACATCACCACACGAGACCAGGAAGGGCGGCAACCCACCAACTCCAGGTAGTAAGGCCGCCCTGCCCACGGCGAACGGCCGCCTCCAGGCGGGCACGGCCGTGAACCGGCGGCTTCCTCGGCGCCCCCTCGCCGGCACCCTCTTTGCGCTCTCTGCGGCCCTCCCGTTCACGGTCGACGCCCTCACCTTCGCCTGCGCAGCAGGCCGGTCGGCGCGGCGGTCGCCGGTTCGCCGGCCAGGCGTACGGGGTGGCCCCGGTCGCCTCGACGGCGGCCGCCGTCTTCGCCCTGGTCACCGCCGCCGTGGCGGACGCTGTGCCGTCGTCGTTCGCGGCACACTTCCACGGCTTGTTCACCGCGCCGGGGATGTGCCCGCCGCGCAGCGCGCCCTCCTGCGTAGTCCGGCATGTGCAGCATCTCGCCGGTGTACTCGCCGGGCGAGCGGACGTCGACCAGCGGCCGACCGGCGGCGATGTGCGCCATGGCCTGCTCCCGGTACGCCCGGATCGGCGCGTCGTTCCGCTCCGGCACCGGGTACTCGGCGCGCGGCCGGGTGACCTTCTCCCGGGTCAGCTCGCGCCCCTCGGCGGCGTACGACTGGCAACGGGGATTCGGATCGCTCGGCACAGGCATGCGCCCCAAGGTACGCCCGATCCCGGGGCCACGGCCGGTCAACGGGATAGGGGTGCCGCGAATGTGGCGGGTCGCCGGCACGGGCTCGCCGTCCAGGGTCCGGCCGCGGCAGCGGCTCATTCGGTGATCGGCCCGAGCACAGGCCGCTTCGCGGTGCGCAGGTCGCCCGACGATCGGCCGGTCAACCGCCGCTTGATCCAAGGGTGCCAGGTGCTGGCCGGCCCAGCGCAGGTCGGCGGCGCGGGCGGCCAGCCACGGGGTCGGCGCGGGGTGCGGCGGCACCAGCAGCCACTCCTCGTCGCAGCCCGCCCCGAGGGCGGTGAGCACCTGCCCGGCGACCCGCCGGTGCCCGGCCGCCGACAGGTGCAGCCGGTCGGTGCCCAAGGCCGAACCGAAACGACTGCGCTACCTCATCCTGCACACCGCCGCCCGCCTCGTCCACGGCCAACGCCGCCGCTGGCTACGCATCTCCGCCACCTGGCCCCTGGGCCGAACAGATCACCACCGCGTTCAACCAGATCACGGCCATCCCCGACCCCGGCTGACCAGCACAGCCGCCGCCCCAACAACCCGGAGGACCCCAGGAGACCACGCCCACCGCTGCGGCAGACGGCCCACCACCATGCCCGGAACCACACGACATCGACCAACAGCGATCAGGCCTGCCGGGCCGGCCGAGCCGGCATCAGGCGCGAATCATCGAGGCTACCTACGCCACCTGTTCAACCGGCTCCTCGGCTGCCTGCACCACTGCCTCGCAGCAGGACAGCTCTACCACCCCAACGAGGCCTTCCCCATGCTCGGCATGCCCGCGCCCGCCGCTGCGCGGTGACACTGGCAGACTCGGCGCCCATGAACGACGGCAAGGACTGGTACGCCTGGCGCAGCCCTTACACCGGTCCCGGCTCGCCCCTGGCACGCCGACTGAGGCTGGTCCAGCAGCACATCGCCGCGTGGCTCGATGAGCGACCTGGCGAACCGGTGTCCGTGGTCAGCATGTGCGCCGGCCAAGGTCACGACATTCTGGCCGTGCCGGCGTCGCGCCCCGGACGCCAGGCAAGTCAGCGCCACGCTGGTCGAGTACGAACCGCGCAACGTCGCTGCGGCCTGGACCCGAGCAATCGCCGAGGGCCTCGACACGGTGACCGTTGCGCCGGCCGACGCCGGTGACCTCGCCTCATACCGGCAGGCGGTGCCCGCCGACCTGGTCATCATGGCGGGCGTCCTGGGCAACATCAGCGACGCCGACGCCCAAAGCACCATTCACGCGCTGCCGCAGCTCTGCGCTGCCGACGCCGCGGTGATCTGGACCAGGACACGACGAGCACTCAACCTGACACCGGCTGTCCGAAGCAGGGTTCTCCGAACAGGCGTTCACCGCTCCCGACGACGTGCTGTTCTCCGTCGGCGTTCACCGCTAGATGCTGTGGTCCTCGCCTGGTCGCGGATCGTTGCAGACCAATTGCGTGCCGCACTCCCGCCCTCGACCGACACTCCGTCGCTGTGAGTCGCCGGGTGACCTGGGGACGGGCCGGCCGCTACAGGCGAGCCCACTGCGGCTGTGGCAGGACATCGGGCGACACAATGACGTTCTGTTACTGCCGGTATGACGTGCTCGCGCGTCACATCGCCAGATCCCTGATCGCGACGATGACGGCGCTGTGGGGGACGGTGTCGCCGACGGCGGCGGTAATGCCTGTGATGGTGCCGGACTTGTGGGCGTTGATGGGCTGCTCCATCTTCATGGCCTCCAGGACCGCGACCAGCTCGCCGGCTTCAACTGTCTGACCTTCCTCCACTGCGATCTTGACGATGGTGCCCTGCATGGGCGCGGTGAGTGCGTCGCCGGACACGGCTGCGCTCCGCTTGCTGCCGCTGGAGCGCTTGGGCGCCTTCTTCTTCGTGTTGCCGCCGCCGAGGGGCAGGCCACCTGGCAGTGCGACCTCGATCCGTTTGCCGTCGACCTCGACGACGATGGTCTGCCGCTCGCCGTCGTTGTCCTGCGCTTTGGCGACCGAGCCGGAGTACGGCTCGACGGTGTTGTGCCACTCGGTCTCGATCCACCGTGTGTGGACGGAAAACGGTTGGGTCGGGTCGGCCGGGGCGAACGCCTCGTCGGCGACAACCGCGCGGTGGAACGGAATCACGGTGGGTATGCCGTCGACGACGAACTTGGCCAGCGCGCGACGCGAGCGCTCCAGGGCCTCGTTGCGGTTCCGGCCGGTGACGATCAGCTTGGCCAGCATCGAGTCGAAGGCGGCGCCGACGACGTCGCCGGTCTCGATACCGGAGTCGAGTCGCACCCCGGGGCCGCTCGGAGGACGAAACTGCGTGATGACGCCTGGTGCGGGCAGGAAGCCTCCTCGGCCGGCGTCCTCGCCGTTGATCCGGAACTCGATGGAGTGCCGCATCGGGGTGGGGTCGTCGTAGCCGAGTGGCTCACCGTTGGCGATGCGGAACTGCTCACGCACGAGGTCGATGCCGGTTACCTCCTCGGTGACCGGGTGCTCGACCTGAAGGCGGGTGTTGACCTCGAGGAAGGAGATCGTGCCGTCCTGCCCGATGAGGAACTCGCACGTCCCGGCCCCGTGGTAGCCAGCCTCCTTCAGGATGGCCTTGGACGCGCGGACCAGCTCGGCGTTCTGCTCGTCGGTCAGGAACGGGGCAGGGGCTTCCTCGACGAGTTTCTGGTGGCGGCGCTGCAGCGAGCAGTCGCGGGTGGAGACGACCACGACGTTGCCGTGGTTGTCGGCAACGCATTGCGTCTCGACGTGGCGGGGCTTGTCCAGGTATCGCTCGACAAAACACTCACCGCGCCCGAACGCCGCCACCGCCTCGCGCGTAGCAGACTCGAACAGCGCGGGGATTTCCTCCAGAGTGCGCGCGACCTTCAGACCGCGCCCGCCCCCGCCGTAGGCGGCCTTGATGGCGACGGGCAGGCCGTGCTCCTTGGCGAAGGCTACGACCTCCCCGGCGTCGGCGACCGGGTCGGGCGTGCCGGGCACGAGGGGAGCGTTGGCGCGGGCCGCGATGTGCCGCGCCTTGACCTTGTCACCGAGCGCGTCGATGGCCCCAGGGGAGGGACCGATCCAGGTGAGCCCGGCCTCGATGACAGCCTTGGCGAACGAGGCGTTTTCCGCGAGGAACCCGTAGCCCGGGTGGACCGCGTCCGCGCCCGACCTTCGGGCGACGTCGAGCAGCTTGTCTTGCACCAGATAGGAGTCTGCGGGAGTCGCTCCGCCAATGGCGTAGGCCTCGTCGGCGACCTTGACATGCAAGGCGTCCCGGTCAGGGTCTGCATAGACGGCGACTGACCTGAGACCGCTGTCCTTGCATGCACGGGCGATGCGAACGGCGATCTCGCCCCGGTTTGCAATCAACACCTTTTTCAACATGGTGGCTCCATGGGGTAGTCAGGGTCGAGGCTGAGCCGCCGACGGTTTCAGCGATTGCGGCGAGGCTGGCCCGGATGAAGGCCGTGCGCACACCCGTCCTTCGTGTCGGCGGGGTTGGGCATCGGGGCAGACTTCACCCCCTGCGATGGGGGTGTTGGCGGCTTCGGGGTCGGTGAGCCGTAGTCCTGCCGGTCTGGCCGGGACAATGCCGTGTCAACGCGGGCGGGTGACCCGACGATGACCTGGTTGCCCAGAAGATTCAGCATCCGTGTGTCTCCGTTCTCGGGTCAGTGGGGCAGGGCCGAGCCGCGCCAAGCGCCGGGCACGTGCGCCAATGGCCGGCGTGCCAGGCGTGCGCGTTCGATCCAGACGGAGGTACAGCGCGGGGGTGGGTTCGCCTTCGTGGAGTGTGCGGCACGCGCGAGCACGACCATCACAATGGCGAGCTCTTCGGGGGTGGCGTCGCCGCGCACCAAGGCGATCGGCCGCGCAGGTGCGGCGTCCCGCTGCGCATCGGTGCCGATCACAGCGGGATGTTCCCGTGCTTCTTTGGCGGCAGCGTCTCGCGCTTGTTCCTCAGCAATCGCAGCGCCTTGATGACATACGAGCGGGTGTCCGACGGAGGAATGACCGAGTCGACATACCCCCGCTCGACGGCGATGTAGGGGTTGGCGAGAGCGTCCTCGTACTCGGTGATGAACCGCTGGCGGGCCTCGGCCAGGTCTTCGCCCCGCTCGACCGCCGCGTTGAGCTCCTTGCGGTAGAGGATGTTCACCGCGCCCTGGGCGCCCATCACGGCGATCTGGGCGGTGGGCCACGCGAAGTTCAGGTCCGCGCCGAGGTGCTTGGAGCCCATCACGTCGTACGCCCCGCCGTACGCCTTGCGGATGATCACGGTGACCTTCGGGACGGTCGCCTCGGCGTACGCGTAGATGAGCTTCGCGCCGCGGCGGATGATGCCGTCCCACTCCTGCCCGGTGCCGGGCAGGAAGCCGGGCACGTCCACGAAGGTCAGCACCGGGATGTTGAACGCGTCGCAGGTCCGCACGAACCGGGCCGCCTTCTCCGAGGCGGCGATGTCCAGGCAGCCGGCGAACTGCATCGGCTGGTTGGCGACCACGCATACCGGGCGCCCCTCGACCCGGCCGAAGCCGACCAGCATGTTCTGCGCGTAGAGCGGCTGGACCTCCAGGAACTCGCCGTCGTCGAGGACGTGCTCGATGACCCGGTGCATGTCGTACGGCTGGTTGGCCGAGTCGGGGATCAGGGTGTCCAGCTCCCGATCC
>NZ_JBAKHU010000124.1:0-8737 GCF_036906895.1 Micromonospora sp. CPCC 206060
TCTGCTGTCCGCGAGCAGGGACTCAACTGTCCGCCAACAAGGATTTTTCAGCGTCCGCTAGCAGCAGTCAGACGTAGTGACGGTCCGTTTGGCGGGGGCTCCCTGTCGAGCTGCTCCGTCTGCGCCAGCAATATTGCGTCCCGCACCCGCCGCGCAGCCAGGCCGTCGTGCCGCTCCGGCTAGGCCAGCAGGTCGACAGCGTCTCAGTCCTCCAACATGAGTCGCTCACGGGCGGCCGGTTGTCAGGCCTACTGCCAAAGTGACCCGAGGCAGTTCAGTCGACCGCGCCACCGGGATCGCCGGCACACCCGGTACCGGCCAGACCGCCCGGGCAATCGTTGCCCGTCGCCTCGGGACGGCCCCTTACCCGCTGCTGGTGCCATGGTCAATCAGATAATTGACACCTACTCGGCTGGTGGTACTGACTCCGTCGGCACCGGCAGAAAGCAGGGCGACAGAAATTCAACCTCGGTCACCCCGGGCCACTCATGAACCGATATTGGTAAAGAAAGGCACTGGTTAGCGGTGAAATCCTCGCCTTCGTCGGTAGTCAACCGAGGACCGAGAGCCCCTCGCCACCACATGGAGAGCCGCCTACACCAGAGCGATGTGACGCCGTTGGCGGACGTGGCGAGACGGTTGACGCAACAGACGACCAGCCAAGAGCGAGACTGCGATCAACCGCCAAAATCAGCCGCACTATCTCACATCTGCCAAGCTACAGCCCGAGAAGGTCTGCCCTACCAATCAACTGGGCCCTTAATTAAAGACGGAATGACCGCAACTCGCCGAAACAATAGATCCGTTATGGTGCCCGCCGTTGAGCCAAGCCTGAAGCAAGTCAGCTGGAACCGACAGTGGCTCTGCGGTTGGTGCGAGGAAACCTCGCCAACCAACCAACAAGGGACCAAGGAGCTGGTCCTCGCCGAGTACGACCGAATGGGCCGCTCTACCCTTAACTCGCCACCGGGTCACGGGCCACGCCACCTGACTACTCCGACCTCGATAGCAGCGTGTTAACCGACTGACAAATCAGCCCTCGGGAGCATCGCTCCCGAGGGCTGATTTTTTGCGCTTACGAATCCTGCTCTGATGTATCCGCCACAAAAACGCCGATCCCCATACGGCCGACAAGTTCCCCAAGCTCAATCATGGAGTCCAACGCGCGCCGGACAGTGACATGGCTTGTGTCGTACTCTTCGGCCAAGAGTCGCGTAGAGGGAAGCTTGCCCCCTGGTGGGTAGATGCCGGCCCTGATCTTCGCACGAAGATCATCCCTAATCTGTCGCCAAAGCGGCTGAGCATACGGCATGTGATCAGGAAAGCACCCAGCAAGAGTCCCACCTAAAGCATCCCTCGCCTTGCTTTACAGGCTTTATAGGTCTGCTAGGCTGCTCCCATCACCGCCAGAACCCTGACAACAAGGGCAACGGTGGCCGTAGGCGCGAAGCAGGGCGACCTGTGAGCAGGTAGCGGCAGGTGGAAAGGAGCACAAGGCGATGGTGGTGGGGTACACGGGGTCGTCGGTGCCGCGTCGGCAGCTTGGGCGGGCGTTGCGGGGATTGCGGGCCGAGGCGCGGATGACCCTGGAAGGCGCGGCGGAGGCGGTGCGGTTCAGCCGGCAGAAGCTGTGGCGGATCGAGACGGGTCGGGAGGCGGTGCGTGGGCCGGATGTGCGGGCGTTGTGTGCGATGTACGCGGCGCCGGCCGAGTTGACGGGTGCGTTGGTGGCGTTGGCGGGTGAGACGTCGGCGCGGGGCTGGTGGCACTCCTACGGTGATCCGCTACCGCACTGGTTCGAGGTGTACCCCGGCCTGGAGGCGGAGGCGTGCCGGTTGCGGGAGTACCGGGACATGCTGGTTCCCGGGTTGGTGCAGACCCGGGAGTACGCGTACGCGGTCCGCTGGGATCGGCCTGATCTGACCGAGGCGGAGCGGGAGCGGCGGATCGGGGTACGGCTGCGCCGGCAGGGGTTGCTGCGGCGTCGGACGCCGGTGCCTCCCCGGCTGGAGGTCGTACTCTCCGAAGCGGTGCTCCAGCGCCCGGTGGGTAGCCCGGCGACGCTGGTCGACCAGCTTCACCACCTGCGCGACGCCGGCACGCTGCCACACGTGTCGATCCGCATCGTGCCGTTAAGCGCCGGCCCGCACTTCGGTGCGATCTCCGGCGGTTTCGTGCTGCTGGACTTCCCAACCGGTCATCGCAGCGAGCCGGACCCGTCGGTGGTCTACCGGGAGTCGCTGACCGGGGCGCTCTACCTCGACCAGGCGCACGAGGTGGCCGCGTACGAGAAAGCCTGGGCGAGCCTCGACGAGCTGGCCCTGACCGAGGACGAATCCCGGGAACTGATCAGCGACGCCATCGACTCCCTGCCGAGCACACGATCCAGCGTGAGCCCGTGCTGACCAGGCTCACAGCCGGTCAGGGGATCATCTGGATGGCAACGGTCCTGATCAGCCACCGGAAGTCGGGCGTGCTGTGGATCTCGACGTCGTTGGTGATGGACGACGTCGTCGACTGGGTGCCCGCGCGGATCACCACCCACTCCCCCGCCGGGATGGTGCCCTCGCTCGTCAAGGTCGCGAAGACCGTGGTACCGATGGGGATGAAGCTGCGGAACACGCTCTGAGTCACGTCGGTATTCCAGTGGAAGACCGACGTCAGCGAGAACGACGGCGCGGACACGTTGGGATGCAACACGTGCATCATCAGTGAGTTGGTCTGATTGGTGTCGGAGGTGGACCAGCCCCATTCGTCCACGGTCCGCAGGGAATGCGTCGACTGCTGGCACTGCGCCTCCAGGGTCATGCGTACCCTGCCGGACACCGACGGCTGGAACCAGAAGGCCACCTGCGCGTGCGCCACCGCCTCGGCGAAGTCGAGATCGCTCGCGTCGTTGTTCTCCAGATGAATCTGCTGCTGGAGGGTGCCACTTGCCGGATCGACACCGTTGAAGTGGGACCCACGGAAAGCGGAGCCGATGAGGTTGGCGAAGTGGAAACCCTTCTGCCATCCGTCGAAGGGCGGGTGGATGGCGAAGGCGCGCATACCCGCTGCCGGGGACGTGTAGGAGGCCATCGCCCCGGCCAGGCCCGGAGCCAGCGCACAGGCGTCGTTGGCCATCCCCTCCAGCGGCGACGGGAGGTGCTCCTTCAGCTCGTTGTGGCCGCTGCGGAGCAGCGCCGCAAGTCGTTCCGGCGCGACGCCGCGTTCCCGGAGGAAAGCGTCGGCCCGTTCCTTGCGAGCGCGGTGCACCTGGTCGAAATCGGCCCGGAGCCCGTCGGGCGGCAGGAACATCTCGCGGGTCCGCATCCGCTCCGTCCAGAGCATGTGCCGGAAGGCGGGGTACGTGTCAGCGCCGATAAGGTCGATCACTGCCCGCCGTACGGTCAGGGCGGTCTCGTTCACCTTCCGCATCCGGTCTTCGACGGCCTCGCGTTGCCTTCTCGCCTGGTCCGCTGCGATGTCTTCAGCCAGGTCACGCGCGGCCTGCGGAACGTCGGGATGCGTGGGTAGACCGTGCTGAACATCGAAGCTGTGGTGAAGGGTGCGCATAGCTGGCATGGTCTGCATGGTGACCCCCGTGGTCCGATGCCGAGACGTGCAGTGCGTACGCATGCAGTATGCGCCTCGCGCCGGACGGCATCCGGCGTTTCAGCTGGTCAGCCGATGATCAGGCTCTCTCCAGGGCTGCTTCGGCGCGGTCGAGGTAGTCCCACCATTCTTCGCCGTCCCGGTGGCAGGAGGCGAGCAGGTTGGCCGCCGAGACGAACGCCAGGATGACCACGTTCTCGGCCGGTACCGCACCGCCGAACGGCTCCCCGGCGACGAGCCTGCGGAGGAAGACGATCACCTCGGCCTCGGTCGGTCGGGCCCAGGACTCGGCGCGGGCGATCTCGACGGCCATTGCCTCGGTCTCTTCCGGGCTCGGCTCGCCGTCGTGGATGTCCCGCATGGCGAACAGCGTCACACCCAGGGCGAGTTCCACCGCCTCCCGGGCAGCCTGGTCGTCGGGAACGATCTGAGCGCGGCATCGAGCTTCGGGAAGTCCCGCTTCACCGCCGCGTGGATCGCGTTACGTACCAGCGGCTCGACCTGCTTACTGATCTTCATCCCTGCGCTCCCGCTCGTCCCGCTTGTTCAGCCACGCCTTGCCCGCACCGCCCGCCGCAGCGAGCCCGAGCAGTGCTCCCACGACGGCCTTCACCTGGATAGGCATTATCTCGGTGACCCCTGCCCACAGTGCGCTTGCCGTGGCCGCACCGAACCCGAGCGCCTCGGCACTGACGATCTCCCGCCTCGGGCGGGCTTGAGGTGGGCGACATGGTGGCGGTCCGCCTGACCGTCGATGTCTGACAGCGTACGGCCACGGTCGGGTCAGGCTACGGCCACGAGCCGCTCACGCTGCGGGTCGGTTGAGGAGCAGGGTACGCAGCCGTTCGGGTTCCGGGTTGACGTACGACTGCCCGGCCAGCACCACGGTCGGTACGGTCTCGTTTCCGCCGGTGATCGCCCGGACGGCGGCGGCGCCGGCCGGGTCGCGCCAGATGTCGACCCAGTGCAGGCGACGGGCGTCGCGGCCCAGGCGGATCCGGAGTTCCAGGCAGTACCGGCAGCCCGGCCGCCAGTAGACGATGGCCCTGCCGTCACGCGCGCTGCGCTGCGCGGCGTCGGCGGCGCTGACGTGGCGGGGAAACGCCATCGGTGACAGCAGGGCGGCCAGTGCGAGGGAGGCCACCAGCGCGACGATGCCGGCCACCGGTGACGTATCGATGTACAACTCCCTGGCCAGGAGCAGACCGCACACCACCACGAGTCCCGTCAGGCTCCACCGGCGCAGCATGTGGCAGACGGTATCGCACCGGGACGCGGGCACGCCTTCGACCGCCAGTGTGGTTCACCATGGATATATGGAGCCTGCTGAGGCGCTGACGCGGATGCGTGAGGTCACCGCGTTGTGGGGCGTCGGGTACGTCAACGGGTCCGAACTGGTGGAGGCCGCGTGTGACCTGCTGGTCGCCGGCTTCGACGGCCCGCACCTGGGCATGCTCGCCGCGGTGTCCGCCAGCCGGGCCGACGAGGAGGTGCCCGGGTTCATCGAGGGTGCCCTGCGCGAGGTCGGCCTGGACTACCACCGCCCGGGAAGCGTGGCGGGCGGTGAGGCAGCGCTGCGGGTCCTGGCGGCACGCGTCCTCGCCGGGGACGTGACACCGAGGGAGCTGACCGCGTGGACGTACCGCACCTTCGATCGCGGCACCTCGCCACTCGCCGAACGGCTCGTGGCGCTGGAGCATACCTACGAGACGTACGGCGAGATGGCGTGCGATGAGGTTGACGGGTGCGTCGTCGCGGAGGCGCACCGGGTGGTGGCGGCCAGCACCGACCCGTTCCGGTAGACCGGTCAGCCGGCGGCCCCGCATGCGCAGGTGTCCCAGCGCAGCCGGGACGGTGGCGGCGGGTGGCCCACCACCATGTACCACCCGCCGCAACGACCAGGACGTGCGCGCAGCGCGGTGGCGAACAGCGTGTCGAATTCCGTCAGCCGCAGCGGCTGTTGCGTCGTCGGCAGGGTGCACTGCGGCGGTACCCACGTCGTGCTGTCGGTGGTCGTGCGGCGACGGTAGACCTGTACCTGGGTACCGGATGCAACACGTGGATGGCCCGGCCCTTCTACGCTGGCGGGATGCCGGACGGCGAGGGTTTCCGTTTCGACGCCTTCATCTCGTACAGCCATGCCCGCAGTGCCCGCATCTCATCGGCGCTGCAGTCCGGGCTCGAACGGTTCGCCCGCCCGTGGTACCGGGGTCGGGCGATGCGGTTGTTCCGCGACCAGACCAACCTGGGCGTGACTCCGGAACTGTGGGGTGACATCCGTTCGGCGATGGCGCAGTCGCGCTGGTTCATTCTCATCGCTTCCCCGGAAGCGGCGGCGTCACCCTGGGTACGTCGGGAGGTCGAGTGGTGGCTGGCGAACCGGTCGGCGGACCGGCTGCTGTTGGTCGTTGATGATGGTGGACTGCGGTGGGACGACGTCCACGACCGGTTCGACGTCGATGCGAGCACCGCACTGCCGGAACCGTTGCTCACCGCTTTCGCCGAGGAGCCGCTGTGGATCGATCTGACGGCCACGGGCGAGGGGTCCCAACCCTATTCGGAGGCGGAGCTGGAACGCGGTGTGGCGGCGATCGCGGCCCGGATCCGTGGACTGCCGCTCGATGCGGTGATCGGTGAGCACCTGCGTGAGCAGCGTCGGACCCGTCGGATCGTGGTGGCGGTCGTGGCTTCGCTGACGGTGCTGACCGTCCTGGCGTCGACGGCCACCGTGGTCGCGGTACACCAGCGGGATGACGCCGAACGCGCGGCCGACCGCGCGGCGGGCCGGGGGGCGGTGCTGCAGTCGAGGAACCTGCGGGCGACACAGGTGGACTCGTCGCTGCTCACCGGAATCGCCGCCGCTGCCCTCGCACCGGGCAGTGACGCGCGGACGAACCTGGTGAGCGCGCTGGTTGGCAGCCGCTACGCCGGCACCGTTCCCGGCCCGTCGAGCGGGGTGACCGCGGTGCGTTTCGCCCCGACTGGCCGGCTCGCGGTGAGCGCCCACGTGGTCGGTGGAGCGCGGCTGTGGGATGTCACCGAACCCGCGCACGCCCGCCCCGTCGCGACGCTGGACGCGGAGCAGGGCGCGGTGCGGGCGGTCGCCTTCTCACCGGACGGGTCGGTACTTGCCGCCGGTGGTGAGGATGCCACGGTGACGTTGTGGGGCCTCAGGGATCCCACGCGGCCGGTCCTGCTCGCGCGGCTGACGGGGTACGGGGCCGAGGTGCGTGCCGTGGCGTTCGACGCCACCGGGACCCAGCTGTTCACCGCCGGTGTCAGCGTCTATGAGCGCGACGATGGCGTGCTCGTCTGGGATGTCGCCGTGCCCGGCCGGGCCCGGCGGGTCGCCCACATTCCCGGTACGGGCCTGGTGCTGGGTCTCGCCGTACGGTCACCGGACCGGCTGCTGGCCGTGGCCGGCACGGAGGGTGTCGTGCTGTGGTCGGTCGACGGCGACCGGCCCCGCCGACGCGGCGGGATCCGGACAACGCTCCTGCCCATTTACGCGGGCGTCTTCAGTCCGGACGGTCGGCTGCTGGTCACCGCCAGCGGCGAGCGGACCGTGTTCCTGTGGGACGTCAGTGATCCGGACCAGCCGCGCAAGGTCTCCGGCCTGCCGACGTTCGCCAAGCCGGTGTTCGCCTGCGACCTGAGCCGCGATGGACGTACCCTGGCCGTGGCCGACGGCGACGGGGTGGTGACGTTGTGGGCGGTGGCGGATCCGGCTCATCCGGTCGAACTGGCCCGACTGCCGGGGCACACGAACATCGCCGACGCGGTGGCCTTCTCCGCCGACGGGGCACTGGTCATGTCCGGTGGCGGTGACGGGCGGGCCCTGGTGTGGACAACTGCGGTCACCTCCGCGCCGGTTCGCGTGAGCAGGACGGACACCGGCGCTGCGGCGGTGACCGACGTGGCGACCGGCCCTGACGGCGGTACCGTCGTGGTGACCATCGTCGGCGCGGACACCGATGGGCCGACGCGGTCAGTCAGCCTGCGCGACCTGACCGGTGCCCCGCCCGGTACGCCGCTCGGCGCTCTGCCCGAGAAAAACGTCACCGCGTTCACCTCGCTCAGCCCGGACGGGCGGACCCTGCTGACCGGCGCCACGAAGGAGAGGATGGCCGTCTGGAACGTCGAGGATCCGGCCCGGCCACGGTTGATGGCCACCCTCGACGGGGTCATCGGCGTGGACGCCGCCGCATGGTCGGCCGACAGCACACGTGTCCTGCTCACGGGCCAGCTTCCGTCGAGCCGCGGCAACGGGGCCGCGACCCTGTGGGACTTCTCCGTCCCCACCCGCCCGATGAGGAACACACCGGGCGGGTTCGGCGGCGACTGGTTCAGCGCAGGCGCGATGAGTGCCGACGGCCGGGTCCTGGCGCTGGCCTCCGGGCAGGTACTCGACCTGTGGGACGGCTCCCGACCGGACAGTCCACGGTTGATCGGGCGGATGGGGTCGCATCCGGCGGTGATCCGGTCGGTGGCGTTCGACCCGACCGGGGGTGTGCTGGCGACGGGCAGCAACGACCAGACCGTGGTGCTGTGGCGGGTGGACCGACGGCAGCGGCTCACGGTGTTGCAGGGACACCCGGAGGCGGTGAACACCGTCCGGTTCAGCCCCGACGGCACGATGCTCGCCTCGCTCGACGACGCGGGCGCGATGAGGTTGTGGGACGTCGGCGATCCCGGTTCACCGGTGCACCTGCACACCATCGCCGGTGGGACGGGTGACCCGCTGACGTCGTTGGCGTTCAGCCACGACAGCCGCCGGATCATCGTCGGTCGGGGTGACGGCGGCCTGGAGGTGTGGGACATCGGTCGGCTGCACGACCTGGTCACCGATCCGGTGGCGGCGGCGTGCGCGGTGACCGGCCGGGGGCTGACCCGGGACGAGTGGGGCGCCCATGTTCCGGACCGGCCGTACCGGAGGACGTGCTGACCGTTCGTGGGGAGGATCGCCGCCCTCTGCGACGCCCTATCATCACTCGTCACGTCCTTCATGACCCGGCGCGAACGTCGGCGGGGTTCTTCGGGCGAGTCCGGCTGATCCTGAGACACCGCCCGGCCGGTTCTTAGTGGTCCGTTCCGTAAGTCCTTCGGGGGTTATGTGGCGAGGGCCGGTGCGGCAGGCTGGTGG
>NZ_JBAKHU010000125.1:0-7988 GCF_036906895.1 Micromonospora sp. CPCC 206060
CACCCCATATCGAAATGATCAACCGGTGATCGCCGCCAACCGCGTCGGTGGATCGAGGCTAAGGGGATCTAGGGTGAACTGGACGGGTGGGGCGTGCAGCGCTCCGCGCTGGCGGGCCATTCGAAAGAGCGGTCGGTGTTCGGCCGTTCGGTCACCTGAGGCCCCCGGCCGCACGCGGGCTCATCGGTCCCGCGAACGGCCAAGGGCCAAGGCATTATCGTCCTCGCGTCTTCTGGCTCTGGCGGTAGCGGCTCTGCAGGAAGTCCGCGACCCGCTGGATGTCACGAGGGGTGTTCTGGATGTCGTTCCACTTGCGCACCACACCGTCGGGGAAGACCCACTCACCTTCGGTCCAGTGGCAGTCGTCGGCGATCACCTTGAGGTCGGCAGCGAACTCGTCCACCTCGATGAGGCCGTCGCTGTCGTCACGGGCGTGTCTGATTGCGTCCATGAGGTAGCCCATGCTGATGATGCCCGCACCGTGCATGAGACGTGACCTGCGGGGAGGTTTGTTCCACGCGTCGGGGAAGACCTGCTCTACCGCACCCCAGAAGTTGTACAACAGGGTGAGCATCTCGCCGGTGTAGGGCAGCGCCTCGTCGTTGCGGTAACGATAGAGGGCACCGTCGGACAGGCTGTTCTCCAACATCCGCAGTATGGAGTTGTCCTTGATGTAGCCGCCCGGGTTGGTCGGCGTCTGGATCATGCGGTACAGCGGGGACCGCAACTCGTCGAAGTTGAGCTTCTCGAGCAGGGTGGCCGGCAGTTGGCGTACCCGCAACGGAGCGGGAAGCGCACCGGAGGCACCGGGCAGCAACTCGTGGATCAGCCCCTTGGGTAGTGCCTTCGTCGAGTTGACCAGGATGAACTGCGAACGCTGGTCGGCGGTGCCGTTGGCGATGAACGCACTGATGCTGACCGGAAACGCGTCGATATTGGCATCGCGGATGGCGGCGCAGCGCTGCTGGCCGTCGACGATAAACCCCGGCCGGTGGTGCTCCGGCCCGTCGACGAGCGGGATGACCAGGGTGCCTGTCTCGACGTAACCGGGGCCGTCGGCGTCGGTGCCACCCCCCGGTTCAAAGCGCACCCGCTCGTCGAAGGCGATGACGATCGCGTTGGGCAGCAGCGGGCTTTCATCAGTTTCGATGTATCGGCGGATCGCCGCGACGTGGGCGAGGACCTCGGGTCGCTGGTAACCGTGCAGTTCGGTCCGCTCGTCGCGCCGGACCCGGGAGACGGTGGCGATCTGCGGTACGAGCTTGCCGTCCATCGCGAAGGTGTAGAGGCTGCGTCCACGACCCTGATGGATCTTCAGGGCGGGCAGCCGGAGTTCGGGCACGACGGCTGCAGAGCGGTCATGTCGGGCCATGGTCACGCGGGGGTCCTTCCTTGTTGTGCGCGCAGCCGCTGTTCGAACACGTACAGGTTGTGGAAGCCGCGTCGCTTGTTGCGTTCGGTACCTCTGAAGACCACGATTTCTATGCCGATGGCCCTACACAGGTCGCAAGGACAGTTCCGCCAGGGCCGGTCTGCCAGGGTCGCACGATACTGCGCGCTACGGTCGGACTTGCCGTCCCACACGACGCTGTAGTCGACAAGTGCTTGGACGACCGGGTCAACGTCGATTTCGTCGGCGTCGTACTGGCGGAGCCGGGTCAGTGCAGTGCGTTCTAGGGCCAGTGCCTGGGCTTGGCTGATCTCGCCGGAGCGGATGCGGGCCTTGAGCTTGGGGTTGCCGTCGACCTGCGGTACGCGCAGGGCGACGTAGGTGCCGGTAGGTGTGTAGTAGTTGTCGCGGTCGTCCTTGAATGCTTGACGGAATGGTGAGGTGCTGTCAAAGCTGGTAACGCCATGGGCGGCGAAGGTGGGGACGTCGTCGCAGCGGCTGATACCCAGAAGGTGCAGTTGCGTGGTGGGCTCACGGACCTGGCCGATCGCGGCGAGGCAGGCGAGGATCTCCTGGGTCTTGAGGGGGACCATGCCCCCGAGCGCGATGCGTTGGTATCCGATTCGTTGCAGGGCGACGACGGCCTCGGCGTAGGAGTGTGGGCTCCAGCCTTGGGCCACGCCGAGGGGGGTGAAGCAGACTCGGCGTGATTTGCAGCGCTGCCAGAAGTCCGTAGCCAGAGTAAGGGTGATTTCCTGGCGGCGTACCCACTCGGCGGCGTGCTCGTCGTTGCGGGCTGCCTTGGGCTCGTATTGAAAGATGACGTGGTCAACGGCGATGCCGTAGTGGAATCCACAGCCATCGTAGAAGTCGATGACCTCGTCGACGCTGTAGGGCGGGTACTCCTCAGCGACGTAGGAGAACGCTCCACAGTCGCCCATGATTTTGAGCGGTGTGTGGTCCCGGTCGAGGCGGAAGAAGCGTCGGGCGCCCTCGCGGTAAAGGCGGTGGCGTTGCGCGGCTGTGTACTTGCCGGTTCCTCCGCCGGCCTTGCCGTCGACGATGGCCTTGGAGACCAGCAGCCCGTCGAAGGGGGCTTGGGTGAGTACCTCGTGGGCGTACAGGTCGTCGCGTTGCCGGACGCGGAACGGGTCGCGTTCTTCGGTGACGAAGTCGAAGCCCGGGTCGACCTGGTCCTGGCTGTCAGGGAAGAAGAACCTCACGACAGCTCTGCCCGGGTGTTGTGGTAGAGGCGGATGAGGTAGTTGGACAATTCTTGGATGTGCCGGTGCATGTTTTCAATCTCGTTCCAGCGCAGGCCTAGGTCGTCCCAGACGCCAGCGGTCCAATGACAGTGCGGTGCGATGAGGGCAAGGTGTTGGCGGATGGTCTCCGGTGCGTTGGGGCTGCGGGGATCGACGGCGCCTAGGATGCGGTCCATCAGCCGGCCCATCGCGCGGATCCCGGCACCGTGCATGAGGCGGCTCTTGGTAGCCGGCAGTCCCCAGGCGTCGGGGAAGGTGTCGCGCACCGCAGCCCAGTAGACGTACAAGGCCTGCAGGATCGCTTCGAAGTCGGTCTCGTTGCGGCTGACGTCGCGGTACGGAAACAGGCAGCCTGACGATGAGGTCAGGCTCTCATTGAGCATGTTCACCACCACCGTGTCGGTGATCACCGCGTGGGGTGTCTGTTCCCGGCTCGTGGAGGCCCGTTTGATCAGCCCGTACATGGGCGAGTTCGGATCGGTGTTGAGGACGTCACACAGCGCGGCGGGCGCCTTGCGGATCGCCAGACGAGGGGGCAGTGGGCTGTCGACCTCGGGCAGCAGTTCGGTGACGAGCCCGCGCGGCAAGGGTCGGGTGTTGTTGACCCGCAGAAACTGGTCGCGTTGGAGGGTGACACTGTCGGCGACGAAGGCAGTGACGGGAACCGGAAAGCCGCGGCGTTGGGCCCGCGCCAGGGCGAGGGCCCGCTGCTGGCCGTCAACTATCCAAGCTGGCTTCGGCTTGCCCTTTGCCGGTAGTGGAATGGTCAGCTTGCCGGAGGTGGCCAGACCGTCGCCGACGCTGGGGCCGCGGCTGGACTCGAACTTCGCGCGGGAGGACAGCGCGAGGATAATCGGGTTCGGGAACAGCGCGCCGTCGGTGTTGAGATAGTCGATGATCTCCTCGACGTGCCGGCGTACCTCGGGGCGCTGGTAGCCGATGAGGTTGCCGGCCTCGTCGCGGCTCACTCGAGAGATGTCGGCGATTTGCAGGACCTCGTCGGCGCGCAACGCGAACATGAAGAAGGGGTAGGTGCTGCTCTGATCGATCCGCAGCGCCCGGCGGACGAGGTTCTTGACAGAGGGGGCGGCGGGCATCAGCGCCTCACCTGGGCCGCGACGTCGGCGAACAGGGTACGGAATCGGGACTGTTCGCAGGACTGCCCGGACTGACGTAATTGGCGCAGCAGGCTGGTCGCGGTGGCGGGCCCGTTGGCGAGCTGGCGCCGGATAAAGTCGCGCAGGGCTTCGTCGCTGAGCTTCTGCCCGACAGGCCGCCGGCTGGGGTCAGGCGGCGCAGTCGTGGTGGCTTGTTCGGCGACTTTGTGCAGGGTGGCGTGGGACAGGTCGTCGGCTGCTGCGGTGAGCAGGTGGGCGGCGGCGCGAACGTTGAGCGCTTGCAGGCTGCCGCCGACCACTGGCCGAAGTGCGGCGGTGACCGGCACGATGAGGTCATCGATATCCGGGCACCGCCCGGGCGGGCCGATGATGGCCAACTGTTCGCGGTCGGCCAGGCAGTCGGCGGCTTGGCGCAGGTCGTCGGCGCAGGCGCGTAAGTACGCCTCGGACAGCACCGCAATGACGACCGCGTGGGGATTCTGGCGAGCCAGTGTCGTGAAGGAGCGAGGGGCGTGGCTGTCAGGGCCGCTCCAACGGTTCAGTCTGCTCCACCAGTCGCGCATGGCGGCCGACGAGGATCCGGCCGCGTCGGCCTCGCCTGCCGTGAAGGTGGCTGCGTAGGGTGCGATCGGAGTGTCGGCGGCGATCAGCCCGTAGCCAGCGGAGCAAACCCACAGTTTCGTCGCCTGTGGCAGGGTGGCAGGAAGGCGACGAGCGACCTGCCAGTGTTCACCGGCGTATAGGTCGATAGCGGCGACTCGGTCAGCATTGAAGGTGGACAGCCGGTAGGCCCAGGCGACGAAGCGTTGCTCTGGCCGCTGTTCGTGCAGACTGCCGAGTCGCAGCTGATCGGGCACGATGCGGGTCTTGCGGTTGGCGCAGGTGACCACCAGGTGCACGGGAAAGCCAGCTATGCCGGATCTCGACATCACGTGTCGCCGCCAGTCGCGGAGTTGGTCCATTCGAGCTGCGCGAATGCGGCGTGGTTGTGGATGCTCTCGTCGTTGACCACGCGCACCCGGAACCGGCTCACACGAGGGTCATCGCGCAACGCCAGGGCAACGTGGCGGGTCATATCTTCAACAAATACCGGATTGTCGTAGCCGGCCATAGTGACATGACGCTCGTCCGGCCGCTTGAGCAGCGCGTAGACCGGTGAGGACGCCGAAGCTTCGGCGACATCGATGAGGTCGTCGAACCATAGTTCTTCCGGGCCCACCGGGTGGACTTCGATGGTGACGTAGCCGCGTTGGTTGTGCGCCCCTCGATCACTGATGGCCTTGCTGCAGGGACACACGCTTGTCACGGGCACGCGGGCCTGCAGCGTCAAGACCGGATTGGCTGCGCTCACGCTGGCGGTCAACGCACACTGGTATTCGCTGAAGGATCGCGCGCCGGTGACCGGGGCCTGCCGCTCCAAGAAGTAAGCGAAGGTGAGATGGACGCGGGCGCTGCTGCTGCCCATACGCATACGAAGGTCCTCCACCAGGCGCAGCGCACTCCCCGGCGCGACCTCGTCCCGCCAGGCGTGCAGCACTTCCACGAAACGGCTCAGATGGGCGCCTTTGACCTCAGCGTCGAGGCTGACCGACATGTCGGCGGTGGCGACAGTTTCGCGTTTGGCCCCCTGGTCGTCAGCGATCAGAAGCGGGTAGCGCAGCCCTTCGATGCCGACCTCATCGAGGGCAACCCCCCGCTGGTCGGGCAGTGCCTGCACGTCGGGAAGCATCACCGCTCTCCTCGATAGACGCAGCCGGAGGTGCACGTTTCACGAACCATGACGGTCGACAACGGAAGTTGATCGATCAGTCGGTCCCAGATCCACCGGGCCAGTACTTCGCTGGTCGGATTCTCCAGGCCGGGCACCTCGTTGAGGTAGTAGTGGTCAAGTTGGTCGAGGAGCGGTTGGAACGCCTTCTTGAGCTCGCCGAAGTCCAAAACCCAGCCCGCTTGGGGTTCAACGTCGCCCTGGACATGGACTTGAACCCGGTAGGAGTGACCGTGCAGGCGGGCGCACTTGTGCCCGACTGGCACGTTCGGCAGCCGGTGTGCGGCTTCGAAGGTGAACTCTCGGAAGATTTCCATCAGGCAATTCCTATATACTTGTGTGTCTGCAGACTCAGCTGCCACTGCGGATGGTCAAGGCAATACCGCACCGCAGCCTCGGTGTTAGCTACCCTGTCAGGGCCATCCATGGGCTGCAGCAGAAAGTGCTCGAAGGCGAGGTCTTCGAACAGTTGCGGCTCAGCCCCGACCTGCGGGTAGACCAGCTTGAGGTCATGACCGCGGGTAAGCACAAGGTCCGCGCCCGCCTTGGGGCTGACGCAGATCCAGTCAAGCCCGGCTGGCGCCGGCCGAGTGCCGTTTGTCTCGACCGCGACCGTAAAGCCCTCGGCGTGGAGGGCCTGCACAGCGGCCTCGTCCAGTTGCAGCAGCGGTTCACCGCCGGTGCAGACGACGTAGGGGCGGCTACGAGGATGGGATTTCCCCTGCCAGGTCTTGGCCACGGCCGCGGCCAGATCAGCCGCAGACCGGAAACGACCCCCACCTGGGCCATCCGTGCCAACGAAATCGGTGTCGCAGAATCGGCAGATGGCGCGATGCCTGTCCGACTCACGCCCGGTCCACAGGTTGCAGTTGGTGAACCGGCAGAACACCGCGGGCCGGCCCACATGTGTTCCCTCACCCTGCAACGTGTAAAAGATCTCCTTAACGCGGTACACCGACCTCACCCAGCCGCCGGGGCCAGAGCGGGGTCGGTGCGGCCGAGTTCCGCGAAGCCGCGACCGCGCAACAGGCAGGAGTCGCAGGTTCCGCATGCCCGCCCGTCGGCCGGGTCATAGCAGCTGTGTGTCCAGGCGTAATCCACGCCCAACTCCAGACCTCGGCGAATCGTCTCGGCCTTGGTCAGCTGGATCAGCGGCGTGTGGATACGCAGCCGTTGGCGACCCTCTACGCCGGCCTTGGTGGCAAGGTTGGCCATCTGCTCGTAGGCGGCGATGTACTCCGGGCGGCAGTCGGGGTAGCCGCTGTAGTCGAGTGCGCTGACGCCGATGAACACATCCGAGGCACCCAGGGTCTCTGCCCAGGCCAGCGCGAAGGACAAGAAGATCGTGTTCCGGGCGGGCACGTAGGTAATCGGAATGTCGCTACCGAGGTCGTCAGCGCTGTCGTGGTGCGGCACGGCGAGAGCGTCGTCGGTCAGCGCCGAGCCACCGAAGACGCGCAAATCGATGTCAGCGACGACGTGCTTGACTGCTCCGAGGTTCGCGGCTACGCGGCTCGCGGCTTCGAGTTCCACCGTGTGCCGCTGGCCGTAGCGGAAGCTCAGCGCGTACGCTTCGTACCCCTCGTGCACCGCCATCGCGAGCACTGTGGCGGAGTCGAGCCCCCCGCTAAGTAGCACCACAGCCCTGCGCTTCGCCGCAGACATATGCCGACCTCCGCCTCTCCACTCGGGTCCGAGAAACTGCAAGGTCGCGCGCCGAAGGTCGGCCGCAGTTTCGGCGGTTAGCCTACCGAACTACTGAGAACGATGGAACGCGCCTCGGGAGGCGTCGGCGACGCCGGCAGCAGCAGATCGCTCGACCACTCAGTGTGACGGCGACTGCCTCGATTGGTGAGTGCGACTGGTGTTTCAAGGGCACCTCTCTTGCTAACTGCAGTAGATCGGTTCGCCAGGATGTCGCACTTTCCTGCACCACCAGGGCTGAACCTCTCCAGAAACTCGCCGCCGTTCGGTAGATCAAGGTCATGCAGGGGTACGGCGAGGACGTACGGCATGACTGCTCCGAGGAGTGCTGCGTGCAGCCGAGCGTGCCTGGGCAACGAGCAATGCGGCGAGCCGCACGTCGTCGAGCCCGACCGTCGCAAGCGCTGTAGCGGTGACCAGTTGCCGTGCGTCAGCGGTTGCCTGCTCACGTAGGTCCACCGGGGTCACCTCGTCGGCCGGGTCGGCTCTGCACCGTCGCGCCGGAGATCGCCGAGCTTCAACATCAAAGACGCCTCGGCGGTGTGTGTCGTCGCAGGGAACCCGCAGGATCGGCGGACATCGGAGGCCACACAGCGCATTCCGAGGGGACGACCTACTGCGCACGTTCGCGCCTGGCTCGGTCGAGACCCGCGCGCTGCACCTGGCCGCCGACGCGCTAACCTCGGTCTTTCATTTGGGCGGCTGTTCATAGTTGCTGTTCGATGAAGACGGTTCGGGATTCG
>NZ_JBAKHU010000126.1:0-7645 GCF_036906895.1 Micromonospora sp. CPCC 206060
CCACCAGCCTGCCGCACCGGCCCTCGCCACATAACCCCCGAAGGACTTACGGAACGGACCACTTAGGTGGGAGGGCGTGGTGTGGAGGTGAGCAGTTGGTCGTGCTGGCCGGTGCGGGCGGGGTGGGTCTGTTGGTGGGCTGGGGTGGGGTGAGTTCGGGTAGGGCTTTGTAGAGGGTGCTGCGATGGTGGCCCCTCTCCCCCGGTTGTGGTGTGGCGTGGGCAGCGTCGCCGGTGGTGGGTGGTCGGGCAAGTGGATTGTGGTGGTCGGGGTCTGTCGGGCGTACGGTGCCGCCGGTGGTGCGGAGGACCGGTGGTGGGTGTGGGGTCAGAGTCGGTCGAACCAGTCGCGTGCGGCGGTGACTCCCCCGCCGCCGAGGGCGACCATCAGGGCTATGCGGGCTTTGACCGGTGACAGGCCGTGGGCGCTGATCGCGCCGACTGTGGCGGCCAGTCCGGATGCCCCGGGTAGGTCGGCCAGTGGTGTGTCGGTGGTGTGGCAGCGGGAGGCCACCACGACGGGGATGTCCCAGCTGGTCAGTTCGTCGATGGTGGCGAACAGTTCGACGGGTACGTTGCCGGCGCCGGTGCCTTCCAGGACCACTCCGCGTGCTCCGGCGTCGACGACGCAGGTCAGCAGGGCTGCGGGCATGTCCGGGTAGGTCTTGATCAGGGCGACGTCGGGTTCGGGGTCGCCGGTGGGTGCCGGTGGCCGTGGTGGTGGGGTGGTGAGCTGTTCGACGCGTCCGTTGATCACCCGGGCCAGTGGCGGGTGGGGTGCGGAGGTGAGTCCTGCGTGGGTGGTGGCGTCGGCCAGGTGTGCCCGGCGGGCGGCGTGCAGGTCGCCGTTGGCGCAGACCAGGGCGCCGAGGCCGCGGGTGGTCGGGTCGGTGGCGGCGGTCAGGGCGGTGTGCAGGTTGGCGGGTCCGTCGGTGGACGGGGTGTCGAGGGTGGTGGTGGCGCCGGTCAGCACGATGGTGCCGTGGGTGGTGGCGTCGGCGGCGAGCAGGTCGATCAGGTAGGCGGTTTCCTCGATGGTGTCGATGCCGTGGGTGATGACGACCGCGTGGAAACCGTCGTTGAGGATGGCGGTGCGGGTGCGGCGGGCGAGGGCCAGCATGGTGGCTGTGGTGGTGTCCCAGCTTGGTGGTGCGGGTACGTCGTGCGCGGTGACCGTGCAGGCCGGTGGGGTGGGGAGGGTGGCGAGCAGGTCGGTGCCGGTGGCCACCCGGTGGTGGGTGAGGTCGTGGGCGATGGTGTCGCCGGTGGCCAGTAGTAGTACTCGGCGGTGGGGGTCAGTGGGCATCGGTGGGTCCGATGTGCTGTTCGAGGCGTTCGAGGCGTTCGATCAGGGGGCGTAGTTCGGCGCGGACCAGTTCGGTCAGTGCCGTCGGGCCGGTGGTGGTGTCGGTCTGGGTTTGGGCGTTGAGGTGCATGTAGCCGGCGAGTGCGCCGGTGACGGTGCGGCGGGTCAGGCGTAGTTCGAGGCCGCGGGCGCGCAGGAGTTGGCCGGCGGCGCCGTCGGGTTCGGCGGTCAGGCCGAGGAGTAGGTGTTCGGTGCCGACGTAGTTGTGGCCCAGGGCGGTGGCTTCGGTGACGGCGAGTTCGAGGGCGTTGGTGGCGGGGGTGGTGAACCGGCCGGGTTGGCCGCCGGGTTCGTTGGGTGTGTGGCGGTCGAGGTCGTGGGCCAGTGGGGTCGGGTCGACCTCCATGGCGTGCAGGATGTGCAGGGCGAGGTTGTTGCCTTCGGTGAGCAGGCCGGTGAGCAGGTCGGCGGTGCTCACTGCGGTGTCGGTGGTTGCGGCCTGGTCGATGGCCAGGCGGAGGGCGGTGCGGGTGCGGGCGGTGAACCGGGGTAGCCGGGTGGCGAGGTCGTCGTCGGTGAGGTCGTGGACGGTGGTTTCGCGGATGGCGGTGACGCGGCGGACGGCTTGTTCCAGGGCGCGTTGGCAGATCGCGGAGACCGGTAGGCCGGTGTCGCGGATGGCGTCGGCGAGTTCGTCGGGCAGGTAGATGTTGATTTTCGGCATGGTGGTGTTCTCCCGTTCCCCGCAGCAGAGATACCCCCACTGTAACCCCATAGGGGTTACAGTGGGGGTATGGGTGGTGGGAGGGTGCACCACTGTCCTACCGACCGCCGCAGGTCGGTCCGCGTAGGGTCAGGTCGTGGCCGGGCGTGCCGGGTCGGTGGCCAGGCGTACGGCGACCAGGCCGAGGACCGTGCCGGTGACGTAGCGCTGGATACGCAGCCACGTCGGCCGGCGGGCCAGGAACACCGCCACACTCCCGGCGGTGAGGATCAGTGCCGTGTTGACCACCATGCTCACCGCGATCTGCACCCCGCCGAGCAGGAAACCCTGTACCACCAGGTGCCCGGCCGGCACGTCGATGAACTGCGGGATCAGCGAGGCGTACAGGATCGCCGCCTTCGGGTTGAGCAGGTTGGTCAGCAGGCCCATGGTGAACAGTCGGCGCGTCGGATCGGGGGTCAGTTCCACCGGGGTGAACACGGATGTCCCGCCGGGGCGTACCGCCTGCCAGGCCAGCCACGCCAGGTAGGCGGCGCCGGCGAGTTTCACCGTCAGGTAGAGCTGGGGCACCGCCGTGAACACCGCCGACAGGCCGAACGTCGCGGCGGCCAGGTATGCCAGGAAACCGACGGCCACCCCGGCCAGCGACACCAGTCCGGCCCGCCGGCCCTGGGTGATGCTGCGCGACACCAGGTACATCATGTTCGGGCCGGGTGTGAGCACCATCCCCAAGGAGACGAGCACCACCCCGACGACCGCTTCCCCGTTCACCATGCCCGTGATCCTGCCCGCATCCGTGGGTGGCGCCGAGCGCCAATCGGTGGTTCCTGGTCTGTGTGCCACGAGGGGGTGTGGTCGTCCGGTGGTCGGGATATCGGGCCGGTAGCTGCCCGGCACGTCGTTATGGTGGGGCCGTGAGCTGGTCGTCGTACCTGTCGTTCCTGGTCTTCGCGGTCGTGCTGGTGCTGATTCCCGGTGTCGACTTCACGGTGATCGTGCGTAACACCCTCACCGGTGGTTCGCTGCGCGGTCGGTGGAGCGCGGTGGGGGTGGCCAGCGCCAACATCGTGCAGGGCAGCGTGGCGGTCGCCGGGCTGGGCGCGGTGATCGTGCACTCGCAGCCGCTGTTCCTGGCGATCCGTTGGGCGGGTATCGCCTACCTGGTGTTGCTGGCGGGTCAGGCGTTCCGTTCGGCCTGGCGGGGTCGGTACGACCCGGTCGCGGCGCACCGGCCGGGTGACGGTGCGGCGGCACGCGCGCAGCGGCAGGCCGGTTGGCGGCAGGGGTTCCTGTCCACGGTCACCAACCCGAAGGTGCTGGTGTTCTACCTGGCGGTGCTGCCGCAGTTCGTCGGCCCGGCCACCCCGGTGGCCGTGGTGATAGCGTTCGCGGTCAGTCATGCGGTGCTGTCGCTGGCGTACCTGCTGCTGGTGGTCGCCGGCCTGGACCGGGCGCGGCGGGTGTTGCGTCGGCGTGCCGTCCGGCGGCTGCTGGACACCGCGACCGGGGTGGTGCTGGTCGGGTTCGGTGCCCGGCTGGTCGCCGACGGCCCCTGACGATCCCACCTGGGCCCGGACCATCACGTCGACGAACCGTGCGGGCTGTTCGAACTGTGGCCGGTGCCCGCAGGTTCTTGTTGTCGTGCCACTGGCGCAGCGGCCGCAGCCGGCCCGGCACCTCGCGGACGCCGGACCGGAGACGGAGTACCCGGCCGGCTCACGGGTGTGCGCGTAGCGCGGCGACGAACCATTCGAACGCCGCTGCGCTGGGCGGGAACGGTGGCCGACCGTTGAGCACACCCAGGAGCTGCCAGTACCGCTCCACCCGACGGTCGGTGAACAGCGCGATCTGGTCGGCCAACCGGCGCCGCTCGTCGGCGGGCATGCCGGGGTCCACGATCCGGTCCAGGATCGGGCGGGCCTGTGGCGAGCGCGGGTCGACGCCCTCGGCGTGCGCGGCCCCGGCGTGCGTGAGGACCAGCGCCGGGTCCGGTTGCGGTCCGGGATCGTCGTTCGGGGTCGCGCCGGCCACCGCCATCTGCCGTACCCGGTCACGGAAGCCGGCGTCGGCGACCAGTTCGGCCAGTTCCAGCCAGGCGTCGACCTGCTCGGTGGTGGGGTCGTCGGGCAGGTGGGCCGGCAGTTGACGCATCGCCGCGGCCAGGTGCGCCCCCGGGGCCTGCGGGTCGACGCCGTCGAAGACCCGGTCGACGAAGTCGTCGATCATCTGCTGCCGTTGCGCTGCGGACAGGTGGGCCAGTTTGTTCAAGATCCTCAACTCCTCGATGGTGCTGTCACGTGCGGTGATCGACCGCAGGACCGCCCGGCGTAGGCGCAGGGCGCGGATCTGGGTGTCCACGGCCTGTAGGTGCGCCCGGGCGACCTCGGCCACCGTGCTCTGCCGGGTCAGGACCCGCCCGATGGTGCCCAGGTCCAGGCCCAGCTCCCGCAGGGTGCGCACCAGGTCCAGCCGGGCCACCGCCTGGGCGTCGTAGAGCCGGTAGCCGCCCGGCGACCGGCACGTCGGTGCGACGACGCCGGTGTCGGACCAGAAGCGGATGGTGCGTACCGGCAGGCCGGTACGCTGCGCGAGCTGCCCGATGGTGTACAGGTCCGTGCGGTCGGTCACCCCAGCAGGATCAACCCTCCAGCCGCTGGAGAGTCAAGCCGGTTGCCGGGTGTCCCGGCGGGTACGGTGGCCCGCAACGGCGGCAACAGCGACCGTGTGGATCGCGTCGAGCAGGCGCGGCGGTGTGATGTCCTTGAGCACGAAGCCGCTCGCGTCGGCGCGTAGCGCCCGGTAGACGGGGTTTCCGTGGTCCTGGCGGAAAAATCAACGGATTGGCTGACCTGCGGAAACGCGGGTCGATGATCGTCATAGTGGTGGTCTCCACTACGTTCGCGGCTGTTTGCCTAGTGGCGTAGGGAGTGTTCGGATGACCAGATGGAGCGGCTGAAGTCGTACCCGGACATCGGCACGGACGAGCTGGTCCGGTTCTTCACGCTGGCCCTGGCGGACGTGGCGTTCGTCGACCCCGGATCTGATCGCGAATCGGACGGTACGTCCCGGGGTGGTCAGCCTGCTGGAGATGGTGGCCACCGCCCGGGTCGCGGCCACGACGGTCACCCATGATCTGGTCGCGCCGCTGTTGACCGAGCAGATGATCGCCGATCTGGATCTGCTGCCGAGGGTGGATGCCGGGTTGGGGATGACCCGGCTGGCGTGGCTGACCAAACCGGCGGTTGACGCCACGGCGACGTCGGCGCCTGCGCTCACTACGGGCGTTCGACGCCGACCAGTATGAGTGCGCGTGCGTGTCAGCCCAGCCTGACACGCACGCGCCCTGTCAACCCAGCCGGCCCAGCCTGACGGCCTGTTTGAGGAAGACGACGCCGTCGATCATGTCGAGCTGGGCTGGGTCCAACGGGAAATAGGCGAAGTCGTGCGAGATGCGCGGGGCGGGTTTTGTGATGGCCTGGGCCAGGCGGCGGGCGTCGATGAGGGAATGGTCCCATGGGAGCGTGGACAGGATGCCCTCGACGGTGTCCGGGGGCGGTGTGTTGTCGCCGGCCGTGCCGAAGGCTGAGGCCAGGAAGGCGTACCGGTCGCTGAGTTGCGTCGCGGTGATCGCTCCCGCGCTCCACCACTCCAGCTGCTGGTCGCCGAGCGGCATGAAGCTCTTGTTCCGTTGTAGGTGGAGGTTGGAGGCGTAGACCAGGGCCGGGCCGTGCTTGGCGACGGCGCGCAGGTTGGCGGCCATCATCGCGTCTCGCAGGGCCGACAGTCGGGTCCACCGTGCCGGGGACGCGTCGGCCATCCAGTAGTGGTAGCGGAGCAGGCCGGTGGCGGTGCGCCCGTACAGTGCCGCCCGCCATCTGTCCTGCGCGTTCAGCTGCGGCGCCTGCGTGTCGAGCAGCGCCACCAGGTCGTCGGCGATCAGCCGCAGCCGCTGGGCGTCGGCGGACTGGCCGATCGACTGGGACGGATCCATGGCGGCGGCTTCGTTCGACCACCGGTCGTCTGGGCCCAGCAGCGTGTCGAGGGTTTCCCTGGTTACTACGGTGCCGGGGAGCGGGCCGTCGAGGAGGGCGTAGAGGCCGGTGAGCGCTTGGCGCGGGCTCGCCGCCCAATACTCTAGAGGGCCGTCGAACCCGAAGAACCGCAGCTTTTCGTCATGTTCCTCGTTGTACGCCCGCATCCAGCGCACGAGCTCGCGGTTGCCCGGTGCGGCGCCGAAGTTGTGGCTGAAGCCGCGTTCCATGACGTCATCGAGCGTGCCCGCGCCGCTCGTGATGTAGTCGTCCACCACGAGGCCCATGAGGCAGTCGCTCTCAATGGCGAACGACCGGTAGCCCTCGTGCTCGACCAGATGCCGGAAGATCTCGTTGCGCAACTCGCCCAGCTCCCCCACGAAGTGCCGGGCCTCGCCCAGGCCGAGCAGCAGGGGCCGCGCGGGAAGCGAGCGGAGGAACGCCGAGATGCCTGCGCCGTCGAGTGGCCGGGCCGTGTCCTTGATCTCCATACCGTCAACGGTATCGTTGAACCCTCGGTGTAAACTTTCCCGGGAAAAATCCCACTTCTGTCGCGATGAACCTTCAATCGGTGGTGCATTCATGAGGCCAGTGGACCTGGCGCGCGAGCACGGCCTGTCCACGCAGGCGATCAGAAACTACGAGGACGCCGGCATCCTGCCCGCCGCCGAACGCACCGTCTACGGCTACCGCACCTACACGCCGCTGCACGCGCAAGCCCTGCGCGCGTTCCTCGCCCTCGTGTCCGGGCACGGTCACCAGACGGCCACGTCGATCATGCGGGCGATCAACCGGGGTGCCACCGAGGACGCGCTGCGACTCATCGACGAAAGCCACGGTCAACTCCTCGACGACCGCCGCACCCTCCAGGCCGTCGAAGCCGCGCTCCGCGACCTGACGCCCGTGCCGCAGGAACGCGGCGACACGTTCATCGGTCCCCTGGCAAGGCGGCTCGGCCTCCGCCCTGCCACCCTGCGCAAATGGGAGAACGCCGGGCTGGTCCAGCCGCGCCGCGATCCGCAGACGGGCTACCGGACCTACAGCGCGGGCGACGTACGGGACGTCCGGCTGGCCCACCAGCTCAGGCGGGGCGGCTACCTGCTGGAGCAGATCGCCCCGCTGATCGCTCAGGTCCGCGCCGCCGGAGGCGTCGCCCCGCTGGAGTCGACCCTGCGCGACTGGCAGGCCCGCCTGTCTGCCCGGGGCCGCGCCATGCTCAAGGGCGCCGCCGACCTGGACGCGTACCTCCGCGCCCGCGAACCCTGAGACCGAGTCACAACCACCAACAGTCGAAAGCGACAGCGCTGGCGGCGGCCGACATGTCCAATAGGCGTTCCACAAGGGGACCGGCCATCGGAACAGCTTCAGCGCCATCATCAGCCAAGGCCAGGGGTGTTCCGTAAGAGTGTTCCGCGCGTCGTTCCGATGACGGTGCCCTATCCGGAACAATCCCGGGGGTAAACGGAACCCGAGTCGGCTACGCACGCTGCTCCACCGACGAACAAGACGTCATCGTGCAGACTGTGGTTCCCCTCGTAACGTGGAGGCCAGGACTTGAGGGATAGAGGCTCATGGCTGAAACGAG
>NZ_JBAKHU010000127.1:0-7495 GCF_036906895.1 Micromonospora sp. CPCC 206060
TGACCACGACTGCACCCAAACCCCGGCCAGTCAACCCCCGAAGAACTTACGGCGCGGACCACTTAGGGTGGCGCGTGCCCGAACTCCAGCAGCTCGACGTCCGTCACGCCCCGGCGCTGCTGCGCTTCGAGGTGGAGAACCGGGCGTACTTCGCGCGGTCGGTGCCGGATCGGGGCGACGACTACTTCACCGGGTTCGCCGCGCGCCACGCGGAGCTGCTCGCGGAGCAGGCAGCCGGGCTGCACCGCTTCCACGTCCTGGTCAACGATGACGGGGCCGTGCTGGGCCGGTTCAACCTGGTCGACCTCGCCGATG
Source organism: Micromonospora sp. CPCC 206060 (assembly GCF_036906895.1). NCBI lineage: Bacteria > Bacillati > Actinomycetota > Actinomycetes > Micromonosporales > Micromonosporaceae > Micromonospora > Micromonospora sp. CPCC 206060. Next base: position 316 of record NZ_JBAKHU010000127.1, read on the forward strand.
GCGCCGCTGAGCTGGGTTTCCGGGTCGCCGAGCGGGTGGCCGGGCGCGGCGTGGCGACGGACGCTGTACGCCGGGTCTGCGAACTGGCGCGGGACGGGTACGGGCTGCGCCGGCTGGTCGCGTCGGCCACGCTGGCGAACCTCGGCTCGCTCGCGGTGCTGCGGCGCACCGGGTTCACCCCGGTCGGCGAGGTACTGCTCGACGGGCAACCCGGGCTGCGGCACGTCCGTGAGCTGGTCCCGGGTAGGTAGGACCGGGCAGTACCGCCCGGCCGTCGCCGGGTCAGCTTCTCCCCGCAGTCGGTCGCCGCCGAACTCACCGTCGGCGGATTGATCCCGGCGAGCACCCGGCGGCGAACAGCGCGCTCGCCGTGAGTGCCGCCCAGCGGCCCCGGCCGGACCGTGCGGGTGACAACGGCAGAACATGATCTTCGTACCCGCACCTGCTCGGGTTCTGCATGTTGAGGTCCTTCGTTGCGCACGAAGGGGACTCCTCCCCGCCGGTGACGGGTGGGGGGGTATGCGGGGTGGCGGGCGGCCCCATGGACAGACTGGGCCCGGGTGCTCCATGGCAAGGGCGGCTCCTGCCGGATCCGGGGGGCCGGTCCCCGGCGCGCCCGCCCCGCCGCGCACGGGGCGGTACGCGACCCGGGGCGTGTCAGTCCAGCGCGAACGAACCGGTGACGAGTTCCCCCGCCGGCAGGTACGTACCGATCACGACTCCGGTGGTGGAGACCCTACTGTCGACGAGTTTCAGCCCGGCGGGGATGGCGCCGTCGCCGAACAGGCGTTTGCCGGACCCGACGACGACCGGGAAGATCATCAACCGGTACTCGTCAACGAGGTTGTGGCGCAGCAGGGTCTGGTGCAGGTTGGCGCTGCCGTGCACCTGCAACTCCGGCCCGTCCTCCTGCTTGAGTGCCGCGACGCCCTCGGCCACGTCGCCCTCGATCAGCACCGAGTTGCGCCACTGGAGGGTGGGGCGACTGCGCGAGGCGACGTACTTGGTGGCGTCGTTCAACGGCTTGGCGCCCTCCTCGTCGGGGACGCGCGGCCAGTGCGCGGCGAAGATGTCGTAGGTCCGGCGGCCGAGGACGAGGTCGAAGGGCTGGCCCATCGACTCGCCCATGAACTCGCCCATCACGTCGTCCCAGTAGTTCACCGACCAGCCACCGTGGGCGAAGCCGTTGTCGTCGTCCTCTCCGGGCCCGCCCGGGGCCTGCATGACCCCGTCGAGGGTCAGGAAGGTGCTCGCGATCAGCCTTCTCATCGTTGTTCCCTTCTCGTAGGCCGGTGCCGTCAGTGGGATGCGTCGGCGAGCAGGGCGTCGATCTGGCCCATCGCTTCACGCATGCCTTCCTGCATGCCCATGGCCAGGAGCTGTTCCATCCGCTCGGCGCTCGTGAACGTCGCGACGGTGGTCATGCGTGCCCGGGAGTCGACTGCCTCGATGGTGACGACGAGGTGGATGGGGTCCGAAGTGTCCACCGGCTCGCCGTCCTCGTCGGAGAACCCGTCGTCGAATTCCAGTCGGTTCGGGGCGTCGATGGCGGTGATGGCCCACCAGCCGTGCGCCTTCTCCCCCTCAGGGCCGGTCATGTAGTAGCGGGACTGACCGCCGACGGCGAAATCGTGCTGCTCGAAGGTGGCCGGCCAGGTGGGCGGCCCCCACCACCGTTCGAGCTGGCGTGGGTCCTGCCACACCTGCCAGACGCGCTCGACGCTGGCCGCGAACTCGGCGACGAACGTGAGCGTCAACGCCTGCACGTCCTTGTGTGTGCTGACCACGGTCATGGTTCAGTTTCCTTCCTGATCCTCGGCGAGGATCTGTTCGATGCCACGGGCGCGATGGCGCCAGAGCTGCTCGTACGCGTCGAGCAGCCGGGTCGCCCGGCGCAGTGCGGTCACGTCGGCGGCCACGAGTTGTTCTCTTCCGTGCCTCTCCTTGGTAACGAGCGCGGCCCGTTCCAGCACCGCCACGTGTTTCTGCACCGCCGCGAGGCTCATCGGGTAGTGCCGGGCGAGTGCGGACACGGACTGCTCCTGGCGGATCACCCGGGCGATGATGTCGCGACGGGTGGCGTCCGCCAGGGCGTGGAAGATGCGGTCGGCGTCCGCCTCGCTCAGCTCACCTACAACCATACGGTTGCAGGTTAGTGTCGATCAACCACCGACGCAAGCAGGGTCCTCCCGCATTTCCGGCCACCGGTGACGGACCGGCGCGCACGATCCCGGCGATCCGCAGCTCACCCGGACCACCGGCAGTTCGTGGTACAGGCCGTTCGTGCCCGGCGACACGGTGGAGACGCGCTGACGGCCACCGACCGGACCTCACCTCCGGGCGTCGGCCCGATCGTGGCCGGCCGACCGGGACGACGGCGCCGGCGGGACATCCTCGATCTGCAACGCCGCAGCGAAGACCGGGTCCGTCGCCAACGGGCCACGGGGGCCACGTAACGCGACCGCGCGGCTCAGCTCCGCCGCCGGGACGGTCGACCAGTCCCGGCTGCCCCCGAAGCGTTCCCGGGCCTGCCGCAGCGCCCTGCGGGTGGCGCGGGTCGCCGCCGGTGGCTGCGCCAGCAGCCAGCCGGCCAGCAGGGTCGCGGTCACCGCCAGCAGCAGCCCCACCGTCGGGGCCGGCCGGGACGGTGTGTCACCGGCGAGGATGCCGGCGAGCAGGACCACCGCGACGGCGGCGACCAGGAACAACGGGACGGTGGCCGAAGCGATGGCGCGACGCCCGGCCGGCGACAACAGATAGCCGTACCGGATCATCCGCTGGCCGATGCGGTGCAGCTCGCGGCGTACGTCGTGGTCCCGGCGGACCTGGGACCAGGTCTGCCCGCCCCGCAGCGCCGAGTACAGGGCCATGGTCAGCGGCGGTGGGCTCTGCGGCGCCCGGCCCACGGACCGTAGCGTGCCCAGCGGGCCGGTCTCGACCAGGCCGGCCCGGTGCAGCCAGGCCAGACCGGCCCGGCAGGCCAATTCGGCCCCTCCGGACACGTACGCCAGCTCCAACGTGGAGAGCAGGGCCCGGCCCGGCCGCCCGACATTGATGAGATGCCGCAGCAGCGCGGTCACCGCGACGAGCGGCGGGACGATCAGTGCGTACCAGGTGAAGAGGCTGGTGATGTCGAGAGACCGGACGGGCATGCCCTCAGTGTGATCGCGTCGTCCCCGTTCCGGTACCCGGCGCTGCGGTGGGCCTCAGCCCGGAGGCGCCACCAGTTGTCCCCTGATCCCGGCGATGTCGCTGATCCAGTCACCCGGGGATCGGGACAGGACGACGACCTGACCGATGCTGTTCCGGTCGGCCCGGAGGCACACGGTGACGTGGTAGCCGTTCTTCTGCGTGGTACCGCACCGGACCTCACCGCCCAGCGGACCGGGAATCACCGGGCGGACATCGGACACCACCGTCTGCTGCGCGAAGAGCCAGTCCAGGAGTCCGGCCGGATCGGCGATGTTTCCGGTCACGCCGCTGACCGCGATCGCGTCCTCCTGGTCCGACCGGCCCCCGTAGGCCCAGGCGATCGCGCTGGTGACACCCGGCACCATCTGCTTGAGCGCACCCATCGTCTTGGTCGGCGCTGCCAACAGGCCACGGTCCCGGGACTTGGGCAGCCCGCCGAGGGTGTCCGGGGTGATCAGCCGCAGGGTGGTGGGCGGGGTGGGGCTGGCGGCGGTTCGCGCCGGCGGTTCTGTGGATCCGGCCGGGCAGCCGGCAGCGAGCACGGCGACCGCGGCGAGCACGACGGGAAGCAGGGCGGGGGCGCGGGTGCGCCCAATGGTCGCACGGCGAGTTGTCATGGTGTTCTCCTGTGGCTGCTGAACGACGGAGGATAACCGGAACAGCCGAGCCCATCTCGGACCGCCACAGTCGTCGCCCGCGGCGGCCCGTACGATCCGCCCACTAGCCGGTATTAATCTCTTGCTGTAGATATATGGATGGCTTGGACGTGATGCCTCGCCGCGGGATTCCTCGATGGATACCGGCGTGACCTCGGGAGCGAGGAGAGACGGCAGTTATGGCGACGACTGAGCCTGAGCCGTGCTGCGGCAACGATGGTGAGGCACCGACCGTAGGGCGCAGGGACCTGCTGCGGGGTACTGCGGCAGTGGCGACCGGTGTGGCACTCGGTGGCCTGCTCCCGCCGTCGGCCGCGCTGGCGGCACCGGTGATCTACAACCCGTTCAGCGCCTACCCGATCACCGACGGATGGCAGGAGCACCTCGCACGTGGTTCGGCCGGGGGTATCGACTTCGCGATGCCGGTCGGCACGGCCCTGCCGGCGTGCGGTGCCGGCACGGTCTGGAACACCCCGGACAACGGTACGGGCGGCCACACCGTCACCATCAACCACGTCGACGGGTACCGCAGCCAGTACCTGCACCTGTCCCAGTTCGTGCTGGCCAACGGCACCTCCGTGGCGTCGGGGGCCATCGTCGGCAGGTCCGGCGGCGCGGCGGGCGCCCCGGGCTCCGGCTCCTCGACCGGGCCGCACCTGCACTGGCACATGATCGATCCCGCAGGCAACCGGATCAACCCGCTGACGTATGTCAGCCCGAGCCCGCCGCCGCCACTCGAACTCTGGAAGGACGACATGAAGCTGATCCAGTCCACCAACCGGGGCATCGCCCTGGTCGGCCCCGGCTACTTCCGTCAGCTGCGTACCGACGAGGAGGTGCACGCGGCGGTGGCGCTGGTGGGCAATCCCCTGATCGGCAACGACCGGCAGTTCGACCTGTGGCGCAGCATCGCCTTCGACGGTCAGGTCAAGGCCCCCTCCTGACCGTCGAACCCGACCTGCGGCGGAATTCGGATCACGGGACGTAGCAGGGCAACCTCGGCCCGATCATCGCGCAGATCACCAGCCGCACGCTGTCCATCGAGAATCTCCGCACTCGGATACGCCCTTGTCCAGGGCGGGCGGCCGGGGCATGTCAGGGCCGACCCGTAGGGTGACGCCTGCCCCCAGTCATCACGGGGTTTCCTGATCGACCGTGCTGTAGGGAGCTGCCCTATGACGTCGCCGCCCCGCACATTCCGTCAGCGCCGCCAGGACACGCTGCACCGGCTTGAGCACGACGTGGACGCCTGGGTCGCCACAGCCGACCCGGCAACCGGCATCCCCTACCTGGTGCCGCTGTCCTTCCTGTGGGACGGCGAGGTGCTGCTGGTCTCCACCGCCGCAGCCACCCCGACCAGCCGGAACCTGCGGGCCAACCCCAGGACCCGCCTGGGCATCGGGCCCACCCGCGACCTGGTCCTGATCGAGGCGACCGTGGAGACGGTACTGGCCGCCGCCGACATCCCGCAGGAGCGCGGCGACGCCTTCGCCGCCAAGACCGGTTTCGACCCCCGCCGGCTCAGCGCCGCGTACCTGTACTTCGGGCTCCGCCCGCAGCGGCTGCAGGCCTGGCGTGAAGTCAACGAGATCGACGGCCGGGACCTGATGCACAACGGCGGCTGGCTTGATGACACCCACTGACCCAGGACGCGTCGATGTCGACGCTCCCGGGGCCCTTACCTCGACCCCGCCGTCGTCAACCGGGCCTGCACCGCTCTGACCGGCACCTGCAACCTTCGGATCCAGAAGTAGCCGTTGCCTGCGCACCGGGAGGTGCGGACACCACCATAGTGGTACGGAATCCGTCCGGCGATCTCCACCCAGTTCGCCGGGCCGTTCGACCAAACGCCGTCGTGGTTGTCACTACCGGCCCTAGCATCGATTTCAGGGCGGACCAACGCAGCCAGAGGGGGAGAAAATGGCGAACGCGCACATGGACTCTACGGCCGATGGTCACACGATGGGTGCCACGCCTGGTTCGATGGGGATGACGGGTGCGTCCGGTGCCGTGATGGGCAGTCATTCCGGGACAGCCGGGATGGCCGCCGGCCGGGGAGCCACCGGCGGCGGTGACGTCGGGTCGGTGGGCGGGGCCGTCGGCCCGCAACAGCACTGGTGTGCCACGATGCCGGTGCATCGCAGACTGCTCAACCAGTTGCCGGACTACGCCCGGGCCCGGGGCGCCATCGAGAACAGCACCCGGTCGGTGATAGCCGGCCGGGCCGGGACCCGGTTCCCCGACGTCGTCCGCATTCCGGTCGTCGTGCACGTGGTGTGGAACGACGACCGGCAGAACATCTCCGACGAGCAGGTCCACTCGCAGATCGCCGTACTCAACGCCGACTACCGGGCGGCCAACAGCGACCTCGGGACCATCCCGGACGCCTTCCGCGATCTGGTGGGGGACACACAGGTCGAGTTCCACCTCGCCACGACCGACGCTACCGGCAGACCGACCACGGGCATCACCCGCACGTCCACCACGGTGACGCAGTTCTCCCCAGACGACGACGGCATCAAGTCGGCGGCCACCGGAGGTGCGGACCCGTGGCCGGCGTCGCGGTACCTGAACATCTGGGTAGGCCAGTTACGCGACGGTCTGCTCGGCTACGCACAGTTTCCCGGTGGCCCACCGCAGACCGACGGGGTGGTGGTGACCTACACCGCCTTCGGCACCCTCGGTACCGCCACCGCCCCGTTCCACCTGGGCCGTACCGCCACCCACGAGGTCGGCCACTATCTCAACCTGTTCCACATCTGGGGTGACGACGGTACCGGCTGCGGCGGCACCGACGAGGTGGATGACACCCCGAACCAGGCCGGTCCCAACAACGGCAAACCGACTTTTCCGCGCCTGAGCTGCGACAACGGCCCGCACGGCGACCTGTTCGTCAACTATATGGACTACGTCGACGACGCGGCCATGATGATGTTCACCAAAGGACAGGTGGCCCGGATGCAGGCCTGTCTGGAGACCGCCCGGTCCTCCGTGCTCGCCCCCGGGGCCACGCCGCAGCCGGCGGCCCCGGTGGTCAGCAGAGGCGCGGACCGGATCGATGTCGTCCGCCGGGGTACTGATTCGGCGCCGCGTCACAAGTGGTGGGACGGTGTGCGATGGCAGCCGCCGACCCTGGGGTACGAGGCTCTCGGCGTACCACTCAGGCCGTCACCGGCTGTGAGTTGAGCCGAAGGTGACACCGTGGCCGTCGTTGGCGACAACGGCCATGTGACGCCCGATCACAGGAAGCAGAAGCATGAGTTGCGTCCGGCAGAGTGGTGTACGGCAGACCTGCAGCTCAGAGCCGGTTTGGCGTAGACGTGAGGCGGCCA
>NZ_JBAKHU010000128.1:0-7024 GCF_036906895.1 Micromonospora sp. CPCC 206060
ACCATGATCCAACCCGAACGACCCAGGTCAAGCCGACCCGCCGACGAGCACCTGACCAGTCACAACTAATTGAGGACGCGTGAGCTTCCAGTGCGGCGTCGGGATTAAGCATGCCGTTCGTGTATAGCCCATAGGGAGTGAGTTGCAGAGATCGCTCGTCCGGGTTGGATAAGTCGAGAAAGCGAACCACTTCGGGACTCCTTGTGACCTGGCATGCATTAACCAGCCATCATAAGATTTACCTGTCGGCGCGTCTTCCTGTTTTGCTCGTTCTTCAGGTGAGACAGGGGGACAAACAGGGTATTTGAGGCGACATGTTGGATCCTGAGCAGTCGACAGCCGGAGACGAGGGGCACGCGAGGCCTGTTTGGCTAGACGATGCGTCAGTTGAGGCTCTTGGTGAGCTGAGTAAGGCGTTGGAGACGATCCACCGGGTACGGGGGCACCTGTACTCGGTGCACCAGCTCGTCGGGGGCGCGGACCTCACTCTTGATCGGGTGGTGAAGTTGCTCCGCGAGGCTGGGCACGATGAGGTTGCCGACCGGGTTGAGCACGAGTTGTTGGGTCGTAACGTGCTTCCGGGGCGGTGGACGTTCCAGGTCGTGGAGGAGTTCGACGACGGCTACTACGCGGCGTTCCAGGAGATCGAGCGGTACGCGCGGAAGAAGTTGGCCGGTGGCCGCCGGCACATCTTTGAGGCGGAGATGAAGGAGCGTCGGCGTACCCACGGGATGCCGGGGCACGAAGCTACGCCGTAGCGGTCACCGGAAGGCCATCCGGGAGCATCGAGGCCAGGGCGTTGGCTCTGGCCCCGATGATCTTCATCCGCGCCTGGTACTCCTCAGGTGCCCGGTGTGTGGCCTGGCTGGTGACCTGTCCGGGCCACTTCCGGTAGAGCAGGCCGTGTTCCCGGATGAAGTAGCCCTCGCTGACCGCGCTCGCCGCCAGGAGTAGGCCGGTGTCCTCGGAGGCGGGTAGGGCCATCCAGCCGCCGAGGGCGAAGACGAGATCCCGGCGCAGGCAGAGCGTGGCCGGGTGGACGGGTGCGCGGAAACTGTTGGCCTGCCAGAACGACAGGACCTCACCGCGGCCGAGGACGCCGCCGGCCGGGTCCTTGTCCCATCCGACGGTTGACCCGTCGGGGAGCAGGTCGAGCACGCGGGAGGTGGTCCAGCCGATCTGCGGGTGCGTAGTGAACGCGGCGATGTCCCGCGCCAGCGCGCCCGGCATCAACTGGTCGTCAGCGTCCAGGACCTTGATGAGTGACCCGTCGACCCTGGACAGGGCTAGGGTCCGCGCGACACCGGGCCCGCCGGGTCGACCGCTACCCAGGCTGATCCGGGGATCGTTGGGTAGCGCGTCGACCAGGGCGCCGGTCTGGCCGTCCTCTTGGACGAGCCATTGCCAGTCCCATCCGTCGGGCATCTCCTGCCGGACCAACGACTCATACGCGCCTGGCAGGTAGGCGATGCTGGGCGCGTGGACCGGGGTGATGACCGAGACGAGTTGGGTCACGTTTTCCACCGCTTGAGTTTGTGGGAGTAGACCAGCTCGGTGCGGTCACCCGGCATGACAACGTCGGCGACTTCCACTACTCGGCCCGTTGTGTCGACGGACGTCTTGCGGACGGTCAACACGGAGGTGCCCGGGTCGATGTCGAGCAACTCGGCCTCATCCGGTGACGGGGGCCGCGCCCGTATCTCGTCGTCGATGCGGTCCAACTCGATGCCGAGGGTGTAGAGCTGATGCTGCGTACCGCCCGGCCACGGTTCCTTGCTCTCGTCGAGCAGGTCAGGGTTCGCGGCGACCAGGTCGTACGGCAGGTACGAGTACGACACCGTCAACGGTGCGTTCTCATGCTTCGACGAGGTCCAGTAGACCCGCCGCAGCAACGGCGTACCCGGCTCGATCCGCAACGCACCGGCCAGGTCCTCGTCCGCGTCGACGCGGGAGTATTCGGCGTGGAACTTGAGGTCATCGACGGTCAGGCCGGTGTCGTGCTCGGTCGCGCCGGTTCTCAACCGCTCGGTTTCGTCGAGCAGTACCCGGTTCTTCTCCCACTGGTACCGCTCGGTGTTGCGCCGCCGGACCCGCTGCCGGGGTGCGCGCACGTACGTTCCGCGTCCCTGCTCCGCGCGGACCAGGCCCCATTCCCGCAGCTGCCGGATCGCGTTGCGCACACTGGTCCGGGACAGGCCGGACGACTCGGCCAACTCGGTTTCGCTGGGCATGAGCGTGCCGGGGGCCATCTCGCCGCTCATGATCTTCACCCGCAACTCTTCCGCGAGTTGCAGGTAACGAGGGCGCCAGTCCCGACCGATCACACCGGTCACCGTACCCCCTAGACGTTCCAACGTCTGCCAGGTGGTCCCCCGCGCCGGCCGCGCCACGACCGGAGCCACCACCACAGGCCGGGGCCGAGGAGGCTCCACCCGACCAGTACGCCCCGCCGCAGCCGCCGGCCGATACCCCGTCATCGCGTACCCCTGGTCTGTGGCTCGTCCTGGCGGTTGGTCGCGCGCATGGCCTGCCGGGTCAGAACCAACTCCCGGATCAGCCGGTCGGTCTGCATCCCGGAGAGCAGCACGGTCTGCGTCGCGCCGAAGCGGGTCGAGTCGAGCTTGAGGACCAGGTCCCGCCGGTGGAACCGGTCGACCAGCAGTTGCAGGCTGATCCAGCCGGTCTGCTCCCGCCCGATCGTCACCAGCTCACTGCGGTGCATTGGATCGTTCGGCCCGCAGCCCCGGCACCACGGCGGGCAGATCACGTGCAGGCCGCCCGGACCGGTGGGGTTGGTGTGGTCAGGCATCTTCGTCTCCGTCCGGCAGTTCGTAGCCGGCCTGCGCCAGCAGGTCATTGATCCGCCGGGCCAGCCGCGCCGCATTCGGCAACGACAACTCGGCCCCACCTTTGCCCCGCGCCCGTGACCCGGTGTTGAAGGCGATAGCCGGGAGCCGGGGATCTGCGGCGATCAGGTACACCACGATGAAGCCGGTCCCGCGTGGGTCGCCGATGCGCTCCCAGTCGCCCAGGTGTCGACGCGCCAGGTACGGCATTCCCGGCGGGTTCAGATGCCCGCACCGGTCCAGGGCACACCAGTCAGGGTGTGACGGCGGAGGGACCGGAGGGACGTAGCGGAAGTTGCCCCGGTTCATGCCGCCCACCGCCCGCCGTTGCCCCGGTGCTGCTGGGCACGGGTCATCAGCGGCGCAGCGTTCAGTACCGGGAGCTTCTGTGTCCGCGCGGTTGCCCACGAGAAGCCGGTACCGGTCGACGAGCTGGGCGCCGGATTGGTGACCGCGTGGCGGGGTGCGTGTCGCGGCCGACGCCACGGCCACCAGGACCACAGGGACAAGCGGGTACGACGAGCACGGCGCATCACGACCTCCGCACGTTGGAGGCGGGCCGGTGGCGCCAGTCCGGGAGACAACGAACCCGCCACCGGCCCGCAGGAGGGCACGACGCACCGCCCGTAGGCAGGTTCGGGACCGCGCCGTACCAGGACAGGCGCACGGTCTGCCGCACCCGGACACCAGACCAGGCACCGCACGCCCCACTAAGGAGCACGGACAAGGCGATCGTTGCCGACCCCTCGGAGAGCGTCACCCCATCCGCACTCAGAGAAACGTACCTACAAGTGGACATGTTGTCTAGGTGTAGGCACGAGCGGCGCGGTTGGCACTTGGCACAACAAGTGACAAGTGCCGGGTACGGTGAGCGGGTGCCGACCCCGCACTATGGACAACCCCGATACCGCGTCATCGCCGACGAGCTGCGTACCCGCATCGAAACCGGCGCCATCCCACCCGGCGCCCTTTTGCCACCAGAAAGCGCGCTCATGGCCGAGTACCGAGCGAGCCGAGGAACCATCCGGCAAGCAATCGGTGTTTTACGCGAAGCAAGGTTGGTCGCCACCGAGCATGGCCGGGGCACGTACGCAGCCCTGCGCTCTTCCGAGAACGAGTCGGGGCTGCTGGCTGGTGTCGGAACTGTCGAGCTGATCCGGGTCCGCGAGGTCGCCGCAGACGAGGATCTTGCAGAGGCGTTTGAGGTAGAGGCAGGGACGGCCTTGGTGGAACGTCAGAGCGTGCAGCGCGTCGGTTCTGCGGTGCGATTGGTTAAGAGGACCTATCGACTTCGCGGCGATGATTGATGCCGACTTTGCGTCGCAAGTCTCTGCTGATTTCCGGTCCTATTTCACGAACTTCTTAGCGTGCGGCTCAAGTTGCCAGGGGGCACCGCGTCCTTTTGGCGAGCGCGAAAAAGGCGGTTCGGGGTTGCATCCAGGAGGGCGGACGCGATCTCGTCAAAATAGGGTTGCCGCAGACTTGGCTCTCGCTACATCTACCACAGAAATTCCCGCAGGCGACGCAACTTGCGGGATCGCCAAGTTTGGCGAGAAAAACATAACCTCAGTGCCCTTCGAGGCTTTAGATGCGCTGTAGCTCAGCGTGTAGCAAAGGGGATTATGTTGCGAGTATAGTTGGAGAATTTCGGGGGACGCGTCGTAGGAGACAACCCAAGGGCCAGGCGTTTTACTAATGGCATCTCGAATCTTCTGGTGATCCTCAAATGCATAGAAATTGTCGTAGAGTCCCTCTCCCTTGACGAAGTATGGAGGATCTAGGTATAGCAATCGACGTACGTCACCTTGAACCAAGTTGCTCTCGATCATCTCTGCGGCATCCAACTTGCTTACGGTTATGCGAGCGCTGAACTTTGCAATCTTATTTACGCGAGCGCAGAGGGCTTCACGATTGAATCTCGCATCGAGCTTCCATGTGCCTGACTGTTCAATCCCGCCGATTACGCCGCCGGACACGATGCCTGATCTGTTGGTCCTGTTTAGATAGAAGGTTGCGAAAGCAAGATCTTCAGGCGCCGAACTTTCCGAAGAATGCACAAGCTTCTGTCGTCTCCACTCATCCATGGTGAGTGGAACGCTCATGATGCGCTGGCATAGGCTATTGGGATCTTCGAGAGTGAGACGCCAAAAGCAATAGACGCCATTGTTGATGTCGTTAATGTATGCGTGATTGATGTAGTCTTCAAAGAGAAGTGACAGTGCTACGCTTGCTCCGCCCGCATACGGCTCCACATAATCGCATCCGATTAGCGAGTTTTCAAGCATTAGAAGCTTGATAAAGTTGGCTACCTTGCCCTTCCCTCCAGGGTAGCGCAATGGCGAAGAATAGCGAGTCTCTTGAGCCTTGCCCATGCCAGCGCCTACCTTTCCCACAGGACTTGCATGAACGGCTGTAGTTCATCCCATGCAATTCGCAGCTCGCTCGGTAGCGGGTAGGCAAATTGGTTGTGGACGTACTGATTGAAGGTGACGGTCGAAGCGCTGAACAAGCCTCCACCGTCGGCAATCTTAATGACAGCCTTTTCTAATTGAGGGTCAATTCTTCCATCGCTCTTCAGGCGGGCGGCCAAATCTTTCAGCTTTTTAGACAACTTGGTCGATCTGCGCTCATCGTCAGGAAGAACATTTAAGTGGGCAATATGATGGTCAACGCTTAGCTCCACGAATACGCGGAGTAGTACGGAGCAGGCGTTGGGGTACTCGTCCACATTGAGCTTGGCAAGCTCGTAGTAAATGTCGTTGATTCTGGCGGGGCGAGGAATCCAAAGGATGCAACTTCTCGGAATCGTCGTGGATCTCGGCCTCGGTTCCTTCGCACGACTTTTTCGGACCCCTCGTTCGGTCCCCTGCCCGGAGTTGCCGGTTACTGCGGAACCAGCAGGTGGTATCGGCCCCTGAGCTGGGACCGCAGGCGGGGTTGGGGTTGAGGGCACAGCTTGAGTCGAGGGCGCAGGTGAGGTTGGGGTTGGGAGCGCGCCTTGAGTTAAGGGCGCAGGTGGGATCGGGGTTGAGGGCGCACCCTGACTGGGGGGCGCAGGTGGAGCTTGGACCGCTGCCGTTGGGGAAATTGTGTACTCGGCACCTTCGACCTCGTTCTGATCGCCGATGGTCGCGCCTAGCGGCAAGCTATCTTGACTGTACGGGGTAGGTCGCCCATTGCCGCGGGAAGGGTCCAGGAGTGTTACGAGTTCGATCCTCGTTGCCAGGCGCGTCGCCGGGTCAGGGCGGTGTTCGAGTGGAAGCTTCTTGATGTAGTCAATCCGCTCTTCCTCGTAGTAGACGTGCGTGACCTTAGTCTTCCCGCTTCTGAGATCGTTGACAATGGCCGTGAGTCCTTTAGCGACTTCATCAAGAGGGTAGTGCGAATAGACGGTATCCCTCTCAATGTCGATCCCAAGAATCTCCCTGACCTTGGGCGTCTTAATCAATCGCTGTAGGGTGCTGTAGCTTCGCTTATTTCCAGCGCCGTCGTTCGAATCAACCTGGTCCACGAAGTCGAGGATCTGGCCAGCGGCACTACGTGCCTTCACTCCCCCCTGTCGAGCCCTGTATCTGTCTTTTTCGTTGGCATCCCACTCCACGAGGCCCACGCCGCTATTGGCGCCAGTGTGGCGAAGCTCAATCCAATGACGAGCTTCGCTCTCTTGATCGAAGACTACGCACATAATTTTCGTGATCGGATTTAGCTTAAAGGATGCGGAGTACTTTAATAAGCGTTTGCGCTTCGCGGGGGTCAGTGCCGCATCTACAATTTCAGGCGTGCCGAGTGCGCGCAGGGCAAGAAGTCGCCTGTTGCCCTCTATGACGCGATATGCGCCATTTGGTGCTTTCTCTTGAGTGACTGCAGTCAAAGATGTTGGGTCCGTGCCCTTGTCGAGGATGTCGCCCGCGATCGCCAAGAGTTCATCGTCGAGAAGGGCCGCAAGCGCTAGCTGGGCTGCTTCCTGACTTGGCTGCTCCTCTCCAAGCCGTGCGTTGGACTGGTCTAGCAGCAGCCTGGAAAGTGGCAACTCGTCGAATCGGTAGGGCATAGTCCTTTGGTCTCTTCCGTAGCTGTTTGTGAGACCCGAATACTCTAACGGTTAGCTCTACCTGAGCCTCGATCCACCGACGCGGTTGGCGGCGATCACCGGTTGATCATTTCGATATGGGGTGAGT
>NZ_JBAKHU010000129.1:0-6992 GCF_036906895.1 Micromonospora sp. CPCC 206060
CAGCGGCAAAGAAGACGAAGTCCGTCAATCCCCGTCCACGCCGCACAGGTTAAAGATCAAGCTAGCCGGGGTCGATCCTCGGACAGCCGCATGTCGAGCGGACGGGAACGTCCTCTCGGCTCTCGGCCGATGGCCCTGGTCCGGCTGGTTCACCGCTTCGACGCAGCACAAACCGCGTCGGTGGATCGAGGCAGAGCGGAGACTTCGGTGGACTACGGCCTGTATCCGCGTGATCAGCTGCGCGCCGATGCCGCCAACCGCACGGGGCAGCGGGCCGGCGGACGCGATCACCCCGACTCCGGCCAATGCGGCCACGTGGCGGATGATGACGATGCGGGACCGAGCCAAGCCCGGCAACGCTACTGGCCCACTACTCGTTGCGGCCGGCAGCTATACATTCTGTGCATGCGTGACAACAGTGAATCTGGACTCGTCGCTCACCTCCCCCAAGACGAGTGGCACCGGGTCCAGGACACCGGGATCCTCGTGCGCTTCGAACCCCGCGCCGTGCTCCTGCGCCAGGGTGACACCACCCAGCATGTGCATGTGGTCCTGGCCGGCTGCGTCAAGGTGGTGCGGTCGGAAAGCGATGGCAGCCGTGCCCTGCTGACGTTGCGGGCTGCTGGTGACGTCGTCGGCGATCTTGCCGCTGTTGACCTGGAACCCCGATCTGCCACGGTCACGGCGCTCACCACCACGGTCACCCGCGTGCTGACCGGCCCGCAATTCCGGCGTTTCCTGACCCGACCCGCTTTCGCCGCAGGTTTTGCCGCCTACACGGTGAGCCGGTTGCGTACCTCGGACGCGCAGCGCGCAGCGTTGGCCGTGCTGCCGGTGCGGGAGCGGTTGGCGAGGGCGCTGATCCAACTCGACCGGGAGACCCGGCGCGCCGACGGGCGGCCCACGATCCGACTGTCCCAGGTGGAACTCGCCGAGCTGGTCGGTGCCTCGCGCAACGCGGTCGTCGCCGAGTTGACCGTCCTGCGGGACGCCGGGATCGTCGCCACCGGGCGGCGGCAGGTCACCGTCGTCGACCCGTCGGCGTTGAGCGTTCGGTCACACGGCTTCCGCCCAGTACTGGGCAGAGAGGGGCGCGATCTCGGCCGACGCTGAAGGAGTCCCGTCGTCGAGAAAGGACTCCCATGGAGCACATTCCGTTTGCACATTCGATCGATCTGCCGCCGTATCGGGCGATTCTGGCGGTGGACGCGAAGGGCTTCACCGCCGAACCGGGCAGCACCCACGAGGCGATCAGCAAGAGCCTGCTCGACCTCGTGGGCGACGCCCTGATCGGCGCCGGGCTGCGTGCCGAATGGGATCAGCCGGCTTTCCTCGGCCCGACCGGCGACGGCTTCGCCGTCGGACTCCCGACGTACGTCCTGCCCTACCTGGTGGACCCGTTCCCGCGTCTGCTCCAGGAACGCCTCGCCGACCACAACCGTCAGGGCCGGGTACGCCTTCAGTTGCGGGTCAGCCTGCACGTCGGTCCGCTGCCGGCCGATCCAGAGAACCCTCACTGGACCGGTAACGGGGACTCCCGCAACGAGACCCACCGTCTGCTCGACTCCGCGCCGGTGAAGGCCGTGCTCGCTGCGGCCAGCCCGCGTGTGACGTTCGTGGCCTGCATCTTCTCCGACCGTGTTTTCGCGGACGTTATCGCCGCCGGGTACGCCGGCATACACCCCGACCGCTGCCTGCCGGTGATCGCGACGGTCGACGGCAAGGCATTCAGCCGGCAGGCATGGCTCTACATCCCGGAGGTCTCCGGGAACTTGCTCGGTGTGTTGCCGGCCACACCGGCGCCTGCACCGGAGGCCGGGAAGCCCGAAGGGCCGCGGACGTCGGGGCCGCGGGTCTCCGGGCCGCGGGTGAAGCGGAACGACGGCCAGGTCGCCACCACGGTCGAGACCATGACGCAGCACCGGGGCGGTGCCCGATGACCACCGACCTGATCGAGCCCGTGGTCCCGGACATCGACGATTCCTACGCCGAGGACATCGACGACGGTCCTTACGTCGAGGAGAACGGCGGCCAGGTCGCCTCGCACGTCGGCCGCGACATGGTGCAGAATGTCCACAACTGGCTCGGGCGCTACCGGGCCGCCCGGGAACTCTCCGACGCCTTCGTGCAGGAGACGATCGCGACCTTCGTGCGGCGCTTCTACGGTCCGGGTGGGCTGTCCAGGGAATCGGCTGCCGGGATTCTTCGGGAGCGGCGCCACGTCCTGCTGGTGGCCGATCCCGGCACCGGCCGACGGACCGCCGCGGTCGGGCTGCTCGGCGCTGTTCCCTCACCTCGGCGGGAGATCCCGATCGACGATGACGAGCAGCGTCTCCTGCCCGTCGACGAGGTGCCGTGATCGTCGTACGGTCGATCCGCCTACCTGCTCACGGTGCCGCCCGGAAGCCGGAACGGGCGGTTGCGGGAGTTGCTCATCGCCTATCGGGAGGCTGTGGAGAAGAGGGACTCGTACCTGGTGGTCCTGGTCGACCGTGTGAGCCTCGAACGGCCCGAGGACGTTCCGGGCTTCGCCGTTCTCACGGTGACCGCTCCCGTACCCGAGGAGTTGCTGAGCCGTCTCCTGGCCGACCAGCGCGACAGGTTGGACGTGGACAGGCTGCTCAAGACGCCGCCGCTGCCGGCGATGCTCGAGGGCGCGACCCCGACGCAGATCGCGAGGCTGTCCCACCGGATCAGGGCCGCTGCGGGTGATCCGCAGGAACCGCTGGCCGAGATCGCCCGCAACGCGGTCAAGGCCTACCAGAACTGGGACGAAGAACTGGTCGCCTGGTTCGAGAAGAACCCGGACCCACGGAGCCGGCTCTTCCTCATCGCCCTGGCCTTCCTGCAAGGGGGACAGGCCAGCAACGTCCTGCACGCCATGGAGAAGCTCGCCGAGAAGCTGGCGGAACCGGCGGACGTACGCGGCGGTATCGGCGCCCCAGGCATCCGCCAGCTGGCGAAGAACGTCAACGCCCGGATCGACGACGAGCACCGGATCTTCTTCACCCTACCGTCCTACGACGTCGCGATCCTGCGCTACGTGCATGGCGACCAGTCCAAGGCATTCCGAACGCGCCTCTGGAGCTGGGCCTCCGACCTGCCGATGCGCCGCGGCGGTTCCCCGAACGTCCGCGTCGCCGGACAGGTGGCCTCGGCCATGCTCGCGGTGACCCTGGCGCTTCCCGGGGCCGACGCTCCCGAAGTGCGTGCCCTGGCCGAGCGGTGGTGGGGTTACCAGACCCTGCGGCCGCTGATCGTCGACCTGATGACGGCGGTGGCGATGAGCCCCGAGGCCGGGGCGGCGATGCGTGGCCGGCTCAATCAGTGGGCCGTGCAGTCGGGCAGCCTGACGCTGCTCTGCGCGGTCGCCGCAGTCTGCGGCGGGGCGCTGGCCGACGCGTATCCGCAGGCGGTGCTGACCCGGCTGAACAACCTGGCCGGGCGAGGGATCGACGCCGTCACCGAAGCGGTCGTGCAGGCCGTGCGGTCGCTCTGGGACCGGCCACGGCACCGGCAGGCGACGCTGCGCCGGGTCGTCGACTGGGCGGCCGGACACGACCAGCGGCACGACGCGGGCCTGCGCGCCCTGGCCGCGATCTCCGAAACCCCCGAGCGGGCCGGGTTCCTCCTCGCCGAACTGGCTGGCGACGCGGAACTACAGACCAGACTGGTGCATGCCTTCACGCTCTTGTTCACCGGGATTGGACCGCAGGGCGAAATCCGCGAGGCGCTCCTCCGGTGGCTGGACACGACGGCCAGGGAACCCGTGCACGAGGACTTGATCACCGACCTGATGATCCGGGCCGGCGGCACCGGCCAGGGCGCCAGCAGTCGCTTCGCCCGTATGTCCGACCTGCTGTATGCCTGGCAGCCACTTGCCCGCGACGCCGAGGCTCCGGCTGCCCGGGACGTGCGTGACCGGCTCATCGAGCGATTCCACCGAGCCAACCCGCTGCTGGTCGCCCGATGAGCGGGAGCTGGCGTGGCCGCCTGTCGGGCCTCCGGGCGAGACCTCAGGATTCCGTGCAGCTGGTCACCTTCTCCGCCGAGTTGCGCAGCTGCCATCCGCACATCGCGTTCGACGCGACCTTCCAGTTCTGGTGGCGGGGCAACGATCAGTCTGCTTCCTGGACGGCACGACAGAAGATCACGGAATGGGCTGACAAACTGGCCTCCCAGTACTGCGTCACTCAGGCCGGCAACGCCGAGACCGAGATCAACACTCGGATCGTCGACGGCGTCCACGTCCAGCTGGCGGTCAGCCCGCAAGCCCGTGCCGCAGCGGAAGCCATCCTGGAGATCGACCGGCAGAGCGCCCTCGACCGCCGGAAGCAGCAAGCCGAGCTGAAGCAGATCCGGCACCTCCGGGAGAGCATCTACTCGCGCCCCGATGTCGCCCGCAGCTACTGGCTCCACCACCACCCTGATCAGCTGAACGCCATGCTGGACATCGACTTCGAGGGGATCGCCCAGAAATTCGGGGATGTCGCCGAGTCACGATTCCTGGTGATCGCCAAGCTGATCGGTGAGTTCCTCGAAGGGCTAGGGGACGGCGAACGCCGGTATCTGCTCGGGCAGTTGGGGGAGGTCTTCTCCTCGTACGACCGGCCCGACCTGATGAATCGTCTGGAAGACTCATGAGGGAAGCGGAGCGCTCCTCCCTGCAACAGGCGAACGAGATGATCCGCTTCGCCGATGTGAAGGCAGCCGCCGTGCTGGCTGCCTCCGGGGTCCTGGCCGGGCAACTGCCGTCGGCTCACGACCCCTGGGCCAGAGGCGTAGTGCTCGTTGCCGGCGTCTGCATCGTGCTCAGCGCGTTGCTGGCGCTCTACACGCTGGTGCCGCGGCGGCAGGTGACGACCGTGTGGTCGCTGCACTACTACGATCACGTCGCCCGTCGGTACGGCGACGACCGGGAAGCCTTCATCGATGCCTGGGTGAAGGCGGCGGCCGACGAGGACGCGTTCGAGCGGGCCGTCGTCGGACAGATCTGGACGGCGAACCTGGTGGCGCACCGCAAGTTCATCCGGGTTACCTGGTCCATCCGGGCCCTGGTGGCCGGCGTTGTGGCCCTCGCGGTCGTCGTCATCACCTGAGCTGCTGCCTCTGATCATGTTCGCGACGGCGAAGGTCGTCGTGAACATGATCAGTTCCTCCGGTGGAGGCTGATTGCCGAAGCGGCCGATCGGGACACGTCTCGGCGCGTAGACCGGATGAGGTGGTGGGTCGGACGTGCTCGCGTCCGTCGCCGCACGCTTTGGCCGCGGTTGCCGCGTTGCGGCGGGTGGTGTCGCCGGGCGAGTGGTCGCTGCTGGACGGGCGGTGGAGATCCTCGTCGAGGGGCAGCCGCGCCGTCGTGGCTTTCCGCCCCGGCGTTCGTTCCGGTACGGGCGCATCGCGGCGGATGTGTGGGACAGCGAGCGGGTGCTGTTCGTCGAGTACGGTCCGAGGATTCCCACGCCCGCCGGCACACGTTGATGGCGCAGGTGACCGAGCCGGGTGGGACGATGGTCGCCAAATGGGTGTCCTGCGGGAAGGCGTGGCGGAGTACTGGTCGCGGCTGCGTGACGCGGGGGGAGGTGCCGATGCCGGTGGTGGAGGTGTCGATGCCTCAGGTGCCGGCGGATCCGGCTGGTGCGCTGCGGGCCACTGACATGTACCGGCCGCATCCGGACGATGAGGATTTTGTCGAGGTGCGGGCGTTGGCCTGGTCGAGGTGCCGGGAGTTCCTGCCGACCTGGCCGGACGCGCCGGAGTTGCCCGAGCAGCAGCGGCAGGAGTTGATCGACACGTTCCTGGCGGAGGCGTATCCGCCCGGCGCGGCGGGTGCGGGCGGGCCGGCCGGGGGTCACGTGGATCGTGAGGTGGTGCGGTCGTTGGCGGACGTCCTCGTCGATTACCGGCCGCAGTAGAGCGGGTCAGCAGTCAGGCGTTGCGAGGCTCAGCAGCAGGGAGGCGGTAGTCTGCAACCGGCGATGCCGTTGGTTCGGAGGTGAGGTTCGCGCTGTGGGTACCGGCTACGAACCGATGAGTCTGGCTGTGTTGGCCGGCCATCTCTCGTCCGCGAATACCGACCAAATTCGCTGGAAGCTCGTGTGGGAGTTCCTGGAGGAGTACCGGTGGGAGCCGGCTGACACCAGGGTCGCTCTGTTGACGGATGAGCCTGGGTTGACCGGGGATGAGCGGTGGGATGCGCTGCTGGCGGCGCTCGCGGAGCATCTGCTCGCGCAGGCGGATCTTGCGCCGCCGACGTGGGTCGAGGCGCGGGTGCTGCGCCGGGCCTGGTTCCCGGCCGAGTTGGCCATCCACCGCGCCGATGCCCTGGCATGGGCGCCGGCAGCGTTCCGGAAACACGGTGTGTACCTGTCAGTTCACGATTTGGCTGCGGCGTGACCGGGTCGGACGGCGTCCTGATGGGGCGCGCGGAACTCGAGCGCGCGTTCACTCGCCTTGGCGAGAGGCTCGTCCGGCGCGGTGTTGTTGCTGACATCTTCGTCGTGGGTGGTGCCGCGATGGCGCTGGCCTACGACGCCCAACGGGTGACCAGGGACGTCGATGCGATGTTCGTTCCACACGGCGTCGTCCTCGACGAGGCCCGTGCGGTGGCCGACGACCTGGGGCTGCCCCCGTGGTGGCTCAACGAGCAGGCCAGCGTGTACGTCTCCGGCAAGGACGACCCGGGCAGGCGGCGGGTCTTCGACCATCCCGGGCTACGCGTCATGGCGGCCTCGCCGGAGCACATCTTCGCGATGAAGGCACTCGCGGCGCGGGCCCGCGACGTGGACGATCTCCGCACCTTGGCGGCGCTGTCCAAGGTCACGACGGTGGACGACGCCGTACGACTGTGCGGCGACTTCTATCCCGACGAGGTGATCTCGCCACGGGCCATGGGGGTCATCCGCGAACTGCTCGAATGAGCCTGCAGGGGGAGTGTCAAGTTAACGGCTGATCTTGGTTGTTGAGGTGGTCAGTGGTTGGCCGGGGTGAGC
>NZ_JBAKHU010000130.1:0-6987 GCF_036906895.1 Micromonospora sp. CPCC 206060
ACCATGATCCAACCCGAACGACCCAGGTCAAGCCGACCCGCCGACGAGCACCTGACCAGTCACCGCCGCCGAACCTCATCGATGCACTCGACAAGCGATGAAAAATTTACTTACGCAGAGGTGTGTCTGGGTGGGAATGGATTGGATCGGTGATTGTTCTGAGGTTGTTGCAGGTGGGGTGAATTTGTAGGCAGTGAGGGGTGGCGATTTTCATCGCCACCCCTCACTGTTGCTTGGTGACGTAGACGCCTCGGCCGGGTTGGCCGTACACCAGTCCCTGTGCCTTGAGGTGGATCATGGTGAAGCGGATCACCGTCTCGCTCACCTCGTAGATCTCGCAGAGTTGGCGCGTGCTGGGCAGTTTGTCGCCTGGCTTGAGGACGCCGGACTCGATCTGGCGCGCGATGTCGGTGGCGATCTGTTGGTACAGCGGCTCGGCCATTCGTAGTCCTCCCTGCGTCCAGAGACAACACGCAACGCCTCGGACAGAGGAGCACGGGGTATCGCCAGCACACCGGGTACTGATCGCCACGGCGTTGACCCTGGCCCGGCGGCACCGACCGGTCTGGTCCTGGCAGCGTTGGCGGCGGGTCTGCCGCTGCGGCAACGAGCTGCCCTGCCAGGCCCGGCACCGCATCCCGATCAACCGGGGCCACTGGCCGCAGGCGTCGCAGTCGCAGCCGGAGTGGCGCCGGTGACCAGCCACGGCCCCGTACTCCCGATCTGGCACTGCGGCGGCTGCGGCGCACCCTGGCCCTGCCGGACCCGCCGCTCCGAGCTGCGGGCCGAGTACGACAGTGCCCCGGTCTCGCTCGCCCGCTACCTCGGCGCGCAGCTTGTGGCAGCGTCCCAGGATCTGCCGTGGGTACCCGCCGGGGATCTGCACCGTCGGTTCCTCGGCTGGCTGCGGTGAACCGTCGTGTCCCCGTACCCGGGGATGTGGTCCTGGTCGGCGCGGCGGCGAGCGTGCAGTTCGGCGGCTCGCGGGGGTTGCGGCTGCGGGTCAGCGCCGTCGGCACCGCGCCGACCTACCACGGCTGGTGCTGGCTCACCGGCTACGTCCTCGACGCGGCCGGCGATGCCGTTGACAAGCGTGAGGTGTACGTCCAGATTGCCGGCCTGCGGATCGTGCCCCGCCCGCCTCGGTGACTATTGGATCCGTCTCGGAGCGGACCGCACCTGCTGGACCGTGGTGCGCTGTCGGGTACCGGCCCGGCGGCCGGTCGCCGCTCAGGCGTCGACGGGGTGGGCGTGCTCGACCAGCTGACGGGGCGGCCGGGTCCGGGCGGTGAGGCTCTTCTTGCGGTACATCGCCGCATCCGCCCGGCAGAGCGCCTCGGCCAGGGGGACCGGGCTGGTGATCGGGGCCAGCCCGACCGAGGCGCCGACCCGCAGGGTGAGACTGTCCAGTTTGATCGGCGCGCCCACGGCCTCGGCCAACTGTCGGGCCACCCGGTCGATCCAGCGCCGGTCCGGTCCGGGACAGTGCAGCAACCCGGCGAACTCGTCCCCGCCGAGTCGGGCGATCAGGTTGTCACCGGCGAAGACGGCGAACCGCTGGGCCACGGTGACCAGGACGTGGTCACCTGCGGCGTGCCCGAACCGGTCGTTGATCTGCTTGAAGTCGTTGAGGTCGAGTACCACGGCGGTGAGGGGGCGGTGGTCCGGGTCGGCCAGCAGCGCCGATCCGATCCGGAAGAAGGCGCGGCGGTTGGGTAGCCCGGTGAGCGGGTCGTGGCTGGCTGCGTGCCGCTCCGCCACCAGCTCCCGGCGCAGGTTGACCAACTCGGCCTCGGCGCGTAGCGCCCGGCGTCGCATGTGCCATCCGGTGGTGGCGGCGGTGACGGCGGCGGCTCCGGCGATGAGCGTCAGAGGCTCCGGCATCGTACCTCCCCCGTCACTCTGCGTAGCCTTTGGTGGCCCGGTCGCCGCCCCCGCGCGCCCGGGCGCGGCGGCCGTCTGGCCGCTGTTTTCCCAGTTGAGAGGCCGTTTGGCGGTCACTCATCGTGCGTAGGTGAATACCCTTGCACGTGCGTTATCATGCTCGCTGTCCGGTGCAGATGCAATAGCAGATGCACGTGCAGATGCACCACGCTGGATCGCGCGCGGTCGCCATGCCGACTCCCGGGCCTCCTCGAACCGCCACAGGCTTTGGAGAACAGACACCGATGAAGCAGCCACCCAACGGCGTCTCCACCACCGAGCTGCCACCACTGGCCTGGCAGAAGAGTCGCCGCAGCAACCCCAGCGGCAACTGTGTCGAGCTGGCTGAGCTGCCTGGCGGGGCGGGCATCGCCGTCCGCAACTCGCGCCACCCGGAGGGTCCCGCGCTCATCTACACCGTCGACGAGATCGCCGCCTTCGTGCTCGGCGTGCGGGACGGCGATTTCGATCACCTGATCACCTGATCGCCTGACCGCCCCGACCGGCCGAACGGCGAGGGCCGGTCGTCCGCTTCGTCTCACTGTCAGCTCATGGCATGCTTACACGTCAGTCAGGGAGCCTCCCCTACCTGACTGGGCTGCATGGAGGTCCGCGCGTGATGACCGTACAACCGGAGACCGGACCGGCCACCGGGCCGACAGTGCTGCGGATGCTGCTCGGCTCCCAGCTGCGTCGGCTCCGCGAGTCCCAGGGGGTGACCCGGGAGAGCGCCGGCTGGGAGATCCGCTCCTCGGAGTCCAAGATCAGCCGGATGGAACTGGGCCGGGTCGGCTTCAAGGAGCGCGACGTCGCGGACCTGCTCACGCTGTACGGCGTCATCGATCCGGACGAACGCGAAGCACTGCTCGGGCTGGCCCGCGAGGCCAACAGCCCCGGCTGGTGGCACCGGTACGGCGACGTGCTGCCCAACTGGTTCCAGTCCTACCTGGGCCTGGAAGCGGCGGCGTCGCTGATCCGCACCTACGAGGTGCAGTTCGTACCGGGGCTACTGCAGAGCCGGGAGTACGCCCGGGCCGTGGTGCTCCTCGGGCACGGCCGGGCCCCGGCCGGCGAGATCGACCGCCGGGTCAACCTGCGGATGAAACGACAGGAGCTGCTCACCCGCCCGGACGCACCACAGTTGTGGGCGGTGGTCGACGAGTCCGTGCTGCGCCGTCCCATCGGCGGGCCACGGGTCATGCGCGACCAGATCGAGACGCTGATCGAGGCCACCCGGCTGCCCAACGTCCGGCTCCAGGTGATCCCCTTCTCCGCAGGTGGACATGCCGCCGCCGGTACCGCGTTCACCATCCTGCGCTTCCCGGATGCCGACCTGCCCGACATCGTCTACATCGAACAGCTCACCAGTGCGCTCTACCTCGACAAACGCGACGACGTCGACCACTACGCGGTGGCCATGGAGCGGGTGTGCGTGGAGGCCGACCCGCCGGAGCGTACGCCGGGGATCCTGCGCCGGATCCTCGCCGACCTGGACAGCTGACGGCTCCGGCCGGCGCGGCGGGTCGTTCGTCCGTTACTGTCGCCCGCCCACCACCAGCCAGGGGAGTCCCCTGCGCAGACAGCACACTACGATGAGGCACCGTACGGCGACAGTGGACGGTCAGCGCGCCGTAGGTGACCCGGGAGGCAATGGTGAACAGCGAAGAATCCGGGACACAGGCCGGTACCCACCCGGCGGCCCGGATCGACACCTCCGTCCCGCACCCGGCCCGGCGGTACAACTACTGGCTCGGCGGCAAGGACAACTTCCAGGCCGACCGGGAGTCCGGGGACGCCATCGCCGCCGCCTTCCCCACCATCCGGCTCGCCGCTCGGGAGAACCGTAACTTCCTGCGTCGCGCCGTCACGTACCTGACCAGGGAGGCCGGCATCCGGCAGTTCCTGGACATCGGCACCGGCATCCCGACCGCCGACAACACCCACGAGGTAGCCCAGTCGATCGCCCCGGAAAGCCGGGTGGTCTACGTCGACAACGACCCGATCGTGCTGGCCCACGCCCGGGCCCTGCTCACCAGCTCCCCCGCGGGGGCCACCGCCTACATCGACGCCGACCTGCGGGACGTGGACACCATCTTGGGCCACCCGGACCTGCTGCGCACCATCGACCTGAACCAGCCGGTGGCGTTGATGCTGGTGGCCATCCTGCACTTCGTCCACGACCGGGACGACCCGTACACGATCGTCAACCGCCTGCTGGACGCCCTGCCGGCCGGCAGCTACCTGGTCGCCTCGCACGCCACCGACGACTACCTGCCGCCGCACATCGCGGCTGCGGCGCGGGAGAGCGCCAACGCCGAGGGCGAACACGGGGTGATCATCCTGCGCAGCCGGGAGGAGTTCGCCCAGTTCCTCGACCGGCCCGGGCTGACCATGATCGAGCCGGGGATCGCGTCGGTCGCGCACTGGCGGGCGGAGCACGAACCCCAGCCCCGGCCCACCGCCGCCGAGGCCGGCATCCACGCCGCCGTCGCCCGCAAACACTGACCGTCGTACCCCCTCTACACCCTCGCCGACCGAGCAGGCAGACTCGCCATTATGTCGCCGTTCACCCCGCAGTTGCGGCTGCACGACCGGTACGTCCTGCGCGAGCGCATCGGCTCGGGCGGGATGTCCGAGGTGTGGTACGCCGATGACGACGTACTGCACCGTCCCGTGGCGGTCAAGGTGCTCGCCTCGCCCCTGGCGAGCGATCCGGCGCTGCGCGCGGTCATCCAGCGGGAGGCACGCGCCGCCGCCCGGCTCACCCATCCGCACATCACCCAGGTCTACGACTTCGGCGAGGCCGCCCTGCCCGGCGGGGTACTGGTGCCCTACCTGGTCATGGAGCTGGTGCAGGGCCGCACCCTGGCCGACCGGCTGACCGCCGGCCCGTTGCCGTGGCGGGACGTGGCGGCGCTCGGCGCCCAGGTGGCCGGGGCGCTTGCCGCCGCGCACGCCATCGGGGTGGTGCACCGCGACATCAAACCGGCCAACGTGATGCTGACCGCCACCGGGGCGAAGGTGCTCGACTTCGGGATAGCCGCCCTCACGGTGCCAGGCGGTCACCGGGGCGACACCGGTCCGCTGATGGGTACCCCCGCCTACACCGCCCCGGAGCGTCTCGGCGCCGGCCCGCCGGACCCCGCCAGCGACGTCTACGCGCTCGGCGTGCTGCTCTACGTCAGCCTCACCGGGCGTCTCCCGCTGCCCGGCGAGACCTGGGCCGACGCGATCGCCGTCCAGCGCGCCGGTACGCCGGTCCCGCCGCTGGACGTGCCGGGCCTGCCCGCCCGGACCGCCGCCCTGGTGACGGCCTGCCTGGCCACCGACCCGGCCCGTCGACCGACGGCTGACGACCTGGCCCGCCGGCTCACCGAGGCACCCCGGCAGGACCCGCCGACCGCGCTGCTGCCGAAGATCCCCGCCGCGCCCCAGTCGCCCACCCTGATCGACCGGTCGGCGCCGCCGCTGGTGGCCGCCGTCCCGCAGCCCGGCCGTGGCCGTCGACCGCTGTTGGTCGGTGGTGCGGCCGCCGCCGTGCTCGCGGTCGTCCTCGTGGTCGCCGCGTTTGCCAACGGGACGGACCCCGACCCGCCCGGTCCCGGGGCCGGCGCTCCGGCCAGCAGCGCGCCCGCCGCCCCGGAGACCACCCCGGCGGATCCCGACCCCACCACCGCGCGTCCCGTACCCACCACGCCCCGGCAGATCCTCGACGCCTTCGACACCGTCATCGACGAGGCGGAGGCAGCCGGTCAGATCACCGCCGGAGCGGCGGACCGGTTGCGTGACCGGGTCAAGGCGGTCCGCGAGAAACTCGACGGCAAGCCGAAGGAACTCCGCAGGAAGCTCCTCGAGCTGCGCCGGGAGGTGACCCGGTCCGACCTGCCGGACAGCGTCCGGCAACGGCTCGCCGAGTTGATGAACCCACTCAACGTCTCCGGGGACGACAGCGACGACTCCGACGACTCCGACGATTGAGGTGTAAGGAAGGGCCCCTTCTTAACGCTTTCGGTAGAGCAAGGGCCCCTTCTTAACACTCCAGCGCCTCAGGCTCAGGACACCCGCACCGGGTCGCCGACCCTGATCGATCCGGGTCGGACGACCTGGGCGTACGCGCCGACGCACGGCTGCGGGCCGAGTTCCGGTACCGGTGCCACCCGGTTGTGTCGCGCGGCGATCCGCAGTGCGTCGAGATCAGCCGGAACGGACCCGTGGGCGAGGGTCGGGACGGCGCAGCGTGGGGTGGGGGCGACGATGCGGAGGAGAAGCGTGTCGCCGATCTCCACGTCCCGCCCCACCCACTCGTTCTCCACAAACCCGTCGTTGCCGGTCCGGATCACCAGGTTGGGTCGATACCGGACGGGGGCCACCGGGTGTCCGGTACCGAGTGCCGCGAGGCGGTCCAGGCTGGCCGAGGTGACCAGGTGGATCGGCGCGAAGTCGAAGAACGTGCCCTCGGGTGCGGCGCCGGCCAGGCCGCTCGGCTCCACCCCCCCCGATGGACTCCACATCACCGTCGCGCAGCAACTCGTCCGGCCGGGCCCGATCCAGGGTGGCGGCGGCAGGAGGAACGGTGACCAGCCGTACCGGTTGGCCGAGCAGCGCCGACAGCCGGGTTTCGGCCTCCGGGTCGTCGGTGTGTGCCGTCGTGCCATCCGGGAGGGTCATCCGTACGCTGCCAGCGTCGGTCACCGTGGCCTGGAGGCGGAGCAGGTCACGCCAGAGCCGGGGATGTTTGGCGCTGGCCACCTTACCGGTCTCGCGGTGTACGAGGGCGAAGCGCCGGTCTCCGGTGAGACCTCGTACCGTCACCTCGCTTGCGCTGACCTCCTCGCCCAGCATCGACTTGACCGGGTACCGCCACAGCTGTTCCACCACACCGTCGTTGTCTGCCACGACCACGAATTATGCGCACGGTCGTACCCGGTGGTGTCGGTCGCGTCGGATGTCCGGTTCGGGGCGGGGCCCGGTGGGGAATGGTGGCGGGTCGGGGGTCGTTGTGTATCGGGTACGACCGAGGAAGCGTCCGCGCTGGTCAGTGAGCGTGGGTGTGGGTCGCCGGGA
>NZ_JBAKHU010000131.1:0-6667 GCF_036906895.1 Micromonospora sp. CPCC 206060
ACCATGATCCAACCCGAACGACCCAGGTCAAGCCGACCCGCCGACGAGCACCTGACCAGTCACGCTCACACAAGCTCCTTTGCAAATCTGAGATACAAACGAGGCTTGAAGCCAGCTCGGCAGCGACTTGGCCACTTGCGGGAACCGTTGCGGAAACACGGTGATGTCCACCCCTGGCAGACCTGCGGAGCGGCCCCGGTTGTGGGCCTTTAACTGTACGCGGGCGAGGACGAGATTGAGTTCGCTCTCACACTCCAGAGCATCCTAGGAAATCGGTTTGGTCGTGGGAGTTGCGGAAGACGGGTTGGTCGCGGCCGTACAGTAGGTACGGGGTTCCGAGTGTGGCGCCGGTGCCGGGCTGATGGGTGCCGAGCATTCGAACGGCGAGGCTGTAGTGAGTTCGGCGCCATCGGTGCACAGCTGTGGCGAACTGCCTGATTCCGTCGGCGAGGACGGGGATCTCGGCGAGCGCGCGGTGGTCAGCGGCGCGGATGGTGTCGAGGGCGTCGTCGAGGCTGGTCTGTCCACGGCCGATGCGGGCGTACACGTCGGGTACCGACTGGTACGCGACCGAGCGTAGGCGCTGCGGGTCGGGTGTGTGGCACAGCGATTCGACGAGCTTGTAGGCGCGGGACTGGACGGCGCTCGCGCCGTCAGTGTAAGCGCGGAAGGTGTGGAATGCCTCCGGTTGCATCGTGGCCAGCAGGGGCCATAGTGGCGTGGTCTCGTGCAGGAGTGTCGCGGCGGAAGTCAGTCGTATGCCGGCTGCTGGCAGACGGTCTTCGGCCACGGCGGCGATGACCGCGGCGAGATCCACGGCCAACAGCCCGAAGGTCAACTCGAAGGCTTGCAGGACCCGGATGAACAGGTATTCGTCGTGCACGGTGAAGACCGGCAGCATGGTGGTACGCACCATCAGCTGGTCGGCCTTGGTGCGGTCGATGGAGGTCATGGCGGTCAGCCGGCGAGCCAGCGTCACCGAATCGGCGGCAGCGCGCATGTCGAAGCTGAGGCGGCGCAGTGCGGGTGCGGTGGCGCGTACGGCGTGGCGTAGACGTTTGCGCACTACCGGCGGGTCGGGGCGCAGCTGTGGCAGCGGCGCCTCAATGTTGTCGACGGCGCGTAGTTCGAAGTCGATGAGGTCGGACAGGAGCAGGAGGTGGAAACGGTCGCGGTGGGCCAGCAGCCGGTCTGCGCGTTCGGTGCTGCTGTCCGGATCAGGTATGGGCAGCAGGGGTAGTGCGAGGTAGCTGCGATAGTCGTACTTGTTGTCGGTCTTGTCGAGGGTGGTGTCCAGGAAAGCAGCCAGATGCCCGTGCGGCCCAGATACCTGTGGTAGGCGTTCGCGGGCCGAGTGCAGCAGCGTCGTCCACGTCTTGGGGACGAACTGTTTGCCGTGGTGCTGGTAGGCGTCAACGACGCAGTCGTAGGGGAAGCGGTGTGTGGTGGGCCGGCGCTGGGCTAGCCACCGCTGCAAGGGCTCGGTGTTCATCGGGTCACTCCAGGCCGGGTTCGGCTGCGGCAACGGTAGGCGGCGATGCTCTCGCAGGCCGCGTCGATGTCGTCGGTGGTGGTGTAGGCGTGCGTGGCCAGGCGCAGGACACCGCAGCGGGGTGCAGCGATGACGCGGCGGTGCCCGAGCCAGGCCGCCATCGCCTCCGCATGCGGTTCTACGAGCGCCAGGTGCGCGCCTTGGCTGTCGGGGTCGGCGGTGAGGCGCACGATCTCGCCTTGGGCGGCCAGGCGTGTCGCCATGATGAAGACCATCCGCTGGGTGTGGCGGCGCACCTGCCGCAGGTCCAGGTCGCGTAACAGGGACAGGCCGGCGACGGCAGCGTAGATGGCGGCGACGGCGGGGGTGCCGGTCTCGTAGCGGCGGGCGTGTGCCGGGGAGTCCAGGATGGTGGCGCACATGGCGTGGGGGTTGGTGCGGCCGAGCCAGCCGGTGAGTGTCGGCGGTGGGCCGTCAGGGTGGCGGGCATAGAGGAAGGCGAGGCCGGGGAGCCCGAGTAGGTATTTGCCGGTGCCGGTCACGAGGTAGTCGCAGTGCAGTACGTCGACCTCGAGGGGGATCACGCCGGCGGCTTGGTAGGCGTCGACAAACACAGACGCGCCGGCGGTGTGTGCGGCGTCGGCGATGCGTGGCAGGTCGAGGCGGATGCCGTCGCGGTAGGTGACAGCGGGCACCGACACCAGCGCGGTGCGGGGCGTGATGTGCGTCAGGTAGTCGCTGGTGTGCACTGTTCCGGTCGGGGTGCCGCACCAGCGCACCCTCGCGCCTGGTTGGGCTAGCCATGCGTGCGCGATTCCCGGGAACTCGGCGGGCGTGGTCAGGATCTCGCGGCGTCGCCGCGACCTGCGGCGGGTCGCCGCTTGATGCGCGGCGATGCTCGCGTTGGGCAGGATCGCGATCTGGTTGACGTCGGCGCCGATAAGCCGCGCGAACATCTGACGGGCTTCGGTGACCTGCTGTTCACACGCTTGCCAGAAGCCTGGGCGGGACAGGTCGTCGAGCATCCTGGTCAGGGCTTGTTCCACGTCGATGGTGCGCGGGGCGATGCTGCACGCCGCCAGGTGGATGCTATCGGCGGGAGCAGTCAGTCGGTGCCGTAGCAGCGCGGATGGGGTCAGGTGTGTGGTGGTGGTCATGGCTGCACCGGCTCCGGGCAGACCGCGTGTGCGGACGCGTGGGTGAGTGCGGTGCGGGCGTCCCAGAGGGTCGGGAAACGGCGGTGGACGATGAGTTTGGTCAGGCTGTCGACCGGGGTGTGGCGGGTGCCGAGTACGCCGTGGCCGATGATGCGGGTGGCGACGGTGTAGTGCTCGGTGCGCCACAGAGCGATCCGCTCGTCCAGTTCCACCAGCGCTTCGGCAAGCCGGTACAGCGGATCCGACGGTTGGCCCCGGTACAGGTCGACGGGGGTGATGCCCAGCGAGGACAGCAGCCGGGCGAATGCGATGTCCAGTTCGGTGGTCGCCGAACGCAGCAGTTGCCACCCGGGGGACTCGAAGCCCGACCCGTTGCCCAGCGCGGCACGGATGATGGCGAACTGGGCTGGCGGTAGGGACCGCAGGATGTGAAGTTGCTCGGTGATCAGCCGCAACGCTTCCGCGGCCCGACGCAGGAGGAGTTCCGCCGCGGAGGGCAGGTCGGCGGTGAGGTGCGCGAGGGCGCGGGACAGGTGGGAGCGGGTGAGCTTCAGCCACAGCTCGGTGCTCTGGTGCACGATCTGGAACAGCAGTTCGTCGGGGTGTACCCACTCCCCCGGCCCTTTCTGTAAGGACAGCAGGTCACCGGTGCGCATGTAGCGGGCGTAGTCGTTGTCACCGGATCCCGGTAACACAGCGGGCAGAGGTGTCGTCGGCACAGAATTCTCCAATGGCGGTCGGGCAGATGCCCGGATGGGAATCTCGGCGGGGAGGCGTGACGGTGGCGCTACCCGGTATCAGGTGCCCAGGGCCACCAGCGTTGAGGCCGCTACGGCGCTCGGGTCGGCAGGTCGGCCGTGCAGAGGGCCTCGGGCCGCAGGCTTGACGCAGAATGAGTACTCGCGGTAATGGGTCGTTCGGGTATGCATCGACGACCGAGTCATAGTCCCCACCTAACCGGGGATGCGAGGTAACTGCCCGCGGAGTCACGTCGCAGGCTTTGGCGTAAACCCGCTCCCCAGTTATGAGGTCCACGCCGTAAGTGCAGTCAATTCAGCACACCCATCGCCACGGTGTCCACCACTCCGGCTACTCCTAGCCATATTTTCCGCCCAACCCAAGAGGGCCAATGCGTACCTGAACAGGGAAAACGCTGCACGCAATGCGAGTCGAGTCGTACGCCATTGTGGTGGACGCGACCGCGATGGGTTACGTTTCCCCCGCCAGTCAGCAAAACACTGCAGCCTCCGCTGACACCCTAGGCGCCAATCATGCAATGGAAGGGAAAGCAATCGTGCGCTGTCATCCAATCCGCACCTGGCCCATTCTGGCGATACCGTTGGTCAGCGCGACGATCGGCCTGATCATTTCAGCTCCGCCTGCGCATGCCAGCACCACACCCACGCCCGACACCACGGCGGGCACGGCCGCGACCAGACAACCAGTCACCGCCGACACAAGACCGCCCGAGCCCGAGCCCACTGCCACACCAAAGCCTGAACCCACAGACCCAGGTACGAACCCGGAACCTACCGATCCAGGACCTGAGCCCACCGACCCAGGGCCGAACCCGGAGCCGACCACACCGCCAGGGCCTGACCCGACCACGCCACCCGTAGTTCCGCCGAGCAGCCCGCCGGCAGACAAGTCCGAGCCCTCACACACGGACGACAGCGCATCCACCTCGCGGCGGGACACCACCACGCAGGCCACCGGTAGCGGCGGTGAGCAGCCGGGTCTGCCCGTGACCGGACCGCCGGTCACGGCGATGACGGCGATGACGGCGATCGCCGCTGGCGCCATCGTCGTCGGCGTTGGTCTCGTCGTCACCGGCCGTAGGCGCAGGACTCACTGACTTCGGGAGAGCGATCGTGACGACGCAGCGCCCGGACCAGGGCATCTGGCCTTTCAACTGCGGCGACGTGCCAGCCAGGGCACCTGGCCGGGCGCCCGCCGTCACCCCCACACAGCCCGCAAGCCGCGTCCCTTCCGCATCCCGCGCTGCCGCGCCCAACGGTTATCGGCCGAAAGCCGGCCGCGTCAGAGTCGTCGCGGCAATCCTCGCCGGTGCCGCCGTCGGCGCCGGCATCACGAACTGGACTACATCCCCCTCAGCTCAAAACCCGACGATGCCCCACCCCACCGAAGCGGCCGAAGATCTGTTCGATCAGCGTCAGGCCAGCGTCAACCGCAGCCAGATACCGACGCAGCAGCTGGCCGAGTTCGCCGCGCCGTGGCTAGCCCGAATCGGAAACTGCACCAGCAACACTGCCAGCACAGGCCAACAACCCGGCGACGGCGAACAAACGCGAACCCGGTGCACCGCCGGAATCGTCACCGTCTACTGGATCTCATATCGCAACCTCGCCGACCGCGACGCCGCCCACGCCCGGTACGTAGCCCAGGCAGCGCGTTCACAGGACTTGGCTCCGGGCATGCAGCCACCCACCCCGACCACCACCGGCCACACGGCACAACTTCGCGTGGAGTACGCCTACCGAGTGCCCACCGGAACCCACACAGGGCAAACGGTCGCCGCACTGTGGTGGAGCGACCCCGCCCAGCCCGTCGCTGGCGTCCTGACCGCCTACTGGACAGACGGGCTTGGCTCTTCCTGGGGGCCCCTGCGCGACCTATGGCACCCCAGCTCCTAAAACTGCAACGCACGCACCGGCGGCTGCGCTGCATGGTGGCCGATGACGGCATCCTCGGCGGTGGAGTCCAGTGGGACCCCGACCCGGCAGAGGCCGGCCAGTGAGCCGTTCAGGGGAGAGCGGCCGGAGCTGCGGTCAGATGATCGCGCATCAGAATCCCGTTCCGACGCAGCCCTTCCTCAATATCCCGTGCTGGGTAGCGGGCGACGCCAGCGTCGTTGAGGATCTGCATCACCGTCGGGTGCGGCTGCACCTCGTCCACCGACGCCTGCAGCACCCCGCCCAACGTGATGCCCGCCCGCTGTCACCCGCGTCGCGGGTGCCCGGTACGCAAACATCATGAAGTGGTAGGAGCGGTCCTTGCGCGGATTTCGTCCACGCCGGTCGGCGTCAGCTCGCCCACCTCGAAGCCGGCCTCCTCCACCGTCTCCGGGCAGGCCGCGTCCTGCGCCGACTCCCCGAACTTCACCTTGCCGCCCAGCAGCAGCCACCCCGCGTACGCCGGAGAAAAACGCCGTGAGCTGCACTTGCCACACTGGCAGTGCGTCACCCAACGCGCCCGGCGACCACTGTTCCGGCTGCTACCATCGGGACCACTTCGGGCTCACGTCCGCCACTCCGCAGGATGGCGTGAGGTTCGGGTTGTTGGTTGCATCAGGCGGCCGGGGGGTTGCCGCTTCGTTCGTTCGCGGGCGATGTGCCCCCGGTCGCGCCAACCGCTAACCACCGACGTGGACAGGAACACTAATGGAGATCCGGAATATTGGTGGCCGGCCGCATACGGATATTGCCGGCGCCGCCGAGTTGACCCGCCGCTCCGAGGCGACCGTCCGGCTCAAGACGTCGCCGAAGCAGCGAGATCAGGGGTCCGGCTGGCCCGCCTCGGTCAAGCAGGACAAAAAGGCGTGGTTTCCCGTCGATGAGCTTGAGTACGTCCGAGACATCTTGCTACCGCAGCTCGTCGAATCCGCTCAGGCCCGGGTGCATCGTGTCGACCTAGATGGCGACCCGGAGGAACTGATCTCCGCCAGTGATTTTCGGGAAATCCTCGCCATCAGCCAAGGCGGATGGGACAAGTACGTCGGCCTCAGCAAGGCAGCATGGAGTCGCAACGAAGATGGCTACCTTCCAATGTTTGATGACGACAAGCCAGCGCCCGTACAGGGCATGATCCGATACTGGAAGCGCCGCCGCGTTCAGGACTGGATCAATAGCAGGGGTGGAAAGGTGCACGGCCCCGAGCACTCCGGGTGAATCAGCCGGCAGGATGGCAGTTGGCATTTCCTGCATCTCCCTGTCGCGTGACTGGTCAGGTGCTCGTCGGCGGGTCGGCTTGACCTGGGTCGTTCGGGTTGGATCATGGT
>NZ_JBAKHU010000132.1:0-6621 GCF_036906895.1 Micromonospora sp. CPCC 206060
GCTCACCCCGGCCAACCACTGACCACCTCAACAACCAAGATCAGCCGTTAACTTGACACTCCCGGCCATGGGCGCCCTCGGACTCGCGTCGCCGCCAAACCTGAGCACGTCACCTCCTGCTGGCCCAGCGGGCGGGTCTTCCCGTTCTTCTTCGGGATGTTGACCCGCCGCACGGGGCGGAAGCGATAGCGCTCGTGGCGGACCGCATCGATGATGCGTTCGATCTTCCGCAGAGACATGCCGTCCGCGGTTTCCTGCGTGACCCCGGGTGTCATCGCGCCGTGGTTGCGGCTTTCCCGCCTTCCCCGGCTGGTCGTGACTCCGGCGACTACTACGAGGCCTCCGTTGCCGTAGGGCTCGCCCGACAGGCAATCCAGCGTTCGTCTCTGTCGGATGTGAAAGCGCGACGTAGGCGCCCCACTCATCTCCTTGAACACCCTCGGTGGGCGTCGCCCCGCACTCCGAGGGTGCATCGGCCACGAACGACTCCGACGCAGAGCGCGGCACCGGTTCCAGATGCCCTTTCCGGCGGATGGGAACTTGCATCGACTGGAGATTAGGGTTCAGGCAATCCAGCTTTCGCCATATCACGCGGGTTGAGCCACGGCCGGATGAATCCTGACCGGGCGATCCTGAGGACGCCGGCCCACCCGACAGGATCCGCCGCCGCTCGTTCCTGCTTCAGATTCCCGTCGCGTCCGAGGACGTCACCCGCCCACGTGATGCCGGGACGGCGGGTCGGGTCCGGTTCGGCCTTACGGATGATCCTCTGCACCACCGGCGGCGTGTTACCCCGGCCGAGGAGGAGGTAACGCAGCAGGTGCGCGATCGGGTTGCCCTCGGACCATTCGAAGTGCGCGTGCGGACGCAGGCCGGTGGCGTCGCGCAGGGCCAGCAGGATCGCCGCGATGGCGTTCGGCGCGGCCGGGCTCTGCACCGAAGCACCCGGAATCCGTCTACCTCGACGCTACGCGGTGCAGCACGTCGCTGAAATCCGACGGGTCGATGACCTCGATCTCCAGGAACATCACGTCGGCGGCGCCGGGAACCGGGTTCATGACACGCTGCACGCGTTCCCTCGCCCGGTACTCCGCGCCGGTTGTTGCACGACTCGCACAGGCCGAACACGTACAGGCCGCCGGGTGACCGCTTGGTCAGGCCGGACGGTCGCTCGCCGCCTGTTGGACAGCCTACGAAGGGTTCTCCGTTCGGCCTGTGGGCTCGTCGCCGCCGTTCGATGGTGCGCCCAGCCAGGCTCGTACCGTCGTGATCTCGTCTTCAGAAAAGGTGATCTCCGTAGCTTCAGTACGGCCGAGGACGTTGCTTACGAAAGCTGCGCAGATCTCTGCGGCTGCCGGCGGCGGTTGGCGGTGCAACGGGCACCCGCCGAATGACGTGCCTCGCACAACGAACGCGACAGCGTTGCGGCTGACAGGTAATCCCTGATCGCGGAGCTGGTCTCGGGACCAACCAGTGCATTCGGTCAGGTTGAACCGGTGGGAACGGGCATAGTCGGCGAGGGTCTGATAGATCGCCGGCCATCCTGAAGCGGGCAATCGCGGCAGGTCAAGCTGATTAGCCAAGCGCTCGACGGGCTCCGGAAGCACGATGCGTTGCGGCGTGGCAGCGGCTGGCTCCCGAGCCGAGTGGCGACTGTCGTCCCACAAATAGTGCTGCGACACCCGTAGGTTGGGCAGCTTCAGGCTTGCAACCGCCCGGGCGAAACTGCCGAAACCAAACCAATTGCTGTCGGCAACCGACTGACCAAGCTGAGTCCGTAGCCTGGAAGCCAGCGAAGCCATGTTCATCGGCTCGGACGCCGCGTTGTACTCGCTGGTCATGACTGTTCGGAACGCCTCGTACGCCTCGCTCTGATCAGAGACAACGTCAGCAACAGGCTCGTCGAACTCGGCGTCCACCTCGCTGTCCGTTTCATCATCGACATCGACCGACTCGCCCTGGATCATTGCCAGCAACTGCTGGCTGTCGAGGACTCGATCGGCGATCGCGGTGAAGGCCTCAGCCGCGTCGGCCGGTGACACGATGGTGGTCCGTCGGTCGGAGCGGCGCAGTCGCTGCAGTAACGGCGTCATGTCGGAGTCGCCGGACGCAATGACGAACTCGTCGTACCGGGTGTCAGCTGACAAGGCGTCAACGGCATCGACGACGATCCTGATGTCGGCCGCGTTCTTCGTCCCGCTATAGCGAGGACAGTCGATGACATCGAAGCCAGCACGAACGAACCAAGGTCGGAACTTCGAGAAGTACAACCGGGCCTGATCTCCAGCCGAGTCAGTTTGATACACCCACCCGTTGGGGTTGAGGTAGCAGCGCAGGAGTAACCAGCGTCGCGGCGCATCCGTCGTGACTGTCGTCGACAACCGGCGCAGCCACGCCCCCGGATCGCTCGCGAACTGGACCGCCACCTCAGGGTCCAGCTTGTGAAGCCCGCTGAACACGTTGTCGAAGTCGAGGTAAAGCGCCGCTCGGACATGACTCACGAGCGCAACTTACCAACGCCGAGCACGTAGGCCGCGACACCCCTACTCGAGAGCCTGCTCACGGGCAACGCACCAGACCCGTTGGCCTTGCCCCCTGGGGGCAGGGTCTTCCCCACCCCGGTGGCCTGGTCCACTGCCGACCGGTGTGCGGTCAGTCTCAGGCGCGCTCTGCTTGCAGGGTTTCTTGCAGGTTCTGTAGCCACTGGCTGGCACCGACCGGGGTGAGGGCGCGCAGCGTCACCGGCATGTCGAGTACGTACAGGAAGGCGCGGTCCTGGTTGGCGGCGCGGTCGCCAGGACGGATGGCCCCCGGGACGGCGAACGCAACGGACTCCTCGGGGGTGCCGCTGAGCAGTCCCTCGACCGCCTCGAACGCGTACGGGCCGGACTGCCACTCGATCTCCCAGCTCCGTCCGCCATCCCCCGCCCACCAGTCCAGGGAGTGGGCGCCGTTGAGGGCCTGACTCTCCCGCAGGGCGTGCATGATCCGCCCCAGCACCTCGTAGGCTCGCGCCGGATTCTCGTAGAGCACCTGGTCCTTGTTTGCCATGGCCTGTTCAACGAGCGTGCCGGGGGTCAGGTCCGCCCTGACCCCAGGTAATCCTGGCGGTGATCGGGACGACCACCGGCTGATCCAGATGGTCAACCGGTTTGATTCGTCGGTGATTCGTCGGTGATCGGCCGGTGACTGCTCGCTGATCCGATCGGCCGGCTGAGCTGCGCGAACGCGGCGGTCACATCGGGCAAGGGCGGCTCCGTGGGTCTGGTGCGGGCGCGGGATCCGGCTGGTCGACGGGTCGCGCGGGACAAGGTGGCTCGGCGAGCGGATGCCGGCCAAGCCCGCCTCGGTGGTCGGCCTCACGTGTAGCCCTGATCGCCCAACCCTTGCCGTCCCCGCCGTAACCGGTGATCAGATGACACGGTTTGTGCAAGTATCAGCAGAAGCGATCACGGGAACGTCGGGAGTGGGACAGTGAGCAGCGGGGAAGCCGGCTGGCGCCCGTACCCGGGCGCCTACCGCGCTCCCACAGATCCTCCCCGGGTCGAGCCCGGCCGCATTGTTGGCCTAGGCGCCACCTGCGACCTCAGAAGGGCGTACCCCGAGGACGCGAGCACTCGGAGCTTCATCGTCAGTGAGTTCGCGATGCTGGAAGACGGCCGGCGCGTGCTCCTGCACGCGGAACGCGGGTTCACTCTCACCGCAAGATCAACCGGCGCCCCGGGCAATGGCGCTATCCCCCTCCACGAGACTCGGGACAGCCTCACTCAGGACGTTCTGACCGTCGTACTTCCCGATGACGAAGAGTGCGCAGAGGAACATCCCTGGTCATGGCTGGCCGAGCTAGCCCAGGCTCGCGGCCTGGCGGTGCCCGCTGACGACCTGCGAGGGCTTCCGTACGAAGTGGTCTTCACCGACGCGGTGTCCCGCTGGCTTACGCCCGGCTGAGGCCCGGCCGGGGGCAAGGCGGCCTTGCCCCCACCCAGGTCGTCAGCCGGTGATGTAGCCGGCGAGGGTGTAGGCCGGGGACCGGTCGAGGCGGGCCCCGCCGTGGTCGTAGCGGCGGGCGGTGCGGACATCGGCGTGACCGAGCTGGTCCTGGATGTCCTCCAGGCGGGCTCCGGCGTCACGGGAGAGGGTCGCGCAAGTGTGTGCCGCAAGCACGTGCGGCGACATCGTCACCGAGATCCCCGCCGTGCGGGCCAGACGCCGCAGCAACCGCCACACCGCGCCCCGGTCGAGCCGGCCGCCGCTGGCGGTGGCCACCAGCGGCCGGCGCGGCCGGGCACCGGGCGTCTGCGTCGGAAGCCGGTCGCCGGCCAGGTCGACCCGGCCGGCGAGATAGGCGTCCACGGCGGGTCACCGGCGGCGGGAGCACCACCAGGTGCGGCTGGTCGCCCTTGGCGGTGAACCGCAGCAGTCGGTGGCCACGGGCCTCGCCGAGCTGTTCCCGGTCAGCGCCGACGAGCTCTCCGACCCGCAATCCCCATGGTCGTTCCACGTCCTCGCCGTGGTGATCGAGACCCCTGGACCGACGTCTCGCCGACGTGACCGTCGACCACCTCGCCGCCGAGCACGGCTCCACCGCTTCGATGCCCTGACCGCCTCGGGTGGCGCGGCTCAGCCGCGCTTCACAAGCCGGCCGACGGCGGCCATCATCTCGGTAGCCATCTCGTCTGCGCGGCCCTGTGCGGTCCCTTCGCGCATGCAGTGCCGGGCGTGGTCGTCGAGCAGACCGAGGGCGACCTTGTCGAGTGCGGCCTGGATCGCCGAGACCTGGGTGAGCACGTCGATGCAGTACCGGTCGTCCTCGACCATCTTCCCGATCCCGCGCACCTGCCCCTCGACTCGCCGCAGCCGGGCGAGCAACTGGTCCTTGCTGGCGCTGTAGCCCCGGGCGGGAGAGGCGGCGGGTGCTGTCATACGACCAACCATAGCGAACCCCCGGGGGGTATGCTACGGTCCCCGAGTCCCTACCCCTACCGGGTACCTGTATAGGAGGATGTATGTGCACCACCTGTGACACCGACGCCCAAACCTTGCCGACGACCGACGAGGGTCGCGAGTTCGTGGTGGCCGGGATGTCCTGCCAGCCATGCGCCACCAAGGTGGGCGCCGCGGTCCGCGCGGTGCCCGGCGTCACCGACGTACGCGTCGACCTGGCGGCCGCGCGGATCACCGTCCTCGGCTCAGCCGACGAGAACCGGATCCGGGCCGCAGTCACCGACGCCGGCTACCGGATCAC
Source organism: Micromonospora sp. CPCC 206060 (assembly GCF_036906895.1). Lineage (NCBI taxonomy): Bacteria > Bacillati > Actinomycetota > Actinomycetes > Micromonosporales > Micromonosporaceae > Micromonospora > Micromonospora sp. CPCC 206060. The sequence goes on from NZ_JBAKHU010000132.1 coordinate 5,246, forward strand.
CGATCCCGAACCGTCCCGCTAGAAGCGACAGGCCCCGGCGGTAATGCCGCCGGGGCCGGAACAGGACTTGTCATGGCTACGTCGTCCCGGCGCTGGTGGGCCCTCGCGCTCATCGCGCTCGCACAGTTCATGGTCATCATGGACACCTCGATCATCGGGGTGGCCCTGCCCCGCATCCAGTCCGACCTCGGGTTCTCGCAGGAGAACCTGTCCTGGGTGTTCAACGCCTACGTGGTGGCATTCGGCGGGCTACTGCTGCTCGGCGGCCGGTTGTCGGACCTGTTCGGCGCCCGCCGGATGTTCGCCACCGGCTGGGTGGTCCTGCTGGTTGGATCGGCGCTGGCCGGCGTGGCCGGATCCGTCGCGGTCGAACTCGCCGGGCGCGCGGTGCAGGGCGCCGGTGCCGCGCTGATCGCCCCGTCCGCCTTGACGCTGCTGATGATGCTCTTCGGCGCCACCCCGAAGGAACTGACCAAGGCTCTGGCCCTGTACGGGGCCGCGGCACCCGCCGGCGGCACCGCCGGAGTCTTCCTCGGCGGCGTCATCACCGAATACCTGAGCTGGCCGTGGGTGTTCTACCTCAACGTCCCGATCGCGGTGTTGGCGTTGGCGGCCATCCCGGCTTTGATGCCCGCCGGTCAGCCCGGCGGCCGTGGCTCCGTCGACCTGGTCGGCGCGGCCACCGTGACCGCCGGTCTCGGCGCGGCCGTCTACGCCGTCGTCCGGGCGCCGGAGGTCGGCTGGGCCGACGCCCGGACCTGGCTGGTCCTTGCCGGCGCGGCGGTCCTGCTCGGCGTGTTCGTGGCGATCCAGGCCAAGCGTCGCCAGCCGTTGATGCGGCTGTCGATCCTGCGCACCCGCAACCTCGGCGCCGCGAACCTGGCGCAGTTGCTGCTCGGCGGCGCGTGGATCCCGATGTGGTTCTTCCTCAACCTCTACCTGCAACAGGTCCTCGGCTACCGGGCCTTCCCCAGCGGTGCAGCCCTGCTGCCGATGACCGTCCTCATCATGATCGGCATGATCGTCCTCGCCCCACGGGCGATCGGCCGGTTCGGCCCGAAGGCCATGACCGTCACCGGGCTGGCGATCCTCGCCCTCGGCATGGGATGGCTGTCTCTGATCCGCCCGAACGGCACCTTCTGGGTCGACGTGCTGCCCGCGTCGTTGGTCGCGGCGCTGGGCATGTCCCTGGCGTTCATCCCCTCCCTCGGTACGGCGCTGTCCAGCGCCCGACCGGAGGAGGGCGGCCTGGCCTCGGGCATCGTCAACACCAGCTACCAGGTCGGCTCCGCGCTCGGCCTAGGCCGTGTTTCGTATGGGCTGAAGGTGCCCGGTTGTGATGGATGTCCGGCGTGGTGGTGATCGGTAAAAGTTGA
>NZ_JBAKHU010000133.1:0-6486 GCF_036906895.1 Micromonospora sp. CPCC 206060
GTTCCTGGTTCGGGTTGTCTTGGAGTGACAAACCTTGATACCGGAACCCCGCCTCTCACACCCCGATCAACACACCCTTGACCAGCCACGCCCACGCCTAACTGAACGGCGTTGCAGCTAGAACAGGGTCACGATCAGCGATCACCACCGGCAATGAACCTGGCCGGATCGCGCCAGGCGGGTGCACCTTGAAGTCACGCCGAGCCGGGAGACGGAGTTCTCGACCGCCAGCCAGACATGGCGACACGGATCCAGCGGGTGCCGCTGCCTGGCCGTGCTGACCAGTGCCGACGCCGCACGATGCATCTCGATGTCCACGTCGTGGACATGTCCGTAGCCTGGCTGGGGGTCTTCGAGGGATGGGAGCGTGAAGACGCCTGGGGCCCTGGACGTCGCTGGCTATCCAACCCGCTCGGTCCATCGGGTCTCGCGGGTTGGCCGGTCTTCCGGCTGTGCCCTCGCTGCCGGCCGGTGGCGGGACAGGGATTCAAGGAATCCAGGTGGCGAACGTTGACTGTGAGCTGTTGTCAACCTGACTGGTGCGGCTCGTCAACGAGTGGAACGACAAGGTCGCGGAGGTAGGGAGGCTGTAGTTGAGAGAGGCACGGCTCTCAATCGGGCGTACCGAACTGCAGCCAGACGCGGACTCGCTCGGTGACCTTGTCACGCCCTCCGAGGGCGTCGTGGACCTCGGAGGTAAACGCGGCTCGGTCCTGCATGGAGGGCAGTCGGTCGGCCGACATGGCGGAGAAGACGTTACCAACCATGTCATCAACGGTGAGCGGTGCATCGTACTGCACCAACGACTCCGCGTATCGGTAGCCGGCACGTACGAGAGCGTCCTGGTTGCGCCAGCGTCCGGCCTCGTCGGTTTGGCAGGTCGCCGTGACGGGGTGCCCGAGCAGCCGTTCCAGGCATTCGCGCAGTGCCGCAGACCACTCGGCGTCCTGCGACCACAGCGGCGCGCCGTTGGTGACCACGGCGACGCCGCCGCCGGGACGCAGCAGCGGCCGGGCGGCCCTGAACAGCGTGTCGCGGTCCAATGCCCTGGTGTGCGTTCAGGGGGCGGCGAATGAAATGGATAGCGACAGCGACGGTCAGCGCCCCGATCGTCCGTTCGCCGAGTAGCCGGCCCAGCGCGGGCAGATCGCTGTCAGCACCGAGCAGCCACGTAGCGTTGACTCTTGCGGCGTTGAGGGCGGCCTGGCGGGCCATGACCAGCATGTCCGGCGCCGGGTCCACGCCGATGACGGCCCCCACCCGGGCGGCGAGTGGGAGGCTTAACTGACCGGTGCCGCAGCCGAGGTCGACCACCGTGTCTGCGGCGCCGAGGCCGAACGCTCCGACGAGGGCGTCGAGCACCTCGGGCGGGTAGCCGCGCCGGTGCCTCGCGTAGTACGTTGCCACCTCACCACTGAAGTCCGTTCCCATTCCGACAGCCTGCCCGCAACTGTCGGCGGGAAGCGAGCCATTCTGCGCAGGGCATCGTCAACCTGTTGATGGGATACCCTTACTCCGCTGCCGGTCTGCGCGAACATCACCAGTGGGGTACCCGTGGTCGACGCGTGCGCCAGCAGCGGCGCGAAACTGCCGTTGCCCAGGGTCATCCCGGAGGCCAGGATCGCGTCAGCCGTGCCGAGCACGCCTGCGCGTCGGCCGTCCGTAATGAAAACCGTTACCATCCGCAGGTCCGGTCGTCGTACGGAGCGGGACGTGTCGCGTACGGCGGCACCGGCGTGCCGTCCACCGCCGTCCTTGCGCGGTGCCGTGGTGCCCGCGCACTGGAAGTCGCAGGGTCCGCTGGTCAGCCGTAGCGGACCTCGGCGGCGGACCTCCGACTCGCCGCCTGTCGAGCTGCACCGTCTGCGCCAGCACACGAGGGCCGACTGTCCCGCCGAGATGACACCGGACATCCGCTTCGGCCCTAATCGGCCTCGACCACCGCTCTGTAATCCACTCGATTTCCTGGTAGTCGCGGTGTCAGCCCCGATCCGACAGCCCGTTTTCCTGAAAATGGAGTGGATCGAGGGGCGCGGCGCGGAAGATCGGCGGTACGGCAGGGGGCGCCCGCGCTGCGCCGTGGTTGATCTTCAGGTGGCGCCCGGCTGGGAGGATGACGCGCGTATCAGATGGGGCACGTCAGGTGCTCCGGCGGTGGGCGTGCAGGTGCGTGCCTGTGCGCCTGCCGGCGGACAACCCCAGCGGCTCGCCTTCGCCGGTGGCAGCGCCCCTCTTTGTCAAGAGGCCGCAAGAAGCGGTGTTCGTGGGGACAGACCCCGATCAAGGTCGACCAGGCTGCGAACCGGCGCAGGAAGGGGTCGAAGGTCGGTCAGCGACCGACCTTCGACCCCCACATTTCCCGACAGGGTCACACGGTGGAGTGCGGCATCAACCGACTCAAACGCAACCGGGCCCTCGCCACCGCCCAAGCCTGCCTCGATCACGCCAAGGTCGGTCGACCACCAGGCTTCACTGCCCCACGGCCGTCACACCCTTGACGTAGTGGGCCTTCACCTGGTCCGGGGTGAGCGCGCGATCGTAGACGGCGACCTCGGACATCCAGCCACCGAAGCGGTTCCCCGCGTCATCCCCTCGTGCCCCGATCTTCAGCGAGCCAGCCCCGTCGGTCGGCACCCGGCTCATCGGCACGGACGCGCGCTCGATGCCGTCGAGATAGACCTTGAGCGTCGAGCCGTCGAAGACGGACACCATGTGGTGCCAGCCCCACTGCAACACGGGGACACCGACCGGACCGGTGGTGGACAGGGTGTCCGAGAGGTTCATCGCCGCCGGCCGGTTCTTCGCACCCAGGCGCAAAAGGTACCCGTTGCGCGCGGGCGAGTCGTACTTCTCCAGCACGCCCTGGTCGCCGCCCTCCCGGACGTAGACCCATGCCTCCAGGGCGTAGGGGCCGGTCAGGCTCAGCCTCGCCGAGTCGGGTACCTCGATGTAGCCGCCCTCAAGGCTCATCGACCGGCTGTTCTCATCGGCCAGCGGCCCCGGCTGGCCCTGGACCACGGATCCCCGGACGACCCCGTTGTTGCCGTGCCCGGACCTGTCGAGCACTGTCGCCCCGCTGTCGTCGAGCCGCCAGTAACCAACGGCGCCGTCTGCCCGCACCAGGTCCGGGTAGGTCCCGGAAGCCGGACGGGCCACCGTCACGGTTTTGGTGAACGCCCTCGGCTCCCCGCCATCCGGGCGGGCGGTCATGACGATCCGGTAGTCACCCGGCGCCGCATCGGCCGGGACCGAGACGCGCGTGCGGACCTGCTGCCAAGCGAGCCCGTTCTTGGCGTTGCGGGCGAACGGGATCTGCCCGGACGGTGACGTCCATCCGTTCGGAAGGTCCACCGAGATTTGGCCCTCGACGACGGCGGTCCCGGACATCTCGACGAGCATCCCGAGGTCCGTCGTCGTCCCCGGGGCAGCCATGGTCGCCAGTTCGCTCGCAACGACCTGCGCCCGGGACACCTGGCCCACCTGAACGCGCGACACCGTAGCTCGAACGGTCGTCGTCCCTGTGCCCGGGACCGTCACGGCGTCGCCCTCGACGGGGACTGCGGCGCCGTTGGCGGTTGCGGCCTTCAGCTGGTAGCCCGCCGGCACTCGTAGGTGCAGCTTGACCCGCTGGAGCTCGGGGCGACCCGCCGCAGTGGGCGGGGGCGTCACCGTGGCTTCGATCGTGCCCTGGGCAACGGTCGAGGTGATGGAGTAGGTCACCGGGCCGAACAGGGTCGGCAGTTTGGTGGCCCCGACCGTCTGGCCGTCGGACAGCCATGGCTTGGGCGTCGCCGGCGCGAGGTCGAGCTCGGTCGGCACACCCGCGGCGTCGAGGGTCTCGTTGACGAGCATGCCCCGCAGCGCCTTCAGGTACGTGGCGTTGTTCGGTGACAGGGGTGCCCGGAACTGGGAGCGGTAGTACTCCATCGGGCACGGCGCGACGGTTTCGCCCTCGCCCCCGATGAAGGTGTTGCGGGTGAAGCCCTGGGAGAGCATGCCGTAGAACGTCAGCCCGATCCGATCGGCATCACCGACCTGGTCGAGGTACTTGAGGTAGGACCAGCCGTACTGCTGGTCGACGCCGCTCGAGCGGTAGCCGTCCGCTGCGGGCCACGGACCAGCAGGGCGGGTCTGGCACGCCTCGACCGGCTCACCGCTGAGATTGAACCGGGTGAGCCCGAGGAACGTGCCGCCGTGGTTGTTGAGGAAGGTCGTCAGGCCCTGCCCGAGCGGGCTGTTGACATCGATCAAGCCGCTGCCCAGGGCGTACGGCATGATGAGGTTCCAGTAGCTGCCCTGCGGTGAGTTCGTGATCATCCCGGCTGGGTCGAAGTCGTTCGGTTCGAGCAGCGCGATGGGCACGAAGATCGAGCCGTCGGGCAATGTGGTCTTGCTCCGGTCGATCGCGGCGAGGGTCGCGGCGCGTAGCCCGTCTGCCTGTGCGGTGAAGGCGGCCGCGTCGTCGGGGCGGCCGATGAGACGCAGGACGACACCCATGTCACGCAGGCCGCGCCACACGTCTGCCTGGTGGTGGATGCCGTGGGCCCGTGCGCTGTTGTCGGAGTAGAGGCTCGTCTTGGTGAGCAGCCCGTTGGGGTCGTTGCTCCGCTGGGCCGCGATGTCCTTGAGCCACGCCTGGAAGGTGGCCAGGTTGGCCGTGATGAGTCCGGAGTCCCCGGTCTGGAGGTGGTACCTCGCGGCCGCCTGGAGCTTGATGCCCCGCTCCCAGGTCGTGAACCCGTCGAGGTACTGCCCCCGGACGAGGAACTCGTCCATCGTCTGCCGGGTGCGCGGCGCGTAGCCGAAGTCACCGAGTGATGCCACCGTGGCCACCACCTCGGGGATCCACGCGAACTTCGGGTCGTCGGGCAGCTCGTAGCCGTTGCCGATGGTGAGGTTGTAGCCCATGACGAGGTTGGACAGCAGCATGGACCGCATGGCGTCGGCGGCGTACTTCTCCGGAATCTGCACCCCGCTCCCGGTGTCGAGCTGGCCCTTCCAGTAGGCGATCATCTCTGCCCGTTTGGCGTCGTATCCGCTCTTGTCCATGACGACCGTCCCGAGCGCCTGGGGCTGGTTCATCATGAGCAGGTGGACCTCCGCCGGGCCCTCGCTGAGGTCGAGGGTGTACGTCAGATCCGGTGCGCTCCACGCCGCTTGGCCACTGTGTGCGAGCGCGAGCTTGTCGCCCACCTTGAGGTTGTTCTCGGCAGCCACGGCCCCGGCGACGTACATGCCGTTCAGGTTGACGCGGAGTGTGGCCGAGGTCTGGCCGGAGCTTCCTGGCCGGACAACGAAGCGGATCATGCTCATGAGCCGAGCGGAGCCGGAGAACCGCGTGACGTAGGACTCCCGTTCGTAGGTTCGTCCCTGGCGGTCGGTGTAGTGGTTCTGCAGCACAGGCTGGTAGCCATCGGCGAGCTTCGGCTCGTCAAGCCTGGTCTCGGCCGACCCGTAGAGTTCGGTCCCGTCGCCGACGTAGAACTTGGCCCACTGCCGGGTCCGCCCGTCGGCGAAGTCCGAGTTGATCTGGCTGCCGTCGGTGAAGTGGAAGCTGAAGTCCCGTTCCGCGCTGAAGTTCTTGAGGTCCGGCATCGGGTATGTCAATGGAAGGTTGTTCCACCGGGTGTCGTGCCAGAAGTCGTCGCCGTGGCTGGCCGGTACGAGAAGGTCCCGCGTGTTTGCCATCGTCGGGCCGTCGGGCAGCGCCATGAGCTGCTCGCCCCACGTGTCGGTCCCCTGCCGCAGGGCCGCCTGGACGCGCTGGACGTATCCGTCCGGGAACGCCGGCTGGTCCGGGCGACCGATCGGCCCGTCAGGCATGGCGTCTCCACCTGACGGCCCGGATGCAGCCGTGGGTGAAGCCGGCGCTGCTGCGGTGACCGGCGCCAGGGCGAATCCCCCTGCGAGACAGGCCACCAGGAATGCAGCCACGCGTGGCCATCGGTTCGTACTCCGTCTAGTACCCATCAGCCCTGCTCCTTATCGAGTGAGTGGCGACGCGGGCGGGCTGGCGTGCGCTCGGTGCGCAACGGTCGCCGGCGCGTTCGGGCAGATGCGGCGTAGGCTAATACTGGTATAGACCAATGGTCAAGGGTCCGCCCCCAGGGCTGGGACGGCAGGTCGGCGCGTGGTGCCGGCGGAGCGGCAAGATCATCGGTCCCCGCGATGACGGCGACTGCCCACGCCCGTACTGGGTATGAACCCGTCCGGCTTGTCTGCTGTTAGCCCAGGCCGAGGGTGGTGGCGAGTGGGGTGACCGTCCCCGGGGCGTGCGGGTCACGGGCCACCCGGGCGAGCATTTCGCGTGCTGTCGGTCGGTGGCGGATCTCAGCCGGTGCGGTCCGCTCGGCGTCGACCAGGAGACGGCCGGCGTTGACCGGGTCGCCGGTCAGCAGGTACGCCCGGGCCGCGTCGACCAGGTGCGCGGCGCGGTGCTCGGCGGCAAGCCACCGCCAGCCGTCCCGCCCGATCGCCTTCTCGTGC
>NZ_JBAKHU010000134.1:0-6341 GCF_036906895.1 Micromonospora sp. CPCC 206060
CCTCGTCGAACGCCCCGCCGCCGAGCCGGTCACGACCGACGCCACAGCCGCCTGATCAAAGATTTCTCATCCACAAGTCTTGACTATTGCTCGCCACTTCCGCACCCGCACCGAAGCCCGTCTGAAGATCGCCACCTGGATCACCGACTTCTACAACCGGCGTCGCCGGCACTCCGTCTGCGACTGGCGATCCCCCATCGACTACGAACGGTCAGAGGCCCATGTGCTGGAGGCCCGGGCCGCATAACGGAGCCCTCCACGATTCCAGGGGATTGACAGATCAAGACCGTCGCCCGTGACGCCTACGGCTTCCGTAACCCCGTCAACCAGCCTAGGGCTCACCCTCCGGATCCTCCTTTTCTGAAGCGTCAGCGTAACTACGAGAGGCCGCGTCACGCTCATGAACCACTGTGCGAAGATCGGCCTTCCGCACCTTCCCCACCGAGGTATGCGGCAGAGCATCGACGAACTCGATGAAGGAGGGCACCTTGAACGACGAGAGCCGATCGCGGCAATGCTGTATCAGGTCCTGTTCAGTAACCTCCTGCCCCAGCTTCCTGACGACCACGACCTTCAGCGCCTGATCGAGCATCTCGTCCGGCACGGCGACGGCCGCCGACTCACGCACCGCCGGATGCTCGGCGATGACACGCTCCACTTCGGCGGTGGCCACGATCTCACCGCCACGCTTGATGATGTCCCGTGCACGGTCGTAGAAAGAGAGGAATCCGCCGGCCTCCAGACGGACAATGTCACCGGTATGCAGCCATCCGTCCTTGAGTGTCTCCTCGGTGGCATCCGAGTCGTTGAAGTACCCCGCCATGAGGGTGATTCCCGGATCTCCTTGCACGAGCAGCTCGCCAGTCTCCCCCAAGCCCGCCTCCCGACCGTCGTCCGTCACCACTCTCAGCTGCGTGGAGATCACGGGCCGCCCGATGGTGAGGTTGTTCCGGCGGCCGAACAGCGGGTTCATCGTCGGAGGAGCGATCGTCTCCGTCATCCCGTACAGCTGCAGCAGCGGCGCAGTGAAGCGCCTCTCGAACTCGTCGAGCTCATTCTGCGTCAGATTCTGAGCGAAGCACACAGCCCTGAGGCGATTCTCGTGCTCCGCCTCTCCGGGTGGCTGCGCGAGAATCATGCGGATCGGTGCGGCGAACAAGCTCCCCAGGGTAGCGTTGTAGGTGCGCGCCTGGCTGGCCCAGCGTGACGCGGAGAACCGCTCCATCACAGCCACCGATGCTCCGGTGACCAGGCTGGACATGATCGAGTAGTACTGCGCGTTCGCATGGAAGGTCGGCAGAACGACGAGCCATCGGTCATCCGGTCGCATTCGCAAGTTCTGCGCCACTGACTCTCCCGCGTAGAGGTAGTTCGCGTGAGTCACGACGACGCCCTTTGGGCGGCTTGTGGTTCCGGACGTGTACATGATCGACATCGCGGCACCCGGATCGACTCCGCGGACCTGGATCGGCTGCAGCGCCTGCGAGGCGCGTTCGGCGAAGTCGGCGCCCGTCGTGATCACAGCGGCGCCGCCGCGTCGCGCCGCCGCCTCGAGCGCCTCGTTGCCGGCCTCGACCAGGACAGCCCCGCACCTGGCGTGGTCCAGCACATAGGCGAGTTCGTCCGGGCTACTGCCCGGACTCGCCGGGACCATCACCGCACCGATCAGCGCGGCACCGAACCAGCACGCGAAGAACTCGGACCGGTTGCGCGTGGCGATGGCGAAGTGGTCACCGGTGGCCACTCCCATGCTCCTCAGCACTGCCTGCCCACGCTGGGCGAGAACCACGGCCTCGGCGTAGCTGTAACTGGTTGACTCGTCGCCCTGGTCGAAGACGAGGAAGGGCGCGTCGGGCGCCAACTCTGCGTTCTCGAGCAGAACGGTGCCGATTGAACCGTTCCCGAAGGGCAGGAGCGCTGCCCGCCGACTGGTCACCGACCCACCCGCTGGCACTCTCGGACATCGGCCCGAAGGTCCACACCGGAGACCGAATCGATCGGGTGATGACCCGACTTGAAAAGGTCAAGGTCGCCGCGGTCAGCGCCGCGCGCGGTATCAGCGATAGTCTGCGTCGTCATTGCCAAACTCCTCTGTGCATGTCATGCCCTCCGAAGGGACGCCGCGGACCGCGGAAGGGTGACTCAGCGGTCAGCGCCGCGCGGTGTCAGCGATGGTCCGCGTCGTCGCTACCGACGCGGCGAGCCGGTCAGCCGTCGATGTGTGAGCAACGAGGAGATCGCAACAGCGACGATGACGGCGCCACCGTTGAACACGGGCTCAACCCAGTCCTCGGTGCCGGCCAGCGTCAGCCCATTGATGCTGACCGCCACAAAGAACACGCCGGTGAGGGTTCCGGCCACAGTGAACCGGCCCGGCCTGATCGTCGTTGATCCAAGAAAGATCGCCGCGAGGGCAGGAAGCAGGTATCCGGTACCGACACCCGATGCCGCACTGCCGGTGCGAGCGAGAAGGAGGACTCCTGCCAGCCCGGCCAGACCGCCGGAGACGGCGAAGGCGATCATGACGGTTCGCTGTACCGGCATGCCCACCAGGTTCGCTGCCGATTCGTTGGATCCGATCGACAACAGCCGCCTCCCGTGCACCGTCATGCCCAGCAGGTAGGAGACGCCCAGCGCGACACAGACCACCAACCACACGGACTTCGGCACATTCAGCCAGAATTCGCTGCCGAAACTCGTCAGCGATTGCGGGACACCTACCAGCGTTTGGTATCCAGACCAGTACGCGCCGGCCCCGATCAACAGGGTGGACATGCCGAGAGTAATGACCAGCGAATTGGCTCGGCAATACGCGATCAACGCCCCGTTCACCAGGCCCACGACGAGGCCCACGCCGATGCCCACCACGACCCCGACAGCCAGTGGCAGCTCCATCGACGTGGTCGCCTTCGCCGCGGCGATCGATGCGAGCGCAACCACAGCGCCCGCCGAGAGGTCGAATCGGTGCGCCACCATCGGAACGAGCACGGCCAGCGCAACCACGATGAGGACCGCCTCGTTGGCTGCGATATTCTTGAAGTTTGCCGTCGTCGGAAAGATCTGTGACGTTGCCGGGTAGACGGCGAAGAAGACGACTACCGCAACGAGCAGTATGAGCAGACCGAAGCGCTCCACAATCGGCATGATCGACGCCGCCCAGTGGACCCCTGAGCGCGTACCATCCGGTTGGTCCGGCGACGGCGCCCGCACGGGATCGAGTTGTTCGGTGCTATGGTTCATTGCTTTCCGTCTCCCGCGTTGTAGACGTTTTCGTAGATCCATGTCCTCGTGATCTCGTCTCCGGCCGCCTGATCGGAGATCTTGCCGGCGGTCAGTACGACGACTCGATCGGCGAGGTGCAACAACTCGTCCAGGTCCGATGTCGCGAGCAGGACTCCGGACCCGGCGTCCACGGCACTTTCGATCTGCGCGTAGATGTCGCTTCGCGCGCCGACGTCCACTCCCTGTGTCGGCTCGTCCAAGAGCAGCACTGAGGGCGAGGTCCTCATGGCTCTGGCGATGACGGCCTTCTGCTGATTGCCGCCGGAGAGCTTCACCATTGGGGTGGTCGTCCCGGGAGTTCGAATTCGGTAGGTGACGACGTCACGAGAGGCGTCACCGGTCTCCTGCCCGCGCCGGAACCAGCCGAGGCGGCGATACCGACGCACCGTGGTCGCGGAGAGGTTCTCGCGAAGACCGAGGTCCAGAAAAGCACCGTCCCGAGCGCGGTCCTCCGGAACGAAGGAGATGCCGCGATCCAGCGCCTCGGCGACATTGCCCGGCCTCAGCGGGTGGCCGTTGACCACAACTGTCCCCGCGGCCGGCTTCACGGCACCGTAGATGTTCTGCATCAGGCTGGTACGTCCACTGCCGACCAGACCCGCGACCGCGACGACCTCACCGGCGTCCACCGAGAGGGACACGTCACGCAGGGGCCCGCCGGTGAGGCCCTCGACACTGAGGACCGGCGCTCCCGGCACGGACTTGTTCACCCGTCGGGAAAGGCGCGCCTGCGCTTGACCGGCGATCGCCTCGACAAGGGTGGACCGGTCGTGCTCGCTCGCCGAGCGGGTGTCGATGTGCCGTCCGTCGCGCAGCACGGTGATCGTGTCGGCGTACTCCAGGACCTCGTCCAGTCGGTGAGACACGTAGAGAATGCTCTGGCCGCCTCGGCTGTACGACTTGAGACGCTCGAGCAAGCCATGGACTTCGTCCGCGGGAAGCCGAGTGGTCGGCTCGTCGAGCACCAGCAAGTGAATCGAACTGGTTTGGCGATCGCTCAGACAGCGAGCGACCGCGATCAGGGTCTGATCCGCTGGACGCAGGTCCCGGACGGACGAGCGCGCTGCGACCTCGATGCCAAGGGAGTCGAGCAAACCCTGAACGGTTCGATGCGCCATGCCCCAGTCGATGCCGCCCCTCCGACGCGGGTACGACGTTCCAGCCAGGACGTTCTCGGTCACGGACAACTGGGGGAACAGCCCGAGATCCTGGTGTACAAACCGAATGCCCGCAGCCCTCGACCACCGTGGGGTCACGTGATCCGACTGCGAAGTGGTATCGCCCAGCCGGATCACACCGCCGGGGTCTCCCTGATAGACGCCGGCGAGGATCTTGATGAGCGTCGACTTGCCGGATCCGTTGCCGCCGACGAGGGCATGGAACTCGCTCGGGCGGACAGCGAAGCTGATGTCGGCGAGGGCGCGCGTCCCGGGAAAGGACTTCGATACACCCTGAAATTCGAGGCCACTCGCTGCAGCGCCGGTCTCGGGGCCGGCCACTCAGCCCACGCCCCAGCTGCTCGCATAGTTGGCCTGGTACCCAGAGGACTTCGGGTTGCCGTCGTAAACGTCCGTCGTCGGCAGATGACCGGCGTCCATGCTGCCGACACCGATGCCCGGATCCACAGGCTTCTCACCGGCGAAGAGCCGGTTGAGAGCGTCTGCCGTCGCCCATCCGGTCCACGTCAGCGGCCGGCCGATCGCGTAGGACTGCGTGCCGTCCCGCAGCAGCTTGATCGATGACGGGACCCCTTCGTTCCCCACCAGCAGGAGGTCCTTACGGCCGGCCGCCCGTGCCTGGCCGGCCGCGGCACCCACGCCGAGCGTGATCGCCGCGTCCGTAGGGACCATGACGACGCTAGCGTTCGGGTACTTCTGAAGCGCCGCGCTCGCCTTCGCCTGGAGCTTCCCGCCGAGCAGGTCGGCTCCGGTGTAGGAGACCTTGTGGACTGTGCAGCCGCCACACTCGCCGAGCCGCTTCTCCTGCGACTCGCCGATGAGGCGCAGGGTCGCGCTGTCGTCCTGGCGCATCTGGATGATCTCCGCCTTTCCGGCGGTCTTGGCGATCACCCAGTTGGCAATGGTCGGTCCGACGACCGTGCTGAGGTAGTCGTTGTAGGAGATGAGATCCTCACCCCAGGGCAGGTACGCGTCGAACAGCGGTTTTCCGCCCCCGCTGTAGTCGTCGTCGCAGTCGAGGGCGTTGGATCCGATCACCTTGACGCCGTCGCGCTGAATCGCCTCGATCGAGCCTTTGACTGCCGAGCAATCGACGCCGAACAACGCCACCGCGTCCACAGAGGCCGCGGCCGCTGCGCGAAGCTGCGAGTTGTACACACCCGGGTCGGCCTTGCCGTCGATGAGCTTCCCGGTCCAGCCGAGCTTCTTTGCGGCTTCGAGGAAGCCCTCGGCAGGCAGGAGGCATCCAGCGCCCTGGGTGGTGCACGCGATCGCCCAGACGGTCTTGCCGGACTGTGCCCGGGGGCCACCCTTCGGCAGCGGACGGTCCGTCCCGGCGAGCGCGGCCTCGGTGTTCGCCTTCGCCTCCTCGACGAGCTTCTCGGTGGTGGACCCGGCCTGTCCTCCCGACGGGCCTTCACCCGCGCACGCGGCCAAGGTCGATGCCAGGGCCATCGCGCAGGCCGCGACGATGCCGACTCTCTTCATCACATCTCCTCAGTTCTTGCGGCGGCTGGAGCGGGGCCGGGGCCGGTGGGGGTGGGCCACGGTGTCACCGCACCAGTGCGTGGGGAAACGGGCCCCGCGCGGCTGTCCTTGGTGAGCACCCAGCTTCCGTGGCCGCTCAGCACGCTCTGCACGGCCTGGCCTGGTGGCGCCGAAGTGCGGCTACCTCTCACCAGCGTGACGCGGACCACAGGTACTCATGGCGGTATTATTGGCCCCTGCTTGGTACCGCGTCAAGGAGTGCCAGCAGAAATGGCGCCGAGACCCCTCCCTGTCACGCTGATGTGAGACAGCCCGTCTACCAGGGGATACTCTTCCTGGACGGTCCTGAGGAGAGATCATCAGCATGACTTCGAAGCCCCCCGAGAGCCTGGA
>NZ_JBAKHU010000135.1:0-6146 GCF_036906895.1 Micromonospora sp. CPCC 206060
CACCGAACTCGTCGCCGGCTGTCCCTGGCTACCCACCGGCGCAGCGACCACCTGACCAGTCACGGAGGCAGTACCCTGTGGTGGCGGGCTGCCGGGAGTCGCAAGCAACCGCCAACCGAATAGGGCCTCGGCATTCGAGTTCGTGGGCATGCCAAGTTTTTCCCACTCTCGTTGGATCGTCTCCAGATCATTTTTGGCGCGCGCGCGTGCTTCTTTGGACCCCAATTGATCGGTGATGAACCGCATGTTCTCGAGGTTCGGGTACAGTCCGCCTGTCTCGGTTTTCAGGTTCGTCTTGCAGTTATTGCCCACCGATTCGCACGGTATTCGTTCGGACAGGCCCTCCTTTGAGGTGACATTCGCTCGACCCAGGTTGTACTTCAGGTAGAGGGAGGTGACCCATTCCGAGTGCCGGCCGATCCTGACCGCCTCCTGAATCTCCGGATTCTGATCGGAACCTGGTTCCCATAGAACGCTGGGCTTGGACGAGTTCCGCCAGTCAACCGGCTTCCCATTCTCTTCGAGCGGGTCACCGTTTCCGTCGACCAGGATCAAGTGGCCCTTGGCCTCGCGGTATATGTCGAGGGGGGTGGTTTTGGCAGCATTCTTGAAGTTGGGAGAAGGTAGGCTCGGCCCGACGATGATCAGGCGGACATTCTCGGGGGTGTAGAACTCGAAGGCCGCGACATTGCGGTCCCAGCTGACATCGTTCCGAAGCATGGTGTGCCGGTGGCGGTACATCATGACCGGGATGTGCAATTCATCGCCTGCGTAGGCAGGCGTGAGCCAGTAGTCGCCCTTCTTGGGTGCGGCCTGTGCCGGAACCGTGAACCCGTTGATCAGCGCCAGCAGGGTCGCGAGGATCGGCGCGAGTCGGCGGTGCAAGGGCGTCCTCGCTCGGGGGACGCTGCATGCGGTTGGCGTCGATGTCATGGCATTACTCGATTTGCGACTCGAGATCGTCCAACCAGAGCTTCCATGCTGCCTCATCCTCCATCGCTGCGAGATCATGGATGGTCACCGACGTACGCACGTCGTCTATGGCCGCCTGTATCGCCGGGATCTCCTCCAGGCTGAGCGCTTTTCGCATTTGGCCGAGGAAGAAGATCAGGGCTGCGATATCCGAGTTCATGAACCGGGTGCCGCCGGGGGCGGACTGGTTGTACTCAACGACTTGATCGGTTCGCACGTCGACGGCAAACGACGCATTGGACCGGGCCTGTGTGACGACGAGGTAGTCACGCCCCTCCTGCGACGCCACGCTCAGGAGCGGGCCTTCGAACAGGAAGTCGACTCCCAATACATCCGTGGCCGGCAACCCGACCTTGGTCAGGAACCGGCGGGTGTAGGGCGTGACGACCGGAGCGATCAACTCTTCTGGAATGGGCTGAAGTTGACCTCCCCAGACCTCGCGGATCTCATCCGTCGTGATGCCGCCCCAATTGGTGTTCGGAGAATCATTCATGACGACATCGCGTCTCCATCGGTTAGCGATCGGAGGTTCGGCCCTCGAGTTGCATGGTCGCGGTGCGAAACGAGCACATGCATCGATGCCCGTTGTATCATATCGCCGCGAGGACTGCATCAGCGCAGCCGACAGTCACCCATTCGCTGCGGCCGGCCGGGCAAGTTTGCGCTTGCCAAGCGATCTCTTGTATTACTCGGCCACTCCGCCGTCCACATCTCGGCCAGCGGGTGGTCCTGCCTGATCGGCTGATCGGCCTGGAGTTGACCGACGTCAGTGCCGACGGGGCCATCACGAAGGCCCGTGTGGGGGCGACCGCGCCGGCCGCTCCCCGGTTCACCGGAGCAAGGGCGGCATGAAGCGCTCCACCGGCGTGGACGGCGTGGACGGCGCGGGCAGCGCCCAACTGCGGCATCGTTGGCCCGAGCAGGTCACCGCGCATCTGGACCGCGCCTACGACAACGGCCCGACCCACAATCTGCTCGACGAGCTGGGCTTCGACGCCGGGATCGTGCGTAAAGGCGTGCCCGCCCCGGTCCAGGTCGGCAGCGCTGGGTGGTCGAGAGGACAAATTCGTGGCGAAACGGGTTCGGCAAGTCCGTCGCTGCACCGACCGCGACGCGGAGATCATCGACTTCTACCTGTACCTGTACCTGGCCGCAGCCTTCGTCACCATCCGTCGACTCATCCGCCGTGCCCGCACGCTCTACCGCTGGGATACCCGATCCATCACCCGCAGGCTCAAGTAACACTTATCGCCGGTCGCGCTTATGCCTTTTGTGAGTTTGGCGTGCTGTCGTGGATGTGAGCCGTGGTGGCAACCGGTAAGGTCGCGGCCAGATTGGGCCGGCCGATCCCCGAGCGCGGACAGCCCAGGCAGCCGACCCGGTCAGGTGAAGAGCGCGCGGCCCCACCAGTCGGCGGCGTCGTGGACGCCCGGCGGGCAGGCGAAGAGCGCGCTGGAGACGTGCCGCAGGTACTCGTTCATGGCGTCGTGCCGGGAGAGCCGGGTCTGGATCGGCACGAACTGCTTCCGCGGATCCCGCTGGTACGCGATGAAGAAGAGCCCGGCGTCGAGCCGGCCCAGCCCATCCGAGCCGTCCACGAAGTTGTAGCCGCAGCGGAGCAGGTGCGCGTCGTTGTTCTGCCTGGGGTGGGCGAGCCGGACGTGCGCGGTCTCAGCGACCATTGGCTGCCCGTCGTCGCCCTTGACGGCAAAGTCCTGCTCGTCGAACTCGTGGGTCTTGCCCAGCGGGGCGCCGCTGCCCTTGGTCCGGCCGACGATCTGTTCCTGCTCGGCCAGCGGGCTGCGGTCCCAGGTCTCGATCAACATCCGGATCTTGCGGGTGACCAGGTACGCCCCGCCGGTCATCCAGCCCGGCCCGTCGCCGGGCTGCGCCCAGAGCTGCTCGCGGAGCAGGTTGGCGTCCTCGGCCTTCAGGTTGGCGGTGCCGTCCTTGAAGCCGAACAGGTTGCGCGGAGTGGCCTGGTCCCGCGAGGTCGACGAGGTACGCCCGAAGCCGAGCTGGGACCAGCGGACGCTGACCACGCCCATCCCGATCCGGGCCAGGTTGCGGATGGCGTGCACCGCCAC
Source organism: Micromonospora sp. CPCC 206060 (assembly GCF_036906895.1). NCBI lineage: Bacteria > Bacillati > Actinomycetota > Actinomycetes > Micromonosporales > Micromonosporaceae > Micromonospora > Micromonospora sp. CPCC 206060. The sequence goes on from NZ_JBAKHU010000135.1 coordinate 3,060, forward strand.
CTGCGGGTCGTTGGCGCAGGCCTGGACGCAGATGTCCCCGCCGGAGAGTTCCGGCTTGAGGGCGTCCCCGGCGAAGTGCGGCAGGTCGGCCAGGGCAGCCGGCCGCTTGTCGGCGATGCCGAACCGGTCCCGGCCCTGGCTGTCGCGGAACAGCGTCGGGCCGAAGCCGACGGTGAGGGTGAGCTGCGACGGCGGCAGCCCGAGCGCCTCGCCGGTGTCGTCCGGCGGGGCCTCCGGGACGCCGTCGACCGCGCCGATCAGCCCGGCGTCCTGGCCGGCCGTCATTCGGGCCGCGGCGGCGGTCCACTCCTGCAGCAGCGCGACCAGCTTCGCCCGGTCCTTGGTGATCACGTCGAACGCGACGAAGTGCAGCCGGTCCTGGGCCGGGGTGGTGATGCCGGCCTGGTGCTCGCCGTGGAACGGCACCGCCCCGGCGGCCCTGTCGGTGGCCCCCGCGTGGTCACCGCCGCCGATCAGCGCGCCCGCACCGACGGCCACTCCGGCCACACCGGCGACGCCGACCCCGGCCATGCTGATGGCCCGCCGCCGGGACAACCGGGTCCCGCGCGTCGCCTCGTCGGTGCTCGGCTCGCTCATCGCCTCGCCTCCTGACCCGGTCGTCATCGGGCGACGACCGCGGCAACCTTGCTGATTGGCTCGGCCAGCGCGTTGATGCTGTCGGAGAGCTCCTTCAGCTCGGCCTTGCTGAGCTGGGTGTGCAGCTTCCAGCCGTCACCGGCCCGGTGCTTGCCGAGGGCGGCCTCGACGTTGGCGAACTCGGTGTCGAGCTGCTTGACCAGGTCGGGCGAGCGCTGCTCCAGGGCCGGGCGCAGCGCCGCGACGGCCGCCTTGGAGCCCTCCAGGTTGGCGTTGAAGTCCCAGAGGTCGGTGTGCGAGTAGCGCTCCTCCTCGCCGGTGATCTTCCCGCTGGCAACCTCGTCGAGGAGCGCCTTGGCGCCGTTGGCGAGCTGGAGCGGGGTGAGCTGCTCTGCGTTGGCCTTGGCCACGATGGCCTTGACATCAGTGAGCAGCTGGTCGGCAACCGGGCCGTCCTTGCTGATGTTGCCGGTCGTCCAGAGATCCTTCTCGATCCGGTGGAAGCCGGTGAACTCCATGCCCTCCTCGACGACCTCTTCCCGGCCGTCGATCTTCGGGTCGAGGTCACCGAAGCTCTCCGCGACCGGTTCGATCCGCTCCCAGTAGGTGCGGGCCACCGGGTACAGCGCCTTGGCCTTCGCCACGTCGTTGGCCTTGACCGCGGCCACGAACTCCTCGGTCTTGGTCAGCAGCGCGGCGGTCTGGCTCCGGACATACCGCTGATAACTAGCGGTGGCCTGACTCAGCGCGGCGTCGGGCGCCATGGTCGCGGCGGTGCCGCTGACCTTCAGCGCGCTCCGGATGCCCCGGCCGCTCATCCCGGGCTTGCAGGCCGTCTCGTACGTCCCGGCGGGCAGCTCGACGCGGAGTTCGCGGGTCAGCCCGGGAGCGATGTTCTCCACCTCGCCCATCACCCGGTCACCGGCGGCGTAGACGTAGAACTCGTTGACCTTGGATCCGGAGTTGGTCACCGTGAAGGTCACCTGACCGGCCTCGATTTCGGTGGTGCCAACCTCGCAGACCGTGTCGGTGGCCTTGACCGCGATCGGCCCGTCGGCCTTGCCCTCCGGTGTGTCGTCGCCCCCGCAGCCGGCCAGGCCGGCTACGGCGAGCGCCCCGGCGACGGCGGGCACGACGAATCGGGTGGTACGCATGTTGCGGTGTCTCCTCGGGAGTTGGGCGTCAGGCGCGCGGGGACGTGGTGGCTGAGGCGTCGTTCGTGACCGGCTCGGCGGGCTTCGGCGCCTCGTCCGGGTCGCGCGCCGGCACGGCGTCGGCCGTAGCGTCCGGCGCGGTGGCGGCCAGGGTGGCCGGTTTGGCCGGCTTGCGGAGAAAGAGGACGAGCACCGGCACCGCGTACGCCACCCAGGCGACCAACTCGAGCACGCTCGGCGTGGCGGTGATGTTGAACATGCCGGTCAGCAGGGCCGCGTACCAGGTGCTCGGATCGAGCACGGCGGAGATGTCGAAGGCGTGGGCGTTCAGGCCGGGCAGCACGCCGGCCTCCTGGAAGTCGTGCACGCCGTACTTGAAAATGCCGGCGGCGATCAGGATCAGCAGCGCGCCGGTCCAGGTGAAGAACTTGCTCAGGTTGAGCTTCAGGGCGCTGCGGTAGAGCAAAAAGCCGATCACCACCGCAGTGGCGATGCCGCCGACCAGGGCGAGCATGGCATTGCGGCCGGCGCCGCCAGCCGTGCTCTGCGCGGCGGAATAGAAGATCAGTGCCGTCTCCAGGCCCTCCCGGATCACCGCGAGGAAGGCCATCCCGGTCACCGCGAAGGCGCCCACGGCGAGCGCCTCGGCGAGCTTGCCCCGCAGCTCACCGGCGATGCTCCGGGCGGCCTTGCGCATCCAGAAGATCATCCAGGTGACGAAGACGACGGCGGCCACGGAGGTGACCGCCTCGAAGAGTTCCCGGGACTCCGAGGTCTGCAACAGCCTGGTCGAGGTGTACTCGATCAGCCAGCCGAACAGCACCGAGAGCGCCACCGCCGCGCCGACGCCGAGCCACACGTGCGGCAGCCGGTTGCGTCGATCCGACTTCACGAGTAAGGCGACCAGGATGCTGACCACCAGGGTCGCCTCCAGGCCCTCCCGCAGGCCGATCAGGTACGCGGCGAACATCCGAACTCCGTCGTTAGTTAGGTACGCCTAAGTTAGGGCAGCCATACCTTCCTACTGATCGGGCGCCGCGTCAAGTCGTTCGAGACAACACTCCCGGCCGGTCGGCAAGCGGACATGCGCTGGTCACTTCGCCCTCTTCCGAGGGTGGCGAGAGTCACCAGGCGGTTCCGGCCCTTACCGTCGCGTGGGAGCCGGCAGAACCGGAGTACCGGTGTCGCGTGCAGCCGTAGTGCCAGGTACATGAGGCGGACAAGGAAGAAGCATCCGACGAACCAGACCGGTGTGAAGATGCGAGTTGCGTCCGGCAGAGTGGTGTACGGCAGACCTGCAGCTCAGAGCCGGTTTGGCGTAGACGTGAGGCGGCCA
>NZ_JBAKHU010000136.1:0-6108 GCF_036906895.1 Micromonospora sp. CPCC 206060
ACCACGACCCCAGCCGCAGCCGCCTAATCAAGATCTCTCATCCACAACTCTTGACTATTGCTCATCTTCGAGGAGGAGATGGTCAAGGTGTTCGGGGGACGGTCGTGGGTGTACCTGGCCCACGAGTCGCAGTTGCCCGAGCCGAACTCGTACCTCTCGCTGCGGATGGGCCGGCGCCCGCTGCTGCTCACCCGGGACAAACACGGCGCCATTCACGGCATCTTCAACCGGTGCGCGCACCGCGGCGCGACCATCTGCCGGGACGATTCGGGCGTCGCCAGGAGCTTCCAGTGCCCCTACCACGGCTGGACCTTCCGCAACACCGGTGAACTCGTGGGGGTGCCCTGGCCCCAGGGCTACGGTCCCGACTTCGACAAGTCACAGTTCGGGCTACGCAAGGTCGAACGCGTCAAGGCCTACCGCGGCTTCATCTTCGGTACGCTCAACGGCGACGCCACCTCCCTCGAGGACTGGCTCGGCCCGGCCCGGGACTGGCTCGACTACTGGATCGACCGTGCTTGCGGTGGCGAGGTGATCGTGCGCAGCGCCGCATTCAGGATGGGCTACCGGGGAAACTGGAAACTCGCGTACGACAACGCCGGCGACGGGTACCACCCGTCGTTCTCCCATCGCTCGCTTCTGGACATGGCGTCGCGGATGGGCGAGGCGAAGGACATGTCGTACTTCGGCCGCACGCCCGACGACGGCCCGATGAAGACGTACTCGCTCGGGCACGGACACAGCGTCATCGACCAACGACCAGCCTACGAGGGGCCGCCGGGAAGCTTCTGGCGCAACCAGCGCCCGCAGCCGGGCCGGGAACGGTTCGAGGAGCTCATCCGCAGCCAGTACGCGGATCGGGCCGACGCCCTGCTCGACCTCTGCGTGGGCGCTCAGATCAACCTCAGCATCTTCCCGAACCTGCTAATCATCGGCAACCAGATCCAGGTCATCGAGCCGCTCGGCGTCGACCGGACCCAGCTCACCTGGCACGCCACCACCGTTCGCGGCGTCCCCGACGAGGTGAACACGATGCGCATGCGCACCCAGGAGGACTTCCCCGCGTTCGGTGAGCCCGACGACCAGGCGAACTTCGAGGAGGTTCAGCGCGGGCTCGCGGTCGTCGAGGAGGAGTGGATCTACATGAACCGGGGCCTCGACGCACGGTGGCAGACGGTCGGCGAGGACGGCGTCGTCAAGGCACCGGTCACCGACGAGATGCACATGCGCGGCTACTACGCCGAGTGGACCAGCCAGATGGACGGGGAGGACGCGTGAAGATCCCGGCCCAGTACGCCGACACCTCCGCCTGGTCGTATCACATCGACGCTGATTACTATGCGGAACTCGACCGGCTGTGTCGGCTGTTCGCCGAGCCCTGGCCACAGCCGGACCCGGCGGACCTGCACCAGGCAACCTGGTTCCTCACCCAGGAAGCCCGTCTGATAGACGAAGGCCGGTTCAACGACTGGCTGGAACTGTTCAGCGACGACTGTCTGTACTGGGTCCCCGTCACAGCGGGCGGCGGACAGCCGCGGTCGGAGGTGTCGCACGCGTTCGACGACCGCCGCCGCCTCACCGACCGTGTCTACTGGCTGCGGACCGGCCTCGCCTACAGCCAGATCCCAGCCTCGCGCACCCGGCGGCTGATCACCAACGTCGAGGTCCTCGACGACAGCGGGGGCGCACGGCTGATCCGCTCCAACTTCATCGTCAACGAGTTCCGGGCTGGGGTGGCCAAGACCTACACGGGCTGGTACGCGCACGTCCTGACCCCCGCAGCCGACGAGTGGCGAACCCGGCTCAAGCAGGCCAACCTGCTCGACTCGGAGCAGTACCACGAGAACCTCACCCTGGTGTTCTGAGGCGATACCGCGATGACCCGCTCCCCCGCATCGAACTCCATCGAACACCTACAGCGCGAGAACATGCTGCTGCGCCAGCGAGTGGCCCGGCTGGAGCGGGAACTGGCCGCGACGACCCCGCTCGTCACCACGGCGAAGAGCCTGATCCTGTGGGACTTCACACCGTACGAGGTGCGACCGGACGACAGCTGGATGGCGGTCGACCGGAGCAGCGTGACCCAACTGCTTGCCGCGTTGGCCCGCATCGACCACTGGAACCCCTGGCACACCCGGATCGAGCCGAGGCCACCACAGTCATGACCGCGCACAAGCCGCTCACCGTCATCGGCCACGTCCGTGAACCCTCGATGGAAGTCCTCGCCAGGGTGGCCACCTCGACCGGCCTGCGCACCGAGATCGTCCGACCCGTGGCCGGCGAGGCGCTGCCGAGGCCGGACAGCAGCGCGGCGGTCGTGGTCCTCGGCGGTCCCCAGAGCGCGTACGACGACATCGAGCACCCGTACCTCGCCGACGAGGTCGCCTTCCTGGCCGCCGCGCACGATGCCGGTGTGCCCGTACTCGGTATCTGCCTCGGCTTCCAGCTGCTGACCCGCGCGCTGGGTGGCGAGGTGTATCCCGGCCCGTCGGGACTGGAATGCGGGTTCATCGACGTCAAGGCGGTCGATGCGGCCGGGGCGGAGCTGGCGGGTCGGCACTTCTCCTTCCACTCCGACACCGCGAACGTTCCCGCGGGAGCCACGCTGCTTGCCAGGTCCGACCGTTACGTCCAGGCGTGGCGTCACGGGCATGCGCTCGCCGTGCAGTTCCACCCGGAACTCGACCAACGGGGAATCAACCTCCTGCTCGACGAAGAGGAGGACAAGCTCGCACGGTTCGGCGTCGACGTCGCCGCGCTTCGCGAAGAAATCGACGACATGGCAGCAGCAACGTCGCCAGGAGAGCGGCTCCTCACGAGTTGGATCAACTCGCTGAGCACGAGCCGGAAACCGGCGATGCCTGATCCGACAACTTACCCCCGCAGGAGGGCCCCGTGTCCGCATTTGTGAAATTTGTTGAACAGCACGGACTGCATTCCGCCGAGCAGCTCGCGGCGGCGGAGCAGTCGATCGAGACACTGGAGCGTGAGGGCATCGAGATCGTACGCCTCGTCTGGCCCGACCAGCACGGCCTCCTGCGTGGCAAGTCGCTGACCAGGAACGCCTACGTCTCGGCACTCACGTCGGGCACCGAGATCACGATGGCGCCGTTCTTCTTCGACCCCGCCAACGCGATCGTGTTCAACCCGTTCACCCCGGACGGCGGCTTCGCCGTGGAGGGGCTGGGCGGCAGTCCGAACGTGAAGATGGTGCCCGATCCCACGACGTTCACCCCGCTCCCCTGGGTGGCGAACACCGCGGTCGTCTTCTGCGACCTCTACCTCGTCAACGGTCGGCCGTTCCCGCTCGCACCGCGCACGATCCTCAAGAATGCCCTGACCGCGCTGCGGGACAACGGGTTCAGGCTGATCGCCGGGGTGGAGATGGAGTGGTATCTCACCCGCATCGTCGACGACATGCTGCGCACCGGCTCGCTGGGCAGTCCCGGCTCGCCCGCCGACCCGCCGCGAGTCGCGCCGGTCGCCCGCGGCTACAGCTACCTTTTGCTGGACCACCTCGACGAGATCGACTCCATTCTCACGCCGATCCGTCAGGCGCTACTGCAGATGGGACTTCCGCTGCGCTCCATCGACGACGAGTGGGCGCCGAGCCAGGTGGAGACCACCTTCGACCCGCTCGAAGGGCTGGCCGCGGCGGACTCGGCGGCGCTTTTCCGGATGGCTACCAAGCAGATCGCGAAACGCAACGGATACCTCGCCTCGTTCATGTGCACCCCGGCGATCGCGGGCTTCTACGCCAGCGGCTGGCACCTGCACACGTCTCTCGTCGACCTCGACAAAGGCGAGAATCTGATGGTCCCGAACAACAACGCGCCGCTGTCCGACATCGGGCGGTACTACGTCGGGGGCACCCTGGCCCACGGCATCGCCGGCTCCGTCTTCACCACCCCGACGATCAACGGCTACCGCCGACGCCGTCCGTACTCGCTGGCGCCGGACCGGCTCACCTGGGGCCAGGACAACCGCGCCGCGATGATGCGGGTCATCAGCGAACCCAACGACCCAGCCTCACACGTGGAGAACCGGGTCGGTGACTCCGCCGCCAACCCGTACCTCTACATCGCCGCACAGGCCGCAGCGGGACTCGACGGTGTGCTGAACAAGACCGATCCCGGCCCGATCAGCGAGGACCCGTACGCCGCCGACGTTCCGCAACTGCCCACCTCGCTGTCCGACGCGATCGAGGCACTCGACCGGGACAGCTTCTACCGCACCACGTTCGGCGACACGTTCGTCGACTACCTGATCACCATGAAGAAGAGCGAGGTCGCCAGGTACGACTCCTGGGTCGCGGAGCACCCGGATCCGCAAACCTACGTCAACGGGATCACCGACTGGGAGCACCGGGAATACTTCGAGCTCTTCTGAGTGTCGAAGGTTCCTCCCGTCTTCGAGCGCTCCGCATCGCGGCGACGAACGCAGACCATCGCGAACACTGAGCAGGGACGCCCATGCCAACGATCATTTTTCACGCACCCGATGGCACCATCCACAAGGTCGAGGCCCGCGCCGGCGCATCGGCCATGGAGACCGCGGTCAAGCTCGGGGTTCCCGGCATCGTGGCCGAGTGCGGTGGCGCGCTCTCCTGCGCCACCTGCCACGTGTTCGTCAGCCCCGAGTGGCTGGAACTCACCGGTACGGCCAGCGAGTTCGAGACCGAGATGCTGGACGACGCGGCGACCGAGCGGACCCCGACGAGCCGGCTGTCGTGCCAGATCAGGATGACCGACGAGCTCGACGGGCTCGAGCTGACGATTGTGCCCGAGCAGTGAACGTCTCGTCCGGACCCCACCGCACCGGTGTGCTCGTCGTCGGTGGCGGCGAGGCAGGGCTCGCACTGGCGACCGAGCTGCGCGACCTCGGCTACACCGAGCAGATCACGATCGTCGGGCAGGAACCGTACCCGCCGTACCAACGGCCCCCGCTGTCGAAGGGGTTCCTCCACGGCACCGACGACGAGGAGACCCTCGCACTGCGCTCGCCAAACTTCTTGTCGGAGCGCCGGATCACAGTGTGGGACGGCCTCCGGGTCGAGGCGCTCGAATTGGGCGACAACGGCGGCACGGCAACCCTCAAGGACGGGTCGGCCCTGCAGTTCACCCGCCTTGCCCTGACTACGGGTGCCACGGCCCGGCGGCTCGCCGTCGCCGGGATGGATCTACGCGGTGTGCACACCCTGCGGACGATCCAAGACGCAATCGCCCTGCGGGCCGCCCTGGACAGCGGTTCCCGGGTGGTCGTGATCGGAGGAGGCTTCATCGGGCTGGAGGTGGCCGCGGCGGCTCGGGCCAAGGGCGCTTCGGTCACGGTCGTGGAGTCCACGAGCCGGCTGCTGCAGCGGGTGTGCGCCCCGCCGCTGTCGGCGCATTGCCTGCAGGTGCACTGTGATGCAGGGATCGAGGTGCTACTCGAAGCCACCGTGACGGCGCTGAGCGGTGACGGGTCAGGCTCCGTGGCAGGCGTCGAGTTGGCCGACGGGAGGACACTACCCGCCACCGTCGTCGTCGTGGGCGTGGGTGCCGTCCCCGCGACCGAGTTGGCGGAGAAGGCGGGGCTTTCGTGTCGGAATGGCATCGTCGTAGACAACGCGGGACAGACGACGCATCGCCGAGTCGTCGCCGCCGGGGACTGCACCGTCCAGCCGCACCCCCACCTCGCTGGGGAGTTGCTTCGCATCGAATCGGTCAACAACGCCGTCGAACAGGCGAAGTCCGCGGCACACACCCTTCTCGGCCTCAAACCACCATCCCGTGGCGTACCGTGGTTCTGGTCGGACCAGGGCAACATCAAGATCCAAATGGCCGGTATCTCGCACGGACACGATGAGTGGGTTGTGCGCGCCGAGCCTGGCCGACTCACCGTACTGTATTTCCGACGCGGTCGTCTCATCGCCGCCGACGTCGCCAACAACCCCCGTGACTTCATGGCCGTCAAGCGCGCACTGGGCGATGGCCTCACCATTGAACCCGCCCACGCCACCGACCGGAAGACGCCACTCAAAGAACTCCTCCAGCGCGGCTGACGCGCAGCCGGGCGCGGAACCGTTTGACGGCCGCTTTCGATGGTGTGATCAGCAGCTTGCCCGGG
>NZ_JBAKHU010000137.1:0-5959 GCF_036906895.1 Micromonospora sp. CPCC 206060
TAAACAAATTGGCACTGGCTTATCAAGCACCCTGTTGAGTTCTCAAAGAACAACCACACACCATCCGGTGAACCCCCTTACCAGGGGCCCCCATCCGGGGCATTTCGCTCCACCGTAGCCCCCCGCTCTCGCGCTGGGCACTTTTACTACTTTACCTCACCATCCCCGCCGTGTCAAACCGTATGTCCCGGTCTGTCACACTTTCATGCGGATCTGGCCCGCTGATCGCACGCAGCAACCTACACCAACGCTTGACCACCGGATTCGGCAGGCCGGCCGCTCTGCGGTCACCCGCTGGCTCGTCCGTTCCCCTGCCGGACGTGAACATTACCCGGTGGCCTCAGGAGCACCAAATCGGCCCCCCAGGTACGGGCAGTCACGTCGAGCGACCAGCTACCCGCCCTGGCCGCGGGCCAAACCCCACCACGGCATTCCGGTTCCGACCGGCATCCCGGCCGCACCGCCCAACTGGCCGTCGGCGGTGCCACTCACCTGCCCGACGCTGCGTCCCGCCGCCGGGTTGCCCGCCACCCGCGAAGACCCAGCACACCGACCGTGGTGCCGATCGCCAGCGAGGCCACGATCAGCAGGGCGTGGATCCAGAGGAAGCCGGTCGGGGCTCCCGAGCCGACCGACCCACCCGACCAGGCACGGGGATCGTTGTAGATGGCCACCGCGAACCTGGGCCAGATGACCCAGGTCCAGATCCCCACCCCGAGCAGGAACAGTGACCAGCTCCGCGACAGCACCATGGGTGGCGAGTATGCCAGCGCAACCGGACGGACAGCCTGGTTCCGGGGTACCGCCGCCACGCGGTGACGGTCAGGCGGGATAGGGGCTCCTGGCCCGGGCCTCCCGGAGTGCGTCGCTCCACCAGGCAAGCTGGGCGAGCAGCATGTCGGCGGCGGTGTTGCAGGGATCCGGGTCGGTCGGTTCACCATCCGCGCCGAACCGGTCCGTGAAGCCGTGGAAGCTCACCGTCTCCCGGACCGTGACGGCATGTACCTCGGCCAGCACCGGGCGGAACTGCTCGACCGCCCGCAGGCCGCCGGAGAGACCCCGTACGAGACGAAGCCGACCGTCGCGCCCGCCACTCGGCGGAGTGCCAGTCGATGAGGTTCTTGAGGGCCGCCGGGAAGCTGTGGTTGTACTCCGGAATGACCATCACGAACGCGTCCGCAGCGGCCAGCCTCGGGGTGACCGCGGCGAGCGCCTGCTGCTCGGCTGGCCCGGGCCGGCCGGTGAGCACGGTCGGCACCGGCGTCTCGACCAGGTCCACAGTGCTGCCCCGCTGACCCTGGTCGCGGTCCGGGCCGGCACCGAACGACGATCGGCCGGAAACGACGTCGGTGACGCGTTCCCGGCCGATCAGCGGTACCGGACCAGCTACAGCGTGCGGGCCAGCCGGTCGGCCAGGATGCGGGTGAACCGGGCCGGGTCGGACAGCTCCCCGCCCTCGGCGAGCAGCGCCATCCCGTAGAGCAACTCGGCGGTCTCCGCCAGCACCTCGTCCTCCCCACCCTGCTCGTGGGCCTTGCGCAGGCCGGTGACCAGCGGATGGGTCGGGTTGAGCTCCAGGATCCGTTTGATCGGCGGGATCTCCTGGCCCATGGCGCGGTACATCCGCTCCAGCGTCGGGGTGATGTCCTGCGCGTCACCCACGATGCAGGCCGGCGAGGTGGTCAGCCGGGACGAGAGCCGGACCTCCTTGACCTCCGCCTCCAGCTTGCCGCCCAGCCAGGTGAGCAGCGCGGCGAAGTCCTTCTGCTGCTGCTCACGCTCGGCCTCGGCGCCCTTCTTCTCCTCCTCGGTGTCGAGGTCGACCTGGCCCTTGGCGATGGACTGCAACGGCTTGCCGTCGAACTCGGCGACCCGTTCCACCCACACCTCGTCGACCGGGTCGGTGAGGACCAGGACCTCGTACCCCTTGGCGCGGAACGCCTCCATGTGCGGCGAGTTCTCGATCATCGACCGGGACTCGCCGGTCATGTAGTAGATGCCGTTCTGCCCGTCCTTCATCCGCTCCACGTACTGCCGGAGGGTGGTCAGCTCGTCCGGGTGATGGGTGGAACCGACCGACAGGATCTCCAGCAGGGTGTCCCGGTTGTCGAAGTCGTCGAGCAGCCCCTCCTTGACCGCCCGACCGAACTCCGACCAGAAGGTCCGGTACCGGTCGGGGTGGTTGGTCATCATGTCCCTGATCGCGGAGAGGACCTTCTTGACCAGCCGCCGGCGTACGACCTGGATCTGGCGGTCCTGCTGGAGGATCTCCCGCGAGATGTTCAGGGACAGGTCGTGCGCGTCGACTACCCCCTTGATGAAGCGCAGGTAGTTGGGCATCAGCGCTTCGCAGTCGTCCATGATGAAGACGCGCTTGACGTAGAGCTGGACCCCGCGTTTGCCGTCCCGCATGAACAGGTCGAGCGGCGCGTGTGCCGGGATGAAGAGCAGTGCCTCGTACTCGAAGGTGCCCTCGCCCTTCATGTGGATGACGTCGAGCGGGTCCGTCCAGTCGTGGCTGACGTGCTTGTAGAACTCGTGGTACTCGTCTGCGTCGACCTCGTCCCGGGGGCGGGCCCAGAGCGCCTTCATCGAGTTGAGGGTCTGCACGTCCCGGGTCGTTTCACCGTCCTCGCCGGTCCGCTCCACGGCGGTCCGGATCGGCCAGGCGATGAAGTCGGAGTACCGCTTGACGATTTCGCGGATCTTCCACTCGGCGGTGTAGTCGAAGAGCTGGTCGTCGCTGTCCTCGGGCTTCAGGTGCAGGGTCACCGAGGTGCCCTGCGGCGCCTCGTCGACCGCTTCGATGGAGTACGTGCCCTCGCCGGTCGACTCCCAGCGGGTACCGCCGCTCTCCCCGGCCCGGCTGGTGACCAGGGTCACCCGGTCGGCAACCATGAAGGTCGAGTAGAAGCCGACCCCGAACTGGCCGATCAGGTCCTGCGACGCGGTGGCGTCCTTCGACTCCCGCATCTTGCGCAGCAGTTCCGCCGTACCCGACTTGGCGATCGTGCCGATGAGTTGTACGACGTCGTCGCGGGACATACCGATGCCGTTGTCCCGGACGGTCAGTGTCCGCGCGTCCCGGTCCACCTCGACCTCGATGTGCAGATCCGACGTGTCGACCTGGAGATCCTTGTCGACGAGCGACTCCAGGCGCAGCTTGTCCAGAGCATCAGAGGCATTGGAGATCAGTTCGCGGAGGAAGATGTCCTTGTTCGAGTAGATCGAATGAACCATCAGCTGGAGCAGCTGACGCGTCTCCGCCTGGAACTCCAGCGTTTCAGTCCGGTTGCTCACGGGACCCCTCTCCTGCGGCAGTGGCTTGCGCGGAACAGGATACGAGGGCCCGGAACGAGGATCCGCGATTCGGCCCCATCCCGGGTTGGGCGACGGGGGTCGGAAGCCGGCCCCCGTCCCGGCCCGTCACGCGTTACGCGGCTCCCAACGGAAGTACTGGCGGGCGAACAGCACCCCGGCCACCGTCCAGCCGAGGATCAGCAGCAACCCGGGCGCCGCAGCCGACCAGGACTCCGCGAGCCCCACCGCCGGGTAGGGCGCGGTCCCGTCGGTGAAGTCCCGGCCGAAGTAGGCGATGCGGATGACGTCCACCACGGGTGACAGCGGCATGGCGGCCGAGAGACGCTGCACCACCTCGGGCATGTTCCCCAGGGGGAACGCGGCCTGCGAGGTCCCCGCGAGGACCAGCAGCACCGGCAGCACGGTGATCTGCGCGGACTCGCCGGTCCTCGTTATCCCGGAGAGGGCCGCCGCCAGGGGCACGAACATGACCGACGTCAGCACCACCGTCAGCAGCAGCAGCGGAACGTTCCGCGGGATGGAGCCACCGAGTCCGACGACCCCGATGGTGACGACGACCGCGACCTGTACGACGTAGATGACCGTGCAGGTGAGTCCGCTCCCGCCGAGGATGGCCACCTCCGACAGGAGGCTGCCGCGCATCCGCTTGAGTACCAGATCCTCCCGCCGCACGGTGAACAGGGACGTCAGGTAGGCGAAGGTGACGAAGAAGCCGACCAGCGCCAGCATCCCGGTCAGCATGTAGAGCCCGACCGGTGTGCCCTCCACCAGGCCGTCCTCCAGCCCCAGGGTCATGCCGCCCAACAGGAGCGGGAACGCGATGGTCGTGAAGAACGCCGTGCGGTTGCGGAGCAGGACCATGAAGTCCAGCCGGGCCACCTTGAGCGTGTGTTCAAGCAGCATGTGCGATCTCCAGGAAGACATCCTCAAGCGAGGCGCTGCGCACCTCGAACCGGTCGAGGACGAGACGGTTGTTGTCGGCCCAGTGGAGGAGCCGACGTAGCCGGTCCTGGACGGCGGCCGGGTCCCCGCCCAGGTGGTATTCGGCGAGGTCCTCCCCGGTGGTGGCGCTGATGCCGTCGAGGACGGGGAGGGTCACGTCCCGGGAGGCGACGAACCGGACCCGGCTGCCGCGTTCGGCCACCACCGAGGCGATCGTCCCGGTGGCCGAGATGCGCCCGGCGTGCATGATGGCGATCCGGTCGGCGAGCCGCTCGGCCTCCTCCAGGTAGTGCGTGGTCAGCACCACGGTGGTCCCGTCGTCAACCAGTTCCTGGATGGTCGACCAGGTGGTCCGTCGGGCCTCGGGGTCCATGCCGGTGGTCGGCTCGTCCAGGAAGAGCACCTCCGGCCGGGCGAGGGTGGCCAACGCCAGGTCCAGCCGCCGCTTCTGCCCGCCGGAGAGCTGGCGGACGGGTACCTTCGCCTTGTCCGTCAGGTCGACGCGCGCTAGTGCCTGGTCGACGGTCTGCGGACGGTGGGGAAGCACGTCGCGCCAGAAGTGCACCGTCTCGGCGACCGTCAGGTCACCGATGAAGCCACCGTCCTGGAGCATGATCCCGGTCCGGGGACGGAGCCGGGCCCGGTCCGCGTGCGGGTCCAGGCCGAGAACCCGCACCGATCCCCCCGAGGGGGTACGGAATCCCTCCAGCACCTCGATCGTCGTGGTCTTGCCGGCTCCGTTCGTACCCAGCAGGGCGAACAGTTCACCGGGCTGGACCTCGAAGGAAATCCCGCGTACGGCTTCGAAGTCGCCGTACCGCTGATGGAGATCCCGGACGGTGATCGCGGGACCGGCGGTCGCCGGTTCCCCGCTGCTCCGGGGCAGCGTCTGCTGCTCGGTCATCTACTTGTCCTCTCTCTCCGGATCACACCGCTCCATCCGGATCACACGGCGGTCGCCTGCGGCGGCCAGGGCCGCGCCTGGCGGGCCCTGGTCTGGTCGGCCAGTACCCGCGACACCATCAGGCCGGCCTGGAAGCGGCTGCGGGCACCGAGACGAACCATCAGATCCGCGGCGATCCGCCGCGCCGTCCGGAGCGAGACCCCCAGGCTCCGGGCCACCGACTCGTCGGTGTAGCCCTGGGCGAGCAGACGCAGCACCTCACGCTCACGCTCTGTCATCGACAGGGTGGTCGTCGGCGCGTGGCGGGCCGCCCGCGCAGCGTTGGCCTCTACCCGGCTGAGCAGGACCGTGATCCCGACCTCGGGACGGATCACGGTCAGCCGGCCGGGGGTGCTGCTCGGGCGCAGCATGCCGGTCTCACCGAGCAGGTCGAGGCAGCGGTGCACGCTGGCCAGTTCACCGTCGAGCGCCTCAGCGATCTCCTCGGGTGAGTACGGGGGTCCGGAATGGAGCAGCAGGTAGACCTGGGTGATGTCCAAGTCGTTGGCCATCCTCGCCTCCACTTCGGACTTGCCGATCTTGTGGCTCGGAGGCTAGGAGGGCCGATCAGTGTAGGGGAGGGACAAGGTGCCGTCTGGCAGGTAGTTCGCCATAGGGCAGTGTCTGTGCGGCTGATAGCCGTGGTTAACCAGACGGTGCGAAGATCAGCTAGCTCCAACGCCGTTCAGTTAGGGGCGTGGCTGGTTCGTCAAGGGCCGGTGGTGAGGATGTCGATGCTGGTGGTGGCCTTGT
>NZ_JBAKHU010000138.1:0-5876 GCF_036906895.1 Micromonospora sp. CPCC 206060
AAACGAGCCCGGCATGTTTGCTTTGGCCCCGAAAGGGACACAATCTCCGTAACCGCCCTCTGAGGTAGATCCGCCACAGGCGGTCGACGTCGTGTACGGCGGCGTCGGGGTCGCTGTGCCACAGCCACAGCGGTTTGGGGTTCCGGTTGCCGGGCAGGCACTCCACGGCCAGGTGGACGAGGGTTCCCTCCACGATCGGGACCTCGCCTTCGTGGTTGGCCCAGGCGCCGCGCCGTTCCAGCTTCGGGTGCAGCCGGCCCCAGCAACGGGCAACGATCCTGCCGAACCGGTCGTGGTGGCCGGTCGACTCCTGGGCGGGTGCCGGGTGGGTGGCCGGGTCGGTCAGGCGGAAGGCAGCCCCGTGCTTCGGCGGCCGCCCGGGTCGGTCGCCTCGGCGTCGGCCCGCCGGGGCGTGCATCACCCGGTCGGCGCGGATGCGCCCCAGCAGCCGCACCGGCTCCTCACTCAGCAGCCAGGTCAGGCGTACCAGGTCGTAGCCGGAGTCCAGCACGAACAGCACGGGCGGGTCGCCCTCGCGCCACTGCCCGGCCTCGCGTAACCGGGCGAGCAGGTCGCGGATCTGGGTAGCGGTGACCTCGGTGGGGTCTTCGGCGGGGCCGATGCGGACCGCGTCCAGCGGCCCGGTCCAGGAGCAGCGGCCGCCGCCCAGAGCGGAGGCGACCTGGTAGGGCCAGCCGGGGATGGTCTGGCGAGTTCCGTCGCAGCGGCACGGGCGGTGACAGTGCAGGCGCTGCGGGGAACACTCGGCATCCGGGCGCGGCCACGGGGTGACATCCACAGCGATGGACAACTGCCCGTCCTGCCCGCGCGGGAGGACAAGCCCGGCCAAGGCCATCCGCAGCCGGGATACGGCGATTCGGCCGTGGGCGAGCGCGTCGTACATCGCGCCGTGCCCGCGCCGGTGCACTGCCTCCAGCGACAGTTCAGCCAGTGACACGACCGGCCCTGTGGTACACAGCACCGCGTCCGCCAGCTCGAACAGCACGTCCGACCGGGAGGTCAGGCAGGCATAGAAATCGCGGCGGAACCGGGACAACTCGGCCCGGGCCTCGACGCGGGCGGCATCATCCAGCAAACTCAACCTCACGGCCTTGGTGTCGATCATGGGTGCCTCAGCAACGCACATGATCACGCCAAGGCCGTTCCGCTGTCCAACGAACGGCAACACCCGCGGTCAACTCAGGGAACGACCGCAGGCAAAGGTTAAAAGCGAAGCTGAGCGGAAACTACTGGGGCGCGGGTGACCGTTCATTCGCCGACTTCATGACCCTCATCACGCGCGCCGAGGATGCGGGCCGGCTGCGCGCAGACTTCGTCGCCGAGGACATGGTCATGTTCCTGATGGCCAACGCCGGCGTCCTCGCCGCCACCGCCGACGCCGCACCTGAAACCTCGCCCCGGCTGGTCGCCCACTTCCTCCAGGCCTGCGCCGCGACGACTGCTGCACCCCTGCCGGACCCGCCAACGCCGCGCCGGATGTACCGGGCCATGCTCCGGTTCGCAGCCCCGAAGCGCTGAAATACTCGCCCCACCGGCTCGGCCTGCCTCAGCTTCCCGTCGTCGACTGGCCGGACGACGATGGAAGACGGCGGTCGGCTGTGCTGGAAGACGCGCACTCTCGTCGAGTGGGCGCAGAGCGGCGATTCGTCTCGGCCGACGACGAGATCGCCGGCGCCGATCGGACGCCAGCGCTCCCGCGCTCGGCGTCGTCCTGGCACGTCTGCTCCTCGTGGACCCGACCCGTGACATGACTGGGCCGGTGGATCGCGGCGACCTGTCGGCTTCCCTCTGGAGGTTGATCGTCGCGCGTCGGTGAGACCGCAGGAGGTCCTGCTGTGGCCGGACACCCCTCGGATCGACCGGATGCGGGCACCGCGAGAACCAAGTGCTTCCCCGTGCCGGCCCCGGGCCTGCTTTGCCGATCCGAGAGCTCATAGAGTCACGGGGTGAACATGGAGCAGGTCCGGCAGGCATACGCGTCCGTCGCGGAGCTCTACATCGGGCTGTTCGGTACACGTCAGCAGGTACACGCCGACGACCTCGCCTTCATCGGGCGCCATCTGGCGGGCCGACCTGGCACGGTACTCGACCTGGGCTGCGGGCCTGGCCATATCACCGATTACCTTCGCTCGCTGGGCGTCGACGCAACGGGAATCGACATGGTCCCCGAGTTCATCGCCCATGCGCGGGCAGCCCACCCGAGCGGTAGGTACCAACTCGGGTCGATGGAAAATCTCTCCGTTGTCAACCACTCCATCGCCGGCATCCTGGCCTGGGGCTCGTTGATCCATCTACCGCCGCAAGATCTCGACGTCGTGCTCGCTGAGTTCCGGCGAGTAATGGCCCCGGCCGGAACGTTAGTGATCGGTCTTTTCGTCGATGACGAGGTCGCCGCCTTCGACCACAAGGTCGTGACCGCCTATCGCTGGCCCGTTGACGAGTTCTCCGAGCGACTGACGGGAGCCGGCTTCATGGAAGTTGAGCGCCTGCAGCGGCCCAGCGACGGCCCTCATCGGCCACACGCCGCCATCGCGGCTATCGCGAACGTAGGGTGAGCTGGGCCGGCGAGCCTGCTTGCACTCACGTCGGCACGATCGCACGCCGGGCGGCGCCATAGGTCCGAAACGCCCGATCGGCGGCACGAGCGGACGTTCTCTAAGGGCGCCTCGGACCAGCGAGGCCGGCACACCAGAAAGTTCTCAGAAAGTCCGGGAGGCGTTGTCGGATCGAGGGCGCAGTGTTCGTTGCAGGGGTGAGTGGCCGCCCACGAGGGGTACCCCGAACCACAGGAGATGATCCCAGATGCAGTACCTGGTTTCCGTGATCGACGACACGGCCGGCCTCGCCACCCCGGACGAGATGGCCGCCATCGACGTGTTCAACGACCGGCTCAAGGCGGAGGGTCATTGGGTCTTCGCCGGTGGCCTCGCGGCGCCCAGCTCAGCCACCGTCATCGACAACCGGGGTGAGGAGGCGCTGTTCACCGACGGGCCCTTCCTGGAGTCGAAGGAGTACATCATCGGCTTCTGGATCATCGAGGCGCCCGACCTGGACGTGGCGCTCAAGCTCGCCGCCGAGGGGTCGAAGCACTGCAATCGGAAGGTCGAGGTGCGGCCGGTCCTGTGAGCGTGGTCGACGTCCGCCAGGCGATCACCCGGGCCCATCAGGAGGAGTGGGCGCGGGTGGTCGCCGCACTGACCAGGCGTTTCGGTGACCTCGACATCGCCGAGGAGGCGGCGGCCGAGGCGTTTGCGACCGCCGTCGAGCGGTGGCCGGCCGACGGCGTACCCCCCAACCCCGGTGCCTGGCTGACCACCACCGCCAGCCGCAAGGCTATCGACCGGATCCGGCGCGAGAACAAGCGCGACGACAAGCAGAAGGAGGCTCAGCTGTTGTCCGACGACCCGCCCGAGCCTCTCGGCGCCATCGACGACGAGCGGCTCCGGCTGATCTTCACCTGCTGTCACCCGGCGCTCGCGATGCAGACCCGCGTGGCGCTGACGCTGCGCATGGTCGGCGGTCTGACCGTGGCCGAGATCGCCCGCGCCTTTCTGGTACAGGAGACCGCCATGGGGCAGCGGATCACCCGCGCGAAGGCCAAGATCAAGGCGGCTCGCATCCCGTATCGCGTGCCGTCGGCGGAGGATCTCCCGGCGCGCGTGTCCGGCGTACTCGCCGTGCTCTTCCTCGTGTTCAACGAGGGCTACCTGGCGACCGGACCCGACACCGATCCCGTACGTCAGGACCTGACCGCCGAGGCGATCCGACTCACTCGCCTGATCCGTGCTCTCCTGCCCGACGACGGTGAGGTGGCCGGGCTGCTGGCGCTGATGCTGCTTACCGAGGCCCGCCGCGCCGCCCGCGTCTCGACCAGCGGCGAACTGGTCACCCTCGACGAGCAGGACCGCGGGGCCTGGGACGCGGCGCTGATCGCCGAGGGCCATCGGCTGGTGCGCGAACGCCTGGCCGCCGGGGTGGCGCCGGGCCGCTACCAGATCCTCGCCGCGATCAACGCTGTGCACACCTGCGTCCGCGACGTCCGCGACACCGACTGGTCGCAGGTCGTCGCCCTCTATGACCAGCTTGTCCGTCTCGACCCTTCACCGATCATCGCCCTCAACCGGGCCATCGCGGTCGCCGAGCTTGACGGGCCGGAGGTGGCACTGGCGGCCGTTGACCGGCTTGAGCACAACCTGGCCGGCTACCGTGCCTATCACGCGACCCGTGCCGAGCTGCTGCGCCGGCTGGGCCGTAGCCAGAAGTCGCGCGCGGCGTACGACAAAGCCATCGAACTGGCGGGCAACACTGCCGAGACCGCCTACCTGACACGCCGCCGCGACCAGTTCGGGTAGTGCCCCCTGCGCAACGCGACCCGGTGCACTGACATCGGCTGCTTTTCATCACTGACCCGGGACGTTGTCCGGCCAGGCCCGGTCGCGGTGCCCGGGCTTTTCGGCTGTCGACGCCGATCGTGTGGCCCTCGTTCGGCCCGTGCAGCCCAGGCGTGAGCCAGGGGGAGAGGCGCAAGAGGGGTTGTTCGGCTCGAAGTAGTGTTGCCCTCCCGACTCGACAACCAGGCGGATCGAGCATCGGAGAAGAGGCTGCGTCGGGCGCCGCAGCACCCACCACGCCAACCAGCATCGTCCGGTCGGCGGCAGCGCCGGTGGCGTACGTGCCGCCGGCCTCGCGCTACGCGCCCCTGACCAGTGCGGACCGGCACTGTTGAGGCAACTCCTGAGCTGGACGATGTGCGACGACCGGAAGACACCCTGCACAGATAGGGCTCCAGGGTGTGGGACCGCCGATCGAACGACACCGGCTGGACGGCGCTGCTCGGTGAGCGACGTGGCGGCGCCTACGTGTCCCCGTACGCCATGCCACCGCGGAGGACGGATGGGCCCAGGTTGCCCCCACCTGCTTGTTCCGCCGGGCGCGACAACCCACCGCCACGCCAGCCGATCGCAGGCGGTGCAGGTGGGAGTCCGGCGACGGAAGGTCAGGCCTGGTCGCGCAACCGTCACGCGCTACGCTGCCGGCCATGCACGTCGCCGACGACAGTGAGTGGGTCGCCGCGTCGCTCGTCCGCCGGCTGGACGAGTTGACCTTCCGGGACGCCACGACCGACCAGGTGACCGCGCTGATCATCGACTCGGTGGTCGGTTGGGGTCGTGCTGCGGGCTGGCGGGTCTATCGGCGGGCATCCAGCGTCCTGCCGCTGCCCCCGCCGCTGTCCGGGCAGTACTCCGTACTCGACGTGGCCTGTGCCCGGCCGACCGGTCCGCCCG
Organism: Micromonospora sp. CPCC 206060; assembly: GCF_036906895.1. Taxonomy (NCBI): domain Bacteria; kingdom Bacillati; phylum Actinomycetota; class Actinomycetes; order Micromonosporales; family Micromonosporaceae; genus Micromonospora; species Micromonospora sp. CPCC 206060. The sequence continues at coordinate 5,307 of NZ_JBAKHU010000138.1, forward strand.
TCGTCATCGAGGTGGACCACACCGACCGGCGTCGTACCGTGGAGAAGCTGCTGGCGGAGGCGGCGGCGGGCCGTATCTCGATCTGGGTGCGCTGGGGTCCGGGCCGATTCGTCGCGCCACCCCCGCCGGTTCATCTGATCACCTGCGTGGTGACCGGGCGATCGGGCCCGGCGGGGCAGGGCCGTCTCTACTCGCGGGTACCGGCCAACGACCGGCCGCCACCGGCGCACTCCGCCACTCCGATTGGCAGTGCGGACGCCGTCGCGCTACCGATCTCGCCGGGAGACGGCCGCCCGCGCTGAACGCCGGTACGGCACGCGCCGGAGCCGGCGGGGTGTCGTCGGCTGATCCGCACGCAGGAGGACGAAGTGATGCGGGCGGTGAGCACGTACTCGGCGGGCTACCGGCTGCCGCCGCAGACCCACATGTTCTCCGCGGCAAGGTTGATCCGCCAGGAGTCCAACCCCGAGCAGGGCAGCGTTTCTCTGCCAGCGCAGAGTTGCGTCCGGCAGAGTGGTGTACGGCAGACCTGCAGCTCAGAGCCGGTTTGGCGTAGACGTGAGGCGGCCA
>NZ_JBAKHU010000139.1:0-5818 GCF_036906895.1 Micromonospora sp. CPCC 206060
TGGCCGCCTCACGTCTACGCCAAACCGGCTCTGAGCTGCAGGTCTGCCGTACACCACTCTGCCCGACGCAACTTGGATCACCGTGCCCTTGAGCAGCAACTCCGCCCGCAACCACGCATCGATCACATGCGCGAACACATCAATCAGCTGCCCACGAGCCGGCCGCGTCCGAACCAGCGGCGCCACCTCGCCAGCCCCAGCAGCCAGATACTTCTTCACCGTCCGCCAGTTCAGGCCCGTCTCACGAGCGATCTCCGAGACACTCGCACCAGCCTCGTGCAACGCCCGGAACCGACGCACATCCAGCCACCGCTGCTCATCCAACGCCCCCATCGCCCGCCGCCCCACGCCTGCCCGATCACGACCCGAACAGCCTCAACCCCAACCACCTATAGACGACGGACAAACGGTGCGCACCTCTGCAAGATCAGCTGTACGTAGCTCTGCACTCCAGGACGTACCCCGACAACAGGGCGCCGTCGACGCGATCGACGCCGGAGACCTGCGCCAAGCGGCCACCCATGCGGGCCAACTGGGCGGCCTGGCCGCCGGCGTACGCACTGCGGTGGCCCGCGACATGCTCGCCGCCGGCGCCGACTGGTGGCAGATCGGCGAACACCTCGATCTGCATCCGCAGGCCGCCTTCGAGCAGTACGGCGCATACCGGGAAGGACTGGCCGCACCGGCAGAGCAGCGCCCCGGCCTGGCAGTGCTCGTGACCGCGGGCCTGGCCGCCGAGCACGACTGGGACGACGAGTTCGGCATCGACCTGAAGACCTCGGCGCCGACCACAGCCTGTTCGCCGATCCCACCGTGACGTCCGTGCGCGCGGCCGCGCAGCTGCTCGGCGACGACGTGTGGATCGCGGTGCGGCTGCCCGGCGAGTACGAAGGCGACGGCGAAGCCAGCGACGAGCAGGTCATCAAGCAGTGGACCACCGTCGTGCTCGCCGAGGACGAACTGACGTGGCTGCGGGAGGCGTTGCAACTCAACGCCGTCGACGACCAGGCCGAGGCGGACGACGATCTGGATCCACTGGACTGACCACGATCGGCATGTGCCTCTCCGGGGCTGGAAAGGATCCGTACGGAGATTGGCGCTAGCGACGATCTTTGAGTCGGTCGGTGTAGATCCGGTACGCCTTGCGGTCGGCGGAAGAGGCCCCGTCGGTGTCGAGCGGGGCCGCGGCGGCCAGTAGCGCTAGGTGGATCTCAGGCAGCGCGGTGACGTGCAGCTGTGGCCCTGGCCGCGCCGGACCGTGCGGCCTCGGCGCAGGGCGTGCTGCTCGGCTTCGCCGAGGTCGGCGCGGGCGGCGAGGTGGTCTGCGACCTTGCCGGGGATCTCCACGCGGACCGCCTGCGCCACGGGTGCGGCCGGCGCGGGCCGTTCGGGCTGGTTAGGGAGCAAGTCGGCTAGAGCGGTGCGGATCGCGCCGCGGCTGACGCGGTGGTCGCGGGCGAGGGCGGCGATGCTCGACCCGTCGCGGTATGCCTGACGGATCTGCTCGGTGACGCCGAGCTCGACGTGCCGGGCGCGCCGTCCGGAGACGCTGCCGGCGGCCCAGGCTGCGGCCAGCCCGTCACGGGTGAGTTCGTTCTGTAGGTCGCGCTGGAACTGCCCGACCGATACGACGATGTTGACGAGCATGGTGGTGGTCGCGTCGGTGGCGGCCAGGTCGGTGATGCTCGACAGCTGTAGGTGCTCGGTCAGGGCCAGGCCCATCCGGTCGCGCAGATCCTGGTGTAGGTCATCGAGTTCGCCTGTGTCATCGTGCTCTTTCCGTGGTCGTCAGGTGGTCTCAGCTGAGGGGAGCTTCGTCGTCGGGTGTGACAGCGGCCTGGTCGGCCGTCAGGGTGATCCGCCGGCGCATGTCGAGTTTCACCTCGCCGTAGGGGGAGATGTTCGACCAGAACAACGGGTTGAGCCCGCGCTCGTCCTCGGTCGTAAGCGCGACCAGGCCCTCTCCGAGCACGTCCTGGATCATCAGCGTGTTCAGGTAGCCGATCGACGCCTGCAACGCGCGCAGGCACAGCACCGACAGCTCCTGCTGGTCGCGCTTGTTGCCAGGGATGTCACCGCCCTTGCCGTAGAAGATCACCGAGTTGCCGTAGTTCCACGACTCGGCCACGTTCAGCCCCGAGTTGATCTCCCGCTGGAGCTCGCGGTCGCGCAGGTACCGGCAGGCGAAGATGGTGCGCTGCACCCGGCCGAGCCTCCTGCATCGCCTGGAACGTGTCGTTCATGGCGTTGGCGCTGTGGAAGCGGCGCATGATGGCGGCGGTCGACGCGGTCTTGTTCTTGATCGAGATCGCGTATTTGATCATGTGGTCGTACTCGCGGGCGATCAGGTCCCAGTCGATGGCCCGGTTCATTATCGCCGGGGCCAGGCCCGGATACCGGGCGATCCAGCCCCGGGCGGGCGGGTACAGGCGCAGGTGGTTGATCCTTTTGATGCGTGGCAGCAGGTCGAAGCCGAGCAGCCGGGTGAGCCCGAACCCGATCAGCGACTGGCCGTGGGTGTCGACGTAGTTGGAGCGCACATCCATGTCGGAGCCGTGGTGCATCGCCCCGTCGATCATCGCGGCCACCTCGGAGGCGGTGCAGTGGATCAGCTGGGAGTGGATGACGACGCTCTTGCGCTCGACGTGCCAGTAGATCAGCACGCCGCGGGAGCGGTAGCGCGAGTGCCACTCGGTGAACACGTTCTGGTCCCACGCCCCGAAGTGCGTGGAGTCCGACGCGACCGCGGTGGATCCGCCGCCCCAGATTCGCTGGCGGACCCGGAACGTCGCGTTGGCGACGTCGATCGCTAACGCTTGCACCAGCTCTGGGGTCAGGTAGCGGTGCGCGGCGTAGTACAGCTGCTTCTCGCTGTGCCCGTGCGCGCCGGCGTCGGCGACCGCGCGTACGCCGGTGTTGGTGCCGTAGGCGTACAGGCACAGCAGCAGCCGGTGCAGAAAGTCCTCGTCCACGGCGTCTTTGTCGGTCAGGGAGGCGATGGTGGAGCGGCAGTTGGAACGCAGTACCGCCTCTTTCAGCGCGTCGATCAGCGGCACCATGCCCCACCGCTGCACGATGACCTGCTTGAGCAGGGTCAGGTTCTGCGGCTCGGCCACCGCATCCAGCGGCGTCAGCTTGATCGCCCCGTCTTTGCCGCGCGGGGCGATCTCCAGGAAGTCCAGGCTCGGCAGAGCATCCTCGAGCGCGCCGAGTTCCGTCTCGTGTTCGGCGCGGATGGCGGCGATGAACTCCGTCGCATCCAGCGGCTTGGCCAGGGCGGCGTAGTGCTCGGTGCGCCGTTCGGCGAAGTCCGGTTGCAGGTCCTCGTCGGGGTTGCGGAACTCCTCGGCGCCGACGACCCACACGCCCTTGCAGTTGAGCTGGTCGCACAGCGCGTCCAGGGTGCGCAGCTCGTACAGCGACCGCACCACCCGCTTGCGGCCGCCCTGCGCCGTGCGAAACACCAACTGCTCCCACGGCCCGGACAGGCCGCGATGCCACGGCACCGTCTCCCCGTCCGGGTAGTACGGGCTGGCCGTTTCCGCCGCGTGCCGCCGCACCACGGCCAGGGTTTCCAGCACCGGCTGGTGAGAGTTCTCGCACCGGAACTCCAGCACCTGCAACAGCCGGATCAGCCCCTGCCGGTAGTGCCGCGAGTACGCCTGCTGGTAGCTGGAATGCCACCGCTGCTGGATCACCGTCCGGCTCGACGCGTACTCCTTTTGGCCAGGTTCTGCAGGTTGTCCTCGCCCACCACCGGGTAGACCACCTGTCGCACCGTGTCGTCCGGGCGGCGCAGCGCCGCGTCGGCGACCTTCAGCAGCAGCGACTCCTTGCTCGCCACCCGCGTGAACTGGTTGACCATCTCCCGGGCGACCTTCTTCTCCGCCCGCAGCCCGATCCGGCGTACCGCGCCGACGAGCAGCCGCACCAGCTGATCGGTGATCTCCTGCTGCCGGTTGACCAGCAGGGCGGCCAGCATCGCCGCCCGCAGCGGCTCAGGATGACGGCGCATATGACTCGGCGACTCGATCATCGCCTGGTTGCGCCACTCCGCCACGACCTTCGGCGCCACCTCCCCGAGCAGCTTCGCCGGCAGCGCGAACGAGCGGATCGTCTCCAGCTTGTCCACCTCGTCGTGCATCGTGGGCAGGCTGATGTCGCCGGTCGACGACTTCAGCCAGCGCAGCAGGCTCGGGTCCTCGTCTGCCTCAGCGTCGGTGTCCAGGTCATGGACCTCGACCAGGCCCAGCAGCCGGGCCAGCGTTCCCGCGTCCAGCCGACCCGCCACCCGGGCGGCCACCGCGTCGGCAGCCCGCGCGAGCGAGGCGTTGACGATCCGATCGGTACGTCCCGACGTCGGCGGCTCCAGCTGCCGCGTACGGCACTCGGCCAGGAACTGCTCCCGCACCAGCTCGGGCCTGCGCACCCGCTGGGCGTAGCCGCCGGCCAGCCAGTCGGTCAGCTTCGCCGCGTCGTCGACGGTGAACTCCCGGAACCCGAAGAACCGGCGGATCTCGGCCCGATGGCGTTTGATGGTGGGCCCGTCCCAGTCGTAAAGACCGAGGTCAGCGGCGGGCATCTTCACCTGCGCCGCGACGAACTCCACCGCGTCCTGCTTCACCTCGGCCCGTCCACGAGGGAACCGGCCGTACCGGCCGTAGAACTTCAGCAACACCGCGAACCCGAGCCGAGTCGCGCCACGCTTCGTCGCCAGCAGGTCGGTCTCCGACTCCAGCAGCGTCCAATGCTCAACCAGATCAGAGAAATTCTCCGGAAGCCCAGTCTACAGACGGACATCATCCCGGCCGAACCGGACCCAAGGCCATCCCTCAATCAGAGATCAACTAAATGATCCCCGGTGACACGAGCGTTAGGAAACCCCCAACGGGACACCGCCCGGACCGCACTCGCGGAGGCGACCGAGGCCCGCCGCGACGCCGAGGCCGAGCTGCGCGGCGCCCTCGCCGCCCTGACCGAGGTACGCCGCCAGGTCGAGCAGCTCCACACCGACCGGCGGACCGCCGAGCAGGCCGCCGCCGACGCCCGCGCCGACGCCGCCCGACTCCAGGCCCAGCTCGACCAGGTCCACACCGGCCGGGCGGGTGAGCAGCGGTGACCAACCCGGACGACCTGATCGACCTGCTGATCGACTACGACGTGTCCGGCTGGCTGCTCTACCGGCTGCCCGACGGCCGCGCCCTGCGCGTCGACGTCGACGTGCGGCACCCGCTGCGTTGATGCGTGGACATTGAGGGCGGCGACCAGCACGACAACCTCACCACCGACCAGTGGAGAGGACCACGACGTCGCCTCGTGGTGCGCGCCGTCAAGTGCGCTCGGGTCCGCGACCACGCGGCCAAGGTCGCTCCGGCGCGACCCACCGCGGTCTGGCCGGAGCAAGTTGGAGAAAAAGAGGTTCTTTTAGTTCACAGGCGACACGCGCTGCACGGCCTCGTGCGGGAAGGTGTCGACCCGGACCGGCACTACGCGCACCTGGTCGTGCTCGACGTGCCGGTGACGCTGCGCGCGTTGACCCCGGGGTCGGCTCCCGGGAAGTCCTGCGCCGCATGGCCCAGAAGCCAACCAGGTAGCGGCCTCGTTCGAGACTTTCGAGACGCGCCTACGCACACGCGCGCGAGGCCGGGCCGTGGGTGGTTCCGCACGTGCGGACCACAAAACGCGGGCGCGACCGCGCCGCAGCCGTCACCGCGGCCTCCGGTGCCCGCTGTCCGTCCGGAACCGGAAACTTCGGGGGGGCCGGGTTTCTGGAGTTTCTGGAGTCGCGCCCTGCGCGCGGGCGCGCGAGGAACCGAGG
>NZ_JBAKHU010000140.1:0-5786 GCF_036906895.1 Micromonospora sp. CPCC 206060
CTCAGAGGGCACTTTCTATCTCCGGGGTCCCGCCGACCCGACATTCATCGGTGGATCGAGGCTAAGCGGCCAGATAGTCGTACCGGCCGCCGGTGGACGCAACGAACAGACCCCCGTCGCGGAGCTGCCACTCCTGCATCCCGTGCTGTTCATGGTGCGCAAGGAAGAGTCCACGGACCAGGTCGGCGGGGTCAGCCGGCGGCGGGATACGGGCGATGTCCCGCAACTTCCCGAGGAACCACTCGGTGGCCTGCTCACGGATCGTGCCGCAGTAGAAGACACAGGTGTCGCCGTTCGGGCCGCTGAGGGTCGACCAGCCACGACTGTAGAAATCGTCGTCGTGGCGCCGGACGATGTCCCAGACCAGCCTCTCCTGGTCGTCCACACACTCGAGCCAACCCCGGACACTCAGGTAGACACCCATCCCGTGCCCTTCCCGTCTCTCCCGTCGCCGGTCAGTTGAGGCGGTCGAGGAACCTCAGGGTGCGGTGCATCAGCAACTCCGCCGCCGCCTCGTCGTAGTCGTCGCTGCTCGGGTCCGCGAAGAGGTGACCGCTGCCGGGATAGAGGAACAGCTCAGCAGAGCTGATCTCTCGGGACAACTCCTGTAGGACGTCGACCTCTGCCCACTCGTCGCCAGCCATCGCGTGGAACTGCACCGGGGTTCCGGCTGGCCACGGACTCGCGAAGGTCGCGGTCGGTACACCGCTGTGCAGCAGCAGCGCACCCAGCGCGCCGGGACGGGTCTGGGTGAGTGACTGGGCCGGGAGCACACCGAGCGAGAAGCCGGCGTAGACGATGCGGCCCGGCAGGCTCGCAGCGGTGGCGGTACCCCGCCGGATGATCTCGTCGAAGCCGACGGACTCGGCGTGGGCGACCCCCTCGTCGACGGTTCCGAAGGTGGCACCGTCGTACAGATCGGGGGTGTGCACCTTGTGCCCCGCTGCCCGCCACTGCTCGGCGAAGGCGAGGAAGCCGGGGGTCTGCCCCTGCGCATGGTGGAACAACAGGATCTCGGTCACGCGCCCACCCTACGGCGACTCCGTGGCCACCGGGGGCACCCCCGACCCGATCAAGATCAGAAAAGGCCGCCTCCGACGGGCGGAACGGCCTTTTCAGACGACGGAGCTGAGGGAATTTGAACCCCTCGATGCAAGAAAGGCCATTCCTCGAACGATCTACAGCGCCCGTCCTCGGCGAATCGCATGATCCACATGTCGCGGTACTCCTGGTGGACTGGGTCGCCGTACCGGACCTCCACTCGCGTCACCGCAGTGTTGCCCTCGACTGCGACGACCTCGGTGGCCATCTGGAACACCTCGTCGGGGCCGTCGCGCTCGTCCTCCCACATCCGGGCTATGGCCGGCAGTCCGATGACGGGTGTCTGGTACGGCCCCTGCAGATAGCTCGCATCTTCGGTGAAGATCGTCGCGAGCGTTTCCGTCCCCGGCGACCGCCACGCCAGCTCGTAGGCCTCAAGCCAGTCCGTCACCTGTTCCCTGTCCACAGCCATCCAGCTTTCCACCTGACCGAGCGCTACACGGCGGGATTGAGGCCCTGGCACACATTGTGTTGCAGCTCCGTCTCGCCCGGTCAGCAACTGCTGTGCTCCGCTGCTGCACAAGACCGGAAAAGGCCTCCGCTGCCGTACCGCAGCCTCCTCGTACTCAGGCGACGCCGAGGGTGTTGGCGAGCTGGATGATCGCCGCTGGGGCTCGCCGGTCGCGGGTCACCTGGGCGAGTACCTCCCGGGCGGCTAATCGGTGGCGGATCTCGGCCGGCGCGGTCCGCTCGGCGTCGACGAGGACGCGGCCGGCGTGGACCGGGTCGCCGGTCAGCAGGTACGCCCGTGCCGCGTCGACCAGGTGCGCGGCGCGATGCTCGTGGTCACCCGATATACCTCGACCAGCGGTAGGCGGCCTGATACCGGGTCGTGGGCGTGGGCGTGCTGCGATCCTCCGGCACAGCCAGATCGCCGTGACCATGAACATCTCACCTCGAAGGCAACCTAGACCGCCCTCAAGCGCCTCGGTGACCAGTTCGGGAACTGACCAGTGTTTTCATCCACGGACGGACGGGGACGCAGGCCAGGCGGGGCGGACACCGCCCCGCCAAGGACGACAGGGAGGCGACATGAGCTTGGAGAGCGCGAAGGACAAGGTCGAGAAGGTGGCCGGCGCCGCTCGGGCACGGATGGGCGACATGACCCAGAAAGAGCGGTCTGAGGCGGAACAGGTGGTGAAACGGGATGAGATACGGGGCAAGCAGCCCGGCGAGCACGTCCAGGAAGACGCTCGGGACGCGCGGGACGATTTCACGAGCTGACCTGGCACGTCGCGACGCCCCCGGTCTGCGTGCCGGGGGCGATGCTGCACCCCACCGCTGCACAAGATCGAAAAAAGGCCGTCTCCGACTGGCGGAAACGGCCTTTGAACTGGGTGGAGCTGAGGGGATTTGAACCCCTAACGCCGCAGGCTGCGTAGGGATCATCTGGAATCGGGCAGATCCGGCCTCTGACCAGGGCCACAACCTCCAACGTCTCTCGACGTTTCACAGGGGTTTTCGGGCTCAGTTGTGCCGGATCTGTGCCCGATGATCATGCAAGCCATCGCCTTGCATCGATTACCGGCGAATCACCCCGCGTGTGCGGGGAGCAGCCACGCCTCCGATGCGACCATCGCACCACTCTCCTTCGTTCGATATGGCCGCCTCGGCGAATCACGCGGTGGCCGTCCCCACCTAATCGACACGCCCATTACGGGCAAGTCGTACACCACTCCCATAGACGCAACCCGGCGCAGTGGTTTGTGAAGATCAGCGGCCACGCCGGCCTGGTTGGAGCGAACACTCAGAAAATTCTTGTGCCCTGCTGTTGCCACCTCAGCAAGATCGATGCTACGAGTGCGAGGGAACCGCATATGCGCGATTGGCGACGGTCTGCGTGCGATAGTGGTCGGGAAAGTCCGGCAAAGCGAGAAGGCGATCGCAAACCCGGAGGGATTCGTTCAACTCGCCAACCCAATAGGCCGCAATCGAATACTCGAACAGGATGCCCCAGCGGTACACCCAAGGACTGACAAACAGTAGATCGTCCGGCGCCGGTCGGTCTAAGGCGGCACGTGCCATCGCGTACGCCGCATGATGGCGCCCCCTTTGGCGCAATCGCGAGCACAATTCATAGCACGCCTCGAGGCGCTGTGGACGAACCTCCCATGCGCGAGTGAGAGCATCCATCGCACCCGGCCAGTCGTTGCTTTCTGCTCTGAGAACTCCAGATTGAAGCAATGCGTAGTAAACCTCTTCGGCCCAGCCACCCATTTGCGCTCGACACTCATAAAGCCTGATCGCCTTACTGACGCAGCCCATGTCACGCATGGTCTGAGCAAGGTAGAAGACATTTCTGGAGTTGTCGGGATTACGTTCCAGTTCGGCGCTGAGCAGTTTCGCGTCACGTTCAAACTTGTCATGGCGAGACCCGCCGTCTGCATGATCCTCGATCACCAGCGCGTCCATATTTTCTTGACGGTCCGACGTGTCGCAGGTCAGATATTCGTGAGTAACTCCCTCATATCGCCATAGGAAATCACCACGGACCAGGCGCTTAACGCGGTACTCGACGGGACCCTCGTGCCGCAGCATGTAGGCGTCGGCGGTCAATATTGGCAAGGGCCCATCCTGGCGAACGACGAGGTCGGCGTCGAGAAGAAGCAGGTAGTCGGCGCGACCGCGAGCGTGCGCGATGTTCAGGCTCCGGTTGTGGCCGAAGTTGACCCACGGCTCCTCGTACAGTTCACCAGGAATGAGGCCCAGCGCGGATCGAATGAGCCGCTGCGTCCCGTCGGTCGAGCCGGTGTCGGAAATGACCCAGGTGTCCACCAGGCCATGTACGGATTCGAGGCAGCGTTCGATCACTTTCGCCTCATTTTTCACGATCATGCACAGGCAGATGGACGGCTTCATGCCCTCACCTCCTCGGCGTCTGCGGGTCGTCCGCTCACGGTAAGACGGACCTTGCGGCACGACGGCGACTGATCGTGCATATCACCCTTCCAGGTGCCAGGAAGTAGAAACGCGGGCGATGTTCGCCTTTAGGTCCATAGGCTGAAGCCGCAGGAGGTAAGGGACTCCCGGGAATCCTTCCGGGCTTCCTGACGCACAGAGAGAGGAAGATCGAATGAACCGGAACCCTTGCACGAGTTCAAGGTTGGGTCCCCTCACGGGGCACGGTCGATGGGTGACCGGTGGCGCCCTGGCATCACTCGCGTTCGCAATCGCCAGCGTGGCGATCACAGGCGGAGCTGCAGCGGCCAGCCCTCGGGTAGACGACCTGAGCGCGATAACGAGTGCTGACGAGAGCTGGTCCGGAGACTACGAGAGCTGGTCCGGAGACTACGAGGACTGGTCCGGGGACTACGAGGACTGGTCCGGGGACGAGGGCTATCAGAAGCATCACAAGCGGTGGTGGCTACACAAAGGTGGCCTCCCGGGACCGACAGGTCCGGCGGGTCCGGCGGGTCCGGCGGGTCCCGCTGGTCCGACCGGTCCGACCGGTCCGACCGGTCCGACGGGACCTGCCGGACCGTGCGCCGATATCGACAGTTACGCGCCGTCAAATGCCGAGGAGTTCAGCGCGGTGGTCTCGGATGGAGTGACGTACGCGGGGCGGCGCATTCTCCAGCCCACAGAAGGCCCCTACACCTGGCTCGACCTGAGTAACAATGGCGGCTACCCGGGGGCTACGGTCTGTGGTGTTGCCATCTCCTCTCAGGGCAACGACGCTTGGGTCAAGGTACTGACCACCACGGGCGAGGTGTGGCAAACCCACTGCGATGTGCCAGGAACGACCCTTGTCTGCAACGAAGACTGGATCCAGCAAACGACTCCGACACCGACGCAGTAGTTCTCAGGCTTGGTTGGGGGGCCGGAGAACGCAACCGGTCCCCCTACCAGGCAGGGCAGTAGACCCAGCACCACCTTGCCCCCGAAAGAGCCCTGGTAGCAGGTGAAATGCAACTCCCCCTGTTGCTGATCGCGGCCATCACGTTCACCCCGAGTCGGCGCGGTCTTTGGCCCCCACCGAGGTTCGCCCGACCAGCGCCCATATGACACGTCGTTCGTCGCGGGAGTGCTGGGTTCACCCCCGCGTATGCGGAGAACACTGATCCCGCGCCCGGGTCGGCATGCGGGCTGTCGGATCACCCCAGCGTGTGCGGGGAACCGGCTTCTTGACCAGGGACGCTAAAGATCAACAACCCCCGATTCCCTCCACTAGCATCGCGCCGATAGCCACGTCTCGCCAGCAACCGGAGAGAGTGACATCCAGAAGACTGGATTTCTTAGCCCTCGGTCGCTGGCTTCACGAACGTCCCGCGCTGCGGCACCACGAACAACACGTCCTGGTCCACGAGCACCGCGATCGCGCGTCGCACGGTCGCGCGGGCCAACCCGTACTCCTGCACAAGCTGAGACTCAGACGGAATCGCCCGGTTCGGCTGCCAGTCACCACGGCCGATCCGCGCGGCCAGGATGCCGGCCAGCTGGCGATACGGCGACAACGGCGCACCGTGATCGATGCGGGCGTCCGGGTCGAACTCCATACCCCCGACCGTAGAAGTCCCCCCACGAACAGCCTCGACCTTCTACGTACCTAGACGTATGAAGACCACGATTGGTACGGTGCGGCTATCCGCTGTGCCGGACGTAGAGAACCCGAACTCGCGCCGGAGCAATGCTCGAAACCTGTGGATGAGCGCCGTGGGGGCGTACCCTCCCGGCGAGTCCAAGTC
>NZ_JBAKHU010000141.1:0-5457 GCF_036906895.1 Micromonospora sp. CPCC 206060
ATTGCCGGACCTGGACCGCATCGAGCAGGCGTTGCGCGCCGACGCGGCCCGGCGGGGCGTCACGGTGCCGGCCAGCGAATGGGAAATGCTGCACGAGCGGCTGCTCAACAACTACCGGCAGGTGGTCGCCCCGGACGGGTACCTGTTCACGTTGGGTGGCATTGAGGTGCTCGCCCGCCTGCGACCGGACGGCCCGCGGCTCGTCCCGAACCCGGCCGGCTCGTTCGACGCCGAGACGCCCGGGCCGTCGCCGGATGGCACCGAGGGCGGGACGAGCGCCAGCGACGACTTCCACGCCAACCAGTTCACCCAGGGTGTTTTCCAGACCGGTGCGCACAGCCAGTCGGACGGCACCAACACCCGGGCGGTGCGGCTGCGCGGCGACTTCAACGCCGACGTGCCGCTCGGCCCGATGACCCACTGGGGACCCCGCTTCAACGCCACCCTCAACAAGGTCGACCAGAAGACCTCCTACCTGATCGACGCCGAGAAGGGCCGGGTGCTGGACACCCGCGCGGATTCGACGTTCTACTCGTACGACGAGCCGGGGTGGTCGATCGAGACGCGCGGCGACGAGCAGTCGTTCCAGGCGGTGGAGCTGCCGGAGCCGCCGGACGGGCAGGAGCCTGCCCCGCTGCTGGTGGCGATCCCCAACCACCTGCTGAAGACCGCTGGCGATCAGGTGGTCGCCGACCTGCCAAACGACATGCGGGACAACCTGACCCGGTTGCCGGAACTCTTCTCCGCCAGCAACATCACCGGCCTGAACGAGCTGTACGACCACATCATCGCCCAGCTGCGTGCCGACGGCTTCGACATGTCCATCGAAAGTCCGATGCGCAATGAGCTGCAGCGCAAGCTGTGGAACCTGGAAGTCCACCTCGACGAGGCGGTGAACGACCGGCGTACGCCGGCGGTGGACGGTGCTGCCGGCGCGTCGACCCGGGGCTTCTCGTTCACGGTGCACGACCGCGGGTTCGCGGCCGCCAGCATCCGGGTGTACGGCCGCCGGGTCGGCGACTCCGTGCAGGTGGGCGTCGGCGACGGTGACTCCACGCCGGTGGGCGAGGCCAGCGAGCTGGTGGGCGAGGCCAGCGACAAGGCCCACATCGAGAAGGTACGTACCGGGATCGTGGGGCAGGGCGGCGAAGTCACCGTCCAGCAGTCCAGTGGGCTGTCGGTGGGTGGCGCGGCCGATCTGCCGTTGGCCAAGCGCTACGACGATCCGCAGGTGTACAAGGAGAAGGCCAAGCTCGGTATCTCCGCTCGCGCCGGGATGAGCTGGACCAGCAACGACAGTGGTGGCGTCACGCGGGCGTCGCTGAACGTGGTGGTCGAGCGGTACACCGGCTACACGGTCGGTCGTAAGGTTGGCTTCGAATGGACCGCCGAGGTGGCCACCTCGCGCCGGCCACGGGACTGGCCCCGGCCGACGCCCGCGGTGGACGGGTCGGCGGTGATCCGGATGTCCGAGCCGGACGCCTTCGACCACGGGTTCAGCGTCGACGCGGGCGCCTTCGCCCCCGATCCCATCCCCGGGCTGGCGGATGGTATCCCGGCCCCGGCCCCCGCCACGGGCGGGCGGCCGCAGAGGGTGCCGCATGACCAGTGGCGGCAGCGGCTGCGCAACGTCGGCGCGCATCCGGAGGACACCGGCGGCAACCTGGTGCCACGGCACGTTCTGGAGGGGAATGGCAGCCTGGGCCAGTCCCTGCCGCAGATCGACAAGCCGGCGGTACAGCAGATCCGGGCCGGTCTCATGCAGGTGCTGGCCGACGAGGGGTTCCTTCCCGTGGACGGGGACCGACCGTGGGCGCATGCGGCGCAGAGCCGGCCGGCGACCCCGGATCCGGGTACGCCCACCGAGGAGCAGCCGCTGCTGGGCAGGGTGATCGAGGGGGCGCGTAACGCCTATGACGAGGTCGTCCACCCCGACACCGACGCCGCGATCGACAACCTGGACCTGTTCAACAAGATGGTGAGCGGCGACGGTCTGGAGTCGCACTTCAACTCGGCCACCCAGGACGGCGACTCTGATGTCCCCGATGCCCTGGAGGGCGAGTCGGCCCCGGAGCCGCCAGCGGGGATGCCCTTCACCCTGCACAGTTGGCGCAACGGGGTGATGCGTACCGCCGAGGTGACCATCCACGCCGTCTCCCGGATCACTGCGGACGTCACCCCGGACGGCGACTCGGTGCACTTCGACCGGCTCGCCGACGAGTTGAGCGTGGTCACCCTCGCCATGTCGCTCGGCATCGCCGGCCAGGGCGCGAGCGGCAACCAGGGCTGGTCGGTGGAGGGCGGGCTGGGGGCCGCGATGCCGCCGGGCGTCGAGTGGCTTCGTTCCGTCGGACTCATCGGCGGGTCGGTGAGCCGCAACGTCGGCGCCTCCGAGCGGTTGACCCGCATCATCAACCGCCTGGAGCTGAAGGAGTACGGCGGCCGGGTGATGCTGTTCAACTTCCCGTACGACTTCGTCTGGACGGTCCGGATCAGCGACCGGGACGCCCCGATCACCTCGCCCGAGCCGGTCCGCGCCAACGTGCGCGCCGCGCTGCTGCGCTTCAACTCCGATCCGGCCACCTTCAGCGAGGTGGCCCCCGTCGACACCGAACCGTCGGTGCTCGACCAGGGCGTCGTGTACTTCCTCGACACGCACGGGCTGCGCGCCGGGGTGCGGAACCAGTTGCCGCCAGACCTGACCCGGGCCGGCCGACCGATGGCCGGGCCGGTGGACGTCATGTCCAACCAGATCGCCGTCGAGGCGAACTTCAAGGAGATCCTGGGCGGCCATTACGGCACCACCACCCTGGTCGAGCCCGGCTTCGTGGCGAACACCAGCGCCGCGATCTCGCTCAACGTGCCCCGCATCCGGGGGGCGCAGTTCGTCGGAGCCACCCCGGACCAGTACGTCACCGGCCTGATCGAGCTGTACCTGGCCGAGGCCGGCAACGCCGCCAGCCGGTCGTTCGCGAAGGCGTTCAACCTGCCCAACTTCGGCCTCGGCCGCAAGTTCGGTCCGCTGAACGTCAGCTACGGCGAGTCGGCGGGCGTGCGGGTGAGCGAGAACGAGACGGTCGAGACCAAGCGCGTCGGCGGCCTGGAGATGCTCAAGCTGGCCTTCGGACGGGGGTACGCCTTCGTCGCGCCCTACGACATCAATGTCCGCGCCGGCATCCACAAGCAGGTCGGGTTCGTCGTCAGCCAGGTCAGCGTGCCACGCGGAGCCGACCTGAAAAGCCGTACGATGCTGTTCCTGCTGCCGGAGGCGGAGGCCCTGGCGCACTACGCGGCCGGAAAGCTGCCGATCAGCGATTCGCAACTGCTCGACGCGATGGGCCGGTGGTCCCGCGGTGAACTGGTGCTCAGCGGCAACACCGTGGCCGGGCTGCTCAGCCGGTGGCGTGGCGAGCTGGATGGTCGCACCGTCGCCGGTGTGCCCGACCTCGGCGTGTACCTGGTCCAGCACCGGATCCAGACCTGGGCGCACACGCTCGCCGACCGGCACGTGGACCTGGCGCAGCGCGGCGCCGTGCTCGACCCGCGGCGCCGCGCGCAGGTCGCCGCCGACTTCGGGATCACCCTGGATCCGAACGTCAACCCGTTCAGCGCGCTGACCCTGCCGCCCTACCTGACCCGGACCGGTGACCGGACGCTGGGCCACTCGGGTGTCGACGAGTTGGCGCTGTTTACCGGGCCGGCTCCGGCCGACGGCGGGCCGCGCCCCACCACGACCCTGCTGGACGCCGTCCGGACGCTGATCGACACCGTCAGGCCCGGGCTGCTCGGCGCCAGCCACGCCAACTGGCCGGAGGCGGGGACCAGCTGGGGCGTGCTGATGTTCTCCCCCGACGAGTCGGTGGTCGGCGCGCTGCCCGGCGGCCTCGAGTCGCTGCAGGCCACGCTGTCCGGGCAGCGCGCCAACATCGTGTTCGCCGACATGCTGAACCGGTACAACGGCGTGTCGTTCTACTTCGTCTACCAGCAGGGCCGGATGGCGGCCCAAGTGTTCAAGTTGAAGATCTCGGCCACCCTGGGCGGCCGGCCGCAGTACACCAACTGGGTAGCCGACTACGGCATCGAGAACTACGCGCACGCCTACGACGCCACCGCTCGCATCCTCGGGAAGGCGCTGGGCTGGAACCTCACGCCGGGCAAGTTCGGCTTCTCAGTCGACGGCATCCCGGTGGCCGGCGCCGGGTCGCTGTCGTTCGCGCCGGGAGGGGCACGCGGCGTCAAGGGCGGCTCGCAGACCGTCCGGGAACGGACCACCTACGACTGGTCGGGGCACTACCAAGCCACTGACGACGCCGGCATCTCCCTGGAGCTCAGCCGGTTGAACATGCACGGCTGGCAGCCGAGCTACCTGCTGAACCACATGATGACGGCCCTGAACACCGCGACGGACTGGGCGTTGCACCACACGCCCGCCGGTTTTGCCGACTGGATCTCCCTCGCGCCGGTGGAACCGGTGCAGACCCGTCACTACGAGGCGCGGATCGACTTCAAGATCCCCCGGGGACAGGCCGAGGCCACGCCGATGCCCCGATCGACGCGGCTGGACCTGCGCGCGCTGCCGCCGCTGCCCGGCGACGCCTACGTCAGCGGCGCCCTGGTCGACGACCTCTACCCGGCCGCCCGGCACCTCATGGGCAACGTGCTCGGCTCGCACGCCAACGACCCGGCCTACCGGGGCAGCATGGCGCTGGACGGCCTGCTGTCCCGGCTCAGCGTCGACAACCACCTGTCCGACGCGCTGCGCGACTCCGGATACCTGCTCGGCTCGCACCTGTTCATCGGGGGCGAGTCCAACAACCGGGTGGCCATGCGGCTGTTCGTCAAACTGCACGATCTGGAGATCATCAGCAAGCTCGGCAAGACCACCGGTACCGGCCGATACGAGAAGTCCCTGAACATCACGTCGGCCAGCCAGTCGCGTGCCCGGTGGCGGCCCAACCTCGACGTGGAGGTGTCGCACGCCAGGCCGATCGGCGCGACCAACATCGGTGTGCAGGAAGACAAGACCGTCACCGGCAAAATCACCACCGGCGCGAACCGGACCGCGCCGGCCAGCCACAGCGCCGCCTTCGATGACGTCAAGCGTATCGAGGACCACCTCAAGACGGTGGAGGGCGATACGTACCTGGTCCGGATTCGCACCTCATCCCGTCTCGTCGCGGTCCCGCATCGGCACAGTGCGTTCCACCGCGACGCCGGTCTGGCGCCAATCGGGCCGGAGAAGTTCGAGGCCGACGATGCCCCCGCCACCGGTTGGATCCCCGGCGACAGTTTCCACGAGATGCACGCCGGCGAGGTACACGACCTCCTGCGCGCACTCAAACCGCACGACTGGAAGGCGAACAACCCGGCCGCCTGGCCCGCACCGGCGGCCGACGCCCCCACGATCGGCCTGGAGGGTCTGCTGCAACGCGCCACCCCGGCGGCGATGGCCGCCGC